>NZ_VDYR01000001.1:323750-647500 GCF_006346325.1 Sphingomonas japonica | reverse complement strand
ATGGCCAAGGCGATCGACAAGGCGATGGTCATCGACGGCATCCGCGTCCTGGCCAAGCGCGGTGGGAAATCGGGCGACTGGACGCGGCCATGAGCCTGCTCCCCGTCGCCGAAGCACAGGCGCGCCTGCTGGCGCTGCTGCCGCTGCTGGCGACCGAGCCCGTGGCGCTGCGCGACGCTGCGGGCCGCTGGGCGGCCGAGCCGCTGGCGGCGCTTCGCACCCAGCCCGCGAGTGACCTGTCGGCGATGGACGGCTATGCGATCCGCCATGCCGACCTGCCCGGCCCATGGCGCGTGGTCGGCGAAAGCGCTGCCGGACACCGCTTCGACGGGGCGATCACGGCGGGGGACGCGGTGCGCATCTTCACCGGCGCGGCGATGCCGAGCGGTGCCGACTGCGTGCTGGTTCAGGAGGAAGCGCGCCGCGACGGCGCAGTGCTGACGCTGGCCGGTGACGGTCCGCGCGGGCCGGGCGGCAATGTCCGGCGGCGCGGGCTCGATTTCTCTTGCGGCGATCCGCTCGTCGCGGTGGGCGAACAGCTGACGCCGCAGCTGCTGGGACTCGCTGCAGTCGCCGGGCACGCGCAGGTGGAAGTGCGACGCCGGGTTTGCGTGGCGGTGGCGGCGACGGGCGACGAACTGGTCGCGCCGGGAAGCGACCTCGGGCCCGACCAGCTACCCGAATCGAATGGCGTTATGCTGTCTGCAATGCTCGCGGCGCTGCCTGTCGATATCGTCGATCTCGGCATCCTGCCCGATCGGCTCGAAGTGATGGTCGAGGCCTTTGCGGGCATCGATGCGGATATGCTGGTGACGACGGGCGGCGCCTCGGTCGGTGACCACGACCTGATCTGTCCCGCGCTGACCGCAGCGGGCGCGGAGATCGATTTCTGGCGGATCGCGCTGCGCCCCGGCAAGCCGATGCTGGCGGGGCGGATGCGCGACACCGTCGTGCTGGGACTGCCGGGCAACCCTGTGTCGGCATTCGTCACCGCGCATCTGTTCGTGCTGCCGATGGTGCGTGCGCTCGGCGGCGCGGCGATGCCGTGGCCGACTCCCGTTCCCGCGGTGGCGGGCAGCGCGCTTCCCGCCAATGGCGATCGGCTCGATTACATGCGCGCTACGCTGGCAGACGGTGTCGCCACCCCTGCCGACGCACAGGACAGTTCGATGCTGCGGACGCTCGCCAGGGCGCAATGCCTGATCGTTCGACAACCCCATGCGCCGCCCATGGCCAAAGGCGAACGCGTGGATATTCTGCCCATCGCTTGACTTGTCCGCAGGCGTTGCTAGGGTGTTCCGCGTCTGTTCCGACGGAGGTACGCCATGCTCACGCGCAAGCAGCACGAATTGATCTGCTTCATTTCCGACCGCCTTGCCGAAACCGGCGTATCGCCCTCGTTCGAGGAGATGAAGGATGCGCTGGATCTCAAGTCGAAGTCGGGCGTCCATCGTCTGATCAGCGCGCTGGAGGAGCGACAGTTTCTGCGCCGCCTGCCCAATCGCGCGCGCGCGCTCGAGGTGCTGCGCATGCCCGAGCGCGGTGACGTCAAGAAGGCAAATGCGAAAACACTGTCGCAGGTGTCACCTTCCTCCACTTCACGCAACACACCCCCGTCCCCCGCCAACGATGTCATTGAGATTCCGCTGCACGGCCGCATCGCCGCTGGCATGCCGGTCGAGGCCATGGAGGGCGCCACGATGCTGCCCGTCCCCGCCGCGCTGCTCGGTTCGGGCGATCATTACGCGCTTGAGGTTGCGGGCGATTCGATGGTCGATGCCGGCATTCTCGACGGCGACTATGCGCTGATCCGGCGGCAGGACGAGGCGCGCGAGGGCGAGATCGTCGTTGCGCTGATCGACGATCATGAAGCGACGCTGAAATATTTCAGGCATGAAGGCGCGATGGTTCGGCTCGATCCCGCCAATCGCAGCCATGATCCGCAGCGCTATCGCCCCGATCAGGTGCGCGTGCAGGGCAGGCTCGCCGGATTGCTGCGCCGTTATTGAGGGCGATAGCGCGGCGGCCGGACGATCGGCGGCGTGACCCAGGGGTGGCGGTCGCCGGGGCTGCGCACGGTGACGAGGCGCCCGGCGTGGAGGGCGATGGCAACGCCGCCGGTCCGCACCAGCGCGGCGCGGTCCAGCCTTAGCCAGCGCGGTACGCACCCCGCGGGCAGGCCGCGGTCGGCAATGACGATGTCTGCCTGTCGGCAGGCCGCGATCAACTCGCCCGCATCGACGAAATAACCGCTGCGCGTCGCCAGGATGCGCCAGGTCCGCGTGGCACTGCGATAATCGGCGATGCACAGGTCGGCGCTGCAGCGCACGTCGCCGCGATCGGCAAGCGCGCCGAGTTCTGCGTCGGTGCCCGCGGTTTCGCCCAGCATCGAGCGGACATAGTCGCCCGCCCGATCGCGCAACAACGCCATCCCGCCATCGGCACTGCGCAGCGCGAGGTGGCGGCCGTCGCCGGTGACGATCAGGTCGGGCCGCGGAGTCGTCAGCGCCCAGCCCGCCCCCACTGCCAGCGGCACCAGGCCGAACGCCCGCACGCGAGTCCGCCACAAACCGATCCACAGCATGCCCAGGAGCATCGCCGCGAACGCACCCGCGGGAATTGCCGGCAATGCGGTCACCGCTCCGGGCGCCGCCGCGACGGTCCGCGCGATCCACAGCAGCAGTTCGAGCGATGCCGCCACCAGCCACCACACCGGCGCGCCCAGCCCCACCAGATCGAGCGCCAGCGCCAGCGCCTCAAGCGGCATCGTCACAAAAGTAGTCAGCGGAATCGCGACGATATTAGCCAGCGCACCATACAGCCCGGCCTTGTGGAAATGGAACAGCGCGATCGGCGTCAGCGCCAGTTCGACCGCGACGCCGGTCAGCAGCAGCGACGCGATGCCCCGCCCGATCCGCCGGATGCCGCCTTCCTCGCGCCGTGCGAACCAGCCCCGCACCCGCGGATATTCCTGCAGGGCAATAATCGCGGTGACCGCGGCGAAGCTCAACTGGAAGCTCGGCCCAGCGATCGATTCGGGCCATAGAAGCAGCACGATGGTCGCGCCGGCGGCAACCAGCCTGAGCGTGATCGCTTCGCGTCCCAGCGCCAAGGCCGCCAGCACCAGCAATGCGGCAATGCACGAGCGCACCGTCGGGACTTCCGCGCCGGAAAACAGCGTGTAGGCGACCGCGACCGCAGCGGCGGCTCCCGCGGCGACCATCGGCAGCCGCACCCGCAGCGCCAGCGCGGGACTCAGCGCCAGCAGCTTTAGCACCAGCACCATGGTCGCCCCGACGACGGCGGTGACATGCAACCCGCTGATCGACAGCAGATGCGCGAGGCCCGAACGGCGCATCGCTTCGGCATCGTCCTCGCTGATCGCTCCTTCGTCGCCGGTGGCCAGTGCCGACGCGATGCCGCCGGCGCTGCCTTCGACCCGGCGTTCGATATGGCGCGCGACGCGATTGCGCAGGTCTCTGCCCGGCTGGTCGCCGGGTGCGACGATAGCGATCGGGGCAAAGGCGCGCCCGCTCGCCCCCAAGCCATCGAACCATGCGACGCGTGCGAAATCATATGCGCCGGGCACTGCCGGCGGGGCAGGCGGCATCAGCCTTGCCCGCAAGCGCAGAATCGCGCCGCGCGCCAGGCCATCGGGCACATCGCGTTCGGCGATGTTGACGCGGACCACCGGGGGCAAGCCGCCTTCCACTTCGCCATCGACCTGCTGCACGCGCAATCGCACGCGGACCAGTTCGCGCGCCGACAGTGCCTCGATGCGTTCGACCCTGCCGGTAAAGGCGACCACCGCGGGACGCGAGAGGACCGGCGCAGCGACCCGTTCAGCCCGGCCCCAAACCAGCGCGCAGCCAAGCGCCATCGCCAGTCCGGCAATTGCGACCGCCGGTCCCGCTCGGCCGCCACGCATCGTCGCCGCACCTGCCCCGGCGATCGCCAGCGCCAGCGCGATGAAGCCGGCCCAGCGCACGGCATCGGGCAACACAAACCATGCAGCGACGCCTGCCCCCAGGAAAACCGGAATCCAAAGCGGCAGCTGATCGCGTTCCGCTTCCAGCCAGCGCTCGATCGCAGGGTACCGCCAGCGGCCGACGCTGCCGGTTTGAAGCGCGGGAAACCCCGTGCTAGGGGCGGGCGCGGCGAAACGAGCCATTCATTTACAGCTTGGGAGCAAGCGCGCTTGGGCGCAACCGACGATATCGACACCGGCGCCGCGACGCCTGCCGAGCCGCGCCCCGTGGTGACGCGCTTCGCCCCGTCGCCGACCGGCTTCCTCCACATAGGAGGAGCGCGCACCGCGCTGTTCAACTGGCTGTACGCGCGTCATCATGGCGGCCGTTTCCTGCTGCGGATCGAGGATACCGATCGCGCGCGGTCGACGCAGCCCGCGATCGACGCGATCCTCGACGGCATGCGCTGGCTGGGACTCGATTGGGACGGCGAGGCGGTGTTCCAGTTCACCCGCGCCGATCGCCATGCCGAGGTGGCGCGGCAGCTGCTCGCCAGCGGCCACGCCTATCGCTGTTATCTGACGCAGGAAGAGCTTGCGGCGATGCGCGCGGCGGCGCAGGCCGAAAAGCGACCGTTCAAGGTGGTCAGCCCGTGGCGCGACGCCGATCCGGCAAGCACCCCCGATCTCCCGTACGTCGTGCGGCTCAAGGCCGAACAGACCGGAGCGACGCGGATCGCCGACCGCGTACAAGGCGACGTCACCGTCCAGAACGCCGAGATCGACGATTTCGTGCTGCTGCGATCCGATGGCACGCCGACCTATATGCTCGCGGTGGTGGTCGACGATCACGACATGGGCGTCACTCACGTCATCCGCGGCGACGATCACCTCAACAACGCCTTTCGCCAGCTCGGCATTCTCCGTGCGATGGGCTGGCCCGAGCCGGTCTACGCGCATGTGCCGCTGATCCACGGCGCCGATGGCGCGAAGCTGTCGAAGCGGCATGGCGCGCTGGGCGTCGAGGCGTATCGCGACGAGATGGGCGTCCTGCCGGAAGCCTTGTCCAACTATCTGCTGCGGCTGGGCTGGGGCCACGGCGACGCCGAACTGATCGGGCGCGATCAGGCGACGCAGTGGTTCACGCTCGAAGCGATCGGCCGATCGCCGTCGCGGTTCGATACCAAGAAACTCGAGAATTTGAACGGCCAGTATATTCGGATGGCCGATGACACGCGCCTGGCGGCGCTGACGGCGCTGCGGCTCGGCCGATCCGATCCGGCCTCGATGGCGCAGATCGAGGCGGCGATGCCCGCGCTCAAGCCGCGCGCGGCGAACCTCAACGAATTGGCGGACGCGACTGCCTTTTTGTGGGCGAAGCGGCCGCTCACGCTCGATGACGCCGCCGCCGGGCTGCTCACCGCGGACGGCCGCGCGCTGCTGGCCGCTGCCCATGCGAGCCTTGACGCGCTGCCCACATGGGATACGGAGGCGCTCGAAACCGCGGTACGCGAGGTTGCGGAGCAGACCGGGGCGAAACTCGGCGCGGTCGCACAGCCGCTTCGCGCGGCCCTGACCGGCCGCAAGACCTCACCGGGCATCTTCGATGTGCTCGTCCTGCTGGGACGCGAAGAGAGCCTGGGCCGCATCGCCGACCAGATGGCCGTTTCGGCCGCCGACTGAACGAAAGGATTTCCCGCCGATGCCAGAGACCGCGACGCTTCAGCTTCCCGGCAATGCGATCGATTGCCCGGTGCTTTCGGGCACCGTCGGCCCCGAGGTCGTCGACATCCGCAAGCTGTATGCCCAGACCGGCATGTTCACCTACGACCCCGGCTTCACCTCGACGGCGAGCTGCGATTCGGCGCTGACCTATATCGACGGTGACGAGGGCGTGTTGCTCCACCGCGGCTATCCGATCGGCCAGCTGGCCGAGCATTCGAGCTTCATGGAGGTCGCCCACCTGCTGCTCAACGGCGAGCTGCCGTCAAAGGACGAACTCGACACCTTCACCTACACGATCAGCCGTCACACGATGCTGCACGAACAGCTCGCGCAATTCTATCGCGGGTTCCGGCGCGATGCGCATCCGATGGCGATCATGTGCGGGGTCGTGGGAGCGCTGTCGGCCTTCTATCACGACTCGACCGACATCACTGATCCGACGCATCGGCTGATCGCCAGCCACCGGCTGATCGCCAAGATGCCGACGATCGCGGCGATGGCGTATAAATATTCGATCGGTCAGCCGTTCCTCTATCCACAGAACGACCTGAGCTATACCGGTAATTTCCTGCGCATGACGTTCGGCGTCCCGGCCGAGCCGTACGAGGTCAACCCGATCGTCGAACGCGCGCTCGACCGCATCTTCATCCTCCACGCCGATCATGAACAGAACGCGTCGACCTCGACCGTGCGGCTGGCGGGCTCGTCGGGCGCCAACCCGTTCGCCTGTATCGCGGCGGGCATCGCGTGCCTTTGGGGCCCTGCACATGGCGGCGCCAACGAAGCCGCGCTCAACATGCTTCGCGAGATCGGGACGCCCGACAAGATTCCGCACTATATCGATCGTGCCAAGAACAAGAACGACCCGTTCCGCCTGATGGGCTTCGGCCACCGCGTCTACAAGAACTACGATCCGCGCGCGACCGTGATGCAAAAGACGGTGCGCGAGGTACTGGGCGAACTGGGCGTCACCGATCCGATCTTCGACGTTGCGCTGCAGCTTGAGGAAATGGCGCTAAAGGACGAATATTTCGTCGAAAAGAAGCTGTTCCCCAATGTCGATTTCTACTCGGGCGTAATCCTGTCAGCGATCGGATTCCCGACGACGATGTTCACCGCGCTGTTCGCGCTTGCCCGCACGGTCGGCTGGGTGGCGCAGTGGAACGAGATGATTTCCGACCCTGCGCAGAAGATCGGCCGTCCGCGCCAGCTTTATACCGGTCCGGCCGAGCGCGAATATGTCGCGGTGGGTGAGCGCTGAAATGCTGCTGCGGCGGTTGCTGATCGGCATCGGGCTGGTGATCGCCGCGTTCGGACTGCTGTTCGTCGGTCAGGGGATGGGCGTGATCCGCTGGCCGGAATCGAGCTTCATGATCGACCGGTCGCCCTGGGTCACCAAGGGCGCGGCGATCGCCGCGCTCGGGCTGGCGTTGGTGCTGATCGGTCGTCGGGTGCGGCGCTAGCCTGCGGGCAGGCGAAGCGTGAAGCTGGCACCCTGCCCCGGCGCGCTCGCCACCGTCAGGTCGCCGCCCATCGCCCGCGCCAGACGCCGCGCAATGTACAGCCCCAGCCCGCTGCCGCCCGGCTCGCTGGGATCGACGCGCCCGAACTTGTCGAAGATCCGGGCATGGTCCTCGGAAGCGATGCCCTTGCCTTCGTCGGTGACGGTCAGCGCGGCATGGTCGCCATCCTGCGCCAGTTCGATCATCACCGCCGCGTCCTGCGGCGAATAGCGGACGGCATTGCCGATCAGGTTGACGACGATCTGCAGGGCCCGGCGGAAATCCCCGCGAGCAGGGAGGACGGCTTCGAAATCGGGGCGATCGATGCGCACGCCCTTTTGCGAAGCGCGCACCGAAAGCAGCCCGGCGGCGCGGCGCGCGACATCGGCAAGGTCGATCGGCTCGGGATCGAGCCGGAAATCGGGCCGTTCGACCGCATCGAGATCGACCAGATCCTCAACCAGCGCCAGCAGATGCCGCCCCGCATTGGCGATATCGACCGCATATTCGGCATAGTCCTGCCGTAACGGGCCCTCGGCCTGGGCGCTGATGCTATCGGCATTGGCGATGATCTTGTCGAGCGGCGTGCGCAATGCCGATTCGAGCCGTTCGGTAAAGCGATCGGGCAGCCCGGCCGTCGAATTCGACCGACGCGGCGCCGGCTCGGGTGCCGGCAGGCGAGTGGCGGCGCCTACCAGCCCGGCGAACCGTCCCGCAGGATCGATGCGCGGACTGGCCGACAGGGTAACATGTTGGCCGGTCCCGCGAATTTCGGCGAGCTGATCGTCGAACCGCCCCTGCCCCGACACTGCACGCAGCAGCGGCAGTTCGCCATCGCCCGCCTCGGCGAGCGCGAACAGCCGCGTGATCGGCTGACCAGCGAGGGCGGTAGCGTCGAAGCCGAAGCGCGCGCCTGCTTCCGAAGCGAGTGCAGTGATGCGAAGCGCCGCGTCGGTTTCCCACAGAAAGTCTGCATCCGAGCGGAAATGATCGCGTTCACGACTGGCCACGTCGCCGACCTGCCGCCAGGGGCTGCGCTGGCGCCAGCCGGTAACTTCGAGCCGAACGCCGCTATCGCCGGGTTCGGCGCGGACCCAGAGTTCCAGGTCCTCTTCGCCATCCGCAACCACGATCGCTCGAGATACGATGATGCCAAGTCGGCTGGCGAGTCGCGCGATTTCCGCGAGTTGCGGCAGCGCGCAGGTGTCGCCGATCGTGCCCCCGGCATGATCGTTGAGTTCGGCGATGCGGGGATCGGCCGCGACCAGGCGGCCCACCATATCGATCGACGCCGTCGCGATCGGCTGCAAGTGATCGGGGGCGTTCATACCCCCCGCCCCTGCGCCATCGCCGCGACCGCATCGCGATAGACCGGGTCGGCGCGAAGGATCATCAGCGCCGCGCGCGCATCATCGGGGCTCAGCAACATCGCCGGATCTAGGCGGTCGACGAACCGGTCGAGATCACGGCGTGGATCGGCTTCGCTCAGCACGAACCCGATCTGCGCCAGCGTCGTCCGAGGAAGATTGAGCGCACGCAGCGCCACCCACAGCCGATCGCCGTCGCGATCGAGCACAAGCGCCCGGACCGCGGCATAATCGCTGCCGAGCGCGCGTGCGACGAATGCAATGAACAGCGCGATGCGCCGATCACCCAGCGCTTCGAGCAGCAAGGTGCCGAGCTCGGCGGGAGCGGGATCGAGCGCCGTCGCCATCCGCATCGCAGCCGTCTCGATGCGATCACCCTCGTCATAGGCGCGCAGGCTGCGCCGAACTGCATCCGCCAGGGCCGAATCAAGCGCCGCAAGCTCGGAGCGATCGGCGTGTGCGCCGCGTCCGCGCAACACGGCGGCGATCTGCCACGTCAGCCGATGCTGACATTCGGCCGACAAATCGCTGTGGGCGATCGGATAGCCCTCCTGCGCATCGCGGCGGCGCGAATCGGCCGCCAGCAGCGCGCGAGCGGCATTGCCGACCACGCGATCGGGATGTTCGACCATCCGTGCGAGCAGGCTGGGGCGCTCGGGATCGTCGTCGGCAGCTCCCTGCAATCGGTCGGCGATCGCGTCTATCTCGATACGGCCGAGCAACTGTTCGATGAGATCGGCGTCGCCAAGAAGCTCATGCGCGACGAGCAGGTCATAGGGCCGATCGCCCGCGGTCAGCGCCATGGCGAGTTCGGGATGCCCCGCGGCAGCGAGCGATCGGCCCGCATACGCCATCAATTCGGTCGCGACAGTATCGACGATGCGGGCAAGCTGGAGCCCGAATGCCGCGCGCACCGCATCGTCGATGCGATCCTGTTCTGCGCGAAACAGGTCGTGCGCCGCATCCGCCGATCGCCCGCGCACGCGCATCGATGCCGCCGCAGCGGCGGCGAGCAACGTCTCGGCGCTGTAGGGAGCGCCGCCGGGCGGATCGACGGGATCGAGCGACATGGTCTCCAGCTAGCGGAAATGTCGTTAAGACGGCCCTAAGCCTTTTCGCGAAGCGCCTCAACCGCGGCAGCGAGCGTGGCGGCGGCATAGCTCGCGACGATCGCCAGCCCGATCGCGGGATAGCCGGCGATCGTGGCGACGGCGAGCAGCAGCAGATATCCCGCCGGGCTGCCCCACCAGAATGCCGGTCGGGCGCGGGCGCGTTCGCCGATCGCACCGGTGACGACCAGGGCAATGGCAAGGACCAGCGCCGTCAGCGTCATTTCCGCGCGGGCCGTCATCGCGCCTAGCGCGATCGCCGCCAGCGCCGAGACGATCGCGATCGCCGCCTCCTGCCGCCGGGCGAGCCGGTCGTCGCCGCGCAGCCATCCCAGCAGTGACCCGGTCGACAACGTCGCAACAGCAGCGACCGCGCCGACGACACCGGCGATCGTCCAGTCGAGCAGGATCATCGCCACTGCGCCGACCGCTACCACGCCGCCGGTCGCCACCACGCTCCACGGGGGAATGCCGCGACTGACCAGCAGCGGCAGTGCCAGGCGGGTGATCGGCGTGAACACGAAACGGTCCGCCCACGACGTCCGCCGGGTCGCCAGCGCCGCAAGCACGGCGTTGCTTCGGCTGGCCAGCGTCGAGGAGTTGCGTTCCACCCCGTGCCCCGCGCGCCGGGCGGAAGTCGGCAGCTGCACCTGATGCGCGCCGGCCTGCACCGCGACCCGCAACAGCGTCGATTGAAAGTCATATTCCCGCGGAAGCGCGGCGGTATCGGCGAGGCGCTGCGCGGCGATCGCGGCGATCCCTGCCCAGACATGCCCGGCGTCGACCCGTTCGACCGCGATCTGGCTGCCCGCATCCTCGCTGACGATCAGCGTGTCGGGTGCGCTTCCCGCCGCGAGCCGCACCGCGGCCTCGGTCGTCACGAGACCATCGGCGAGCACGATCACCGCGGCGAGCGGGTGCGCCTTGGCCGACGCCTCTTCGGCCGAGCGCACGATGTCAATCGCCACGCCGCGCTTGGCGATGCGATTGACCGCCCCCAGCAACGCCGGCGTCACGCGCGCGACCGCAATCATCAGGTGCCCCGCGCCACAAGCGATGAGCAGCCGCGCCTGATATTCGATCAGCGTCATGCCCCCGAACGGCAGCGTCGCGGCAAGCGCACCCGGCTTGTCGTCGGCTTCTTCGGTCGCAAAAATGAGCCCCGCCAGCATCATGCGGGCGATACGGCGATGTCACGCGGCAGGCAATGCGGCATGAGGTCGGTCAATACAGCAGGAAGGGCTGGCGCAGCGCGCGCCACGCCGCCTCGTCCGGGTCGGTCGCAGCGTCGAGGTCGTTCGGGGTCGCCCGTGGGTCGTCAACCCATTCGCGCAGCCCGGGACCCCCGTTGATCACGTCGATCGCCAGCTTGCCGAGTTCGTATTCATAGGGGAAATCGCGCCAAAGCGGATAGTCCGGCGCAGCGCCCCGGATTGCCTTGAACGCCAGCGCCTGCAATCGCCATGGCCGGAATGCCGTGTGGTCATAGTGCGGACCTTCGGCATGGATATGAACACCTGCGCACAACTGCCCGACATGCTTGTGAAATGTAGGCTCGAACCAGCAATCGCGAAGGCTGCATCCCGCAAGCCACTGGGGCGCCAGCGACCGCATCGCCGCGATCACGCTGCGCGCGTCGATGTCGGGTGCGCCAAACAGTTCGAGCGGCCGGGTGGTGCCGCGGCCTTCGGACAGCGTCGTCCCTTCAAGCATCACGGTCCCGGCATAGGCCCGCGCCATGTTGACGTTCGCGGCGTTCGGGCTGGGATTGATCCAGATGCGATCGTCGGGCCAGCCAAATCCCGGCGCCGCGTCGGGCTGCCATCCCTCCATCGCGACCACGCGATAGGCGACGTCGAGCCGGTAGTGATCGACGAACCAGTGGCCAAGTTCGCCCAGCGTCATGCCGTGCCGCATCGGCATCGGCCCTGCCCCGACGAAGCTCTCCCAACCGGGGCGCAGCGCCATCCCCTCGACCGGCCGCCCGGCCGGGTTGGGGCGGTCGAGCACCCACACCTCCTTGCCGTGCCTGGCCGCGGCCTCGAGCATGTAGAGCAACGTCGTGATGAAGGTATAGATGCGGCAGCCCACGTCCTGCAGATCGATCAGCACGACATCGAAGGTGCCCATCGACTGTCCGGTCGGACGGCGGACCTCGCCATAGAGGCTGAAGATCGGGACGCGGTGCACCGGATCGTCGAAATCCGGCGATTCGACCATATTGTCCTGTTTGTCTCCGCGCAGCCCGTGCTGCGGACCGAACGCGGCGGTGACGTCGATCCCCGCCTCGACCAGGGCGTCGAGCGAATGCGTCAGGTCGCGTGTCACCGACGCGGGATGCGCCAGCAGCGCGACCCGCCGCCCCTTGAGTTCGCCGAGCAGTTGCGGGCTGGCGAGCAGCCGATCGATACCGAAATCCATGATCCAGCGACGTGCCGCGATCCGCCGCGCGGCGCAAGGGATGACGCCGCCGCGCATCGACGATATGGCGCCGTCATGACCGACTTTTCTTCCGACCTGCTGCGCCTCCTCGCGTCGCGTGGCTATATTCACCAGATGACCGATGCGGCGGGGCTCGACGCGCTGGCCGCGCGTCAGATCGTGCCGGGCTATATCGGCTTCGATCCGACCGCGCCGTCGCTGCATGTCGGCAGCCTGGTCCAGATCATGATGCTGCGCCGGCTTCAGCAGGCGGGCCACAAGCCGATCGTGCTGATGGGCGGCGGCACCGGCAAGGTCGGCGATCCGAGCTTCAAGGACGAAGCACGCAAGTTGATGACCGGCGATACGATCGCCGCGAACATCGCCTCGATCAAGACCGTGTTCGAGCGCTTCCTGACCTTCGGCGACGGTCCCACCGACGCGGTGATGCTCGACAATGCCGAGTGGCTCGATGCGCTCGAATATATCCCGTTCCTGCGCGATATCGGCCAGCATTTCTCGGTCAACCGGATGCTCGGCTTCGACTCGGTCAAGCTGCGGCTCGAGCGCGAACAGTCGCTCAGCTTCCTCGAATTCAACTACATGATCCTCCAGGCGTATGATTTCCTGGAATTGGCGCGCCGGGCCGACTGCCGTCTGCAGATGGGCGGATCGGATCAGTGGGGCAACATCGTGGGCGGCATCGAGCTCGCGCGACGTGTCGAGGGAACCGAAGTCTATGGGCTGACCACGCCGCTGATCACCACGGCGGATGGCGGCAAGATGGGCAAGACCATGGCAGGCGCGGTCTGGCTAAATGAAGCGCAGCTTTCCGCCTATGACTATTGGCAATTCTGGCGCAACACCGACGACCGGGATGTCGGCCGTTTCCTGCGGCTGTTCACCGACCTGCCGCTGGAAGAAATCGCGCGGCTCGAATCGCTCGAGGGCGCCGGGATCAACGAGGCGAAGAAGATTCTCGCGGACGAGGCCACGGCGCTTTGCCGCGGCCGCGCCGCAGCGGACGAGGCGGCGGAAACCGCGCGCCGGACGTTCGAGGAAGGATCGGCGGGCGACGCATTGCCGACCCATAAGGTGACAGGGCCGATCGGCGTGGTCGATGCGCTCGTCGCGCTTGGCCTGGCGGCGTCGAAAGGCGAGGCTCGGCGGCTGATCAAGGGCGGCGGCGCCCGGGTCGACGGGGCCAAGGTCGACGACGATGCTCTGGTCCTGGATGTCGCCGACGCACCGCTGCGCCTCTCCGCCGGGAAGAAGCATCACGGATTGCTGACGCGCGGTTAACCAGCGATCGCAACGATCCGTTGAGGCTGCTCCTTTCGGGTCGCTTCACATCCGCTGCGCTAGGCTGCTGAAACGTAACCGCTTCTAGCAGGGGAGAAGCGCCGTGTACCGACCGAGCAGCCACGCCATTGCCGATGCCCGCGCCGTCGATCGCGATGCGGTTCATTATCGTGCGCGCGGATATGGCCCGAATGCGGAAACGCTGACGCTGCTGATCGTCAACCTGTCTCCGCACGGGTTGATGGCGCGCGTCGAAGGCGATTTTTCCGAAGGGCAGCGGATCAGGGTCATACTTCCCGTGACGGGCGTGATTGCCGCGGAAATTCGCTGGTGCTTGGGCGGGCGCATGGGATGCCAGTTCGATCAGGCGATCGATCTTGCCAGCTATTACGAGCTGCTCGCCGGGCTCATGCAGCGCTAGCCGCGGCGCACGAGCACTGCCCCTCCGAGCACCAGCATGATGCCGACGATCCGGGACGCGCTGACCGGCGTCCGCTCAAGCGCAAGCAGACCGAAATGGTCGAGGATCAGCGCGGTGATCAACTGCATCGCGATCATGATCGTCAGGAGCTGGGCAAGGCCGAGGCGCGGCGCGGCATAGGCGGTTGCCGCCACGAAGAACGCGCCATATGCGCCGCCGAACCACGCCCAGGCCGGCAGCCCCTTCAACGTGGCGGGCGACGTGCGATCGACGGCTGCCCACGCGATCAGCAGGATCAGCGTGCCCGCTGCGAACGAGATCAGCGCGGCGAGCAGCGGCGATCCCGATGCGCGCGACAGCGTCGCGTTGGTCGGCGGCTGCAGCGCAACGCCGATGCCCGACAGCACGGCAACCATCAGGGGTAGCAACGCGTTCATCTCGCTGGTTCCTAAAGCTCGGCGATTATAGCCGGGTTCGCGTTCATCCGGACCGCAAGAGATTGACCGCCCCATCGCGCTCGAACAGATACAGCGCAATTCGCGCGGCCTGTCCCCGATCGCCGTGCAGGCCCCCGTCGCGATCGATCAGCAGCCGGGCGTCGCCATTGGCGGCCGGGAGCAGTTCGACCATCGCTTCCGGCGTGGCAAGCCGGAACTGCGCATCGCCGGACTGGCGGGTCCCCAGTAACTCGCCCGCGCCGCGCAGGCGCAGATCCTCCTCGGCAATACGGAAGCCGTCATTGGTCTCGCGCATCAGGGCAAGCCGCGCGCGAGACGTTTCGCTGAGCTGGCTTCCGCGCAGCAGCAGACATACCGAGCGCCCGCCACCGCGTCCGACCCGGCCACGCAGCTGGTGCAGCTGGGCGAGGCCGAAGCGATCCGCCGCCTCGATCACGATCAGCGTCGCGTTGGGGACATCGACGCCGACCTCGATCACCGTGGTCGCGACCAGCACCGACGTGCGTCCGCCTGCGAAGTCGGCCATCACCGCATCCTTGTCCGGCCCCTTCATGCGGCCATGGACCAGCCCGACCTTGTCGCCGAAGCGCGCGCGCAGTGCCGCGGCGCGTCCCTCGGCTGCGGCGAGGTCGGTCTTCTCGCTTTCCTCGACCAGCGGGCACACCCAATAGGCCTGCCCGCCGCTGTCCATGTGACGCCCGAGCGCGTCGACGACTTCGCCGAGCCGTTCGTCGGACATCACCCGCGTCTCGATCGGCTGGCGTCCCGGTGGCATCTCGTCGAGGCGGCTGACGTCCATCTCGCCATATTGCGCGAGCGTCAGCGTGCGCGGGATCGGAGTCGCGGTCATCACCAGCAGATGCGGCGGGCGCTCCGCCTTGGCCTGGAGCATCATCCGCTGCGCGACGCCGAAGCGATGCTGCTCGTCGACGACGATCAGACCAAGATCGCGGTAGGACACGCCCTGCTGAAAGATTGCATGGGTACCGATCAATATGTCGATCTCGCCGGCGGCCAGTCCCATCAGCGTCGCCTCGCGCGCCCGTCCCTTGTCGCGCCCAGTCAGGATCGCAACCCGGATGTCGAGGCCGGACAGGGTTCGGCTGAGCGTTTCGAAATGCTGGCGCGCCAGAATCTCCGTGGGCGCCAGCAATGCTCCCTGCGCGCCACCCTCGACCGCGATCAGCAACGCCATGATCGCGACCAATGTCTTGCCCGAACCGACATCGCCCTGCAGCAGCCGCAGCATCGGGCGCGTCTGCGCCATGTCGCCCTCGATCTCGCCGATCGTGCGTGCCTGCGCGCCGGTAGGGGCGTAGGGCAGCACCAGCGCATCGCGCAGTCGCCCGTCCCCGGTCAACGGCCGCCCACGTTTGGCCCGCGCCGCGCCGCGCACCAGCAGCAATGCCAGCTGGTTGGCGAACATCTCGTCATAGGCGAGCCGCGCGCGTGCCTTTTCGTCGGCGGGATCGGCATGGATTGCCGCCAGCGCAGCGCGCCAGGACGGCCAGCCATGCTTGGCCCTGACGCTCGGCTCGATCCACTCGGGCAGGTCGGGCGCGCGCTCGATCGCCTGCGCCGCCAGTTGCGCCAGGCGTTTCGACGTCATGCCTTCGGAAAGCGGATACACCGCTTCGCGCGCGGCCACCTCGCCCGCTTCCTCCAGGGGCAGCACCTGGTCGGGGTGGACGATCTGCAGCTCGTCGCCATAGGTTTCGAGCTTGCCGGAAACGCGCCGTGCTTCGCCGAGCGGCAGCAGCTTCTTCGCCCAGCCGGCATTGCCGCCGAAGAAGACGATGCTGACGGAATTGCCCCTGGCATCGACGGCATGCACCCGCGTGGGCCCCCGCCCCCGGCTGATGCGATAGTCGGTCGGGGTCAGCGTGATCGCGATCACCCGCCCCGCATCGGCAATATCGAGTTCGTCGCGCGGCAGCCGGTCGATCCATCCGCTCGGCAAATGGAACGCGACATCGATGACCCGGGCGAGGCCGAGCTTTTCCAGCGGCTTGGCGAGCGCTGCCCCCACGCCCTTCAGCGCCGTGACTTCGGCGAACAATGGATTGAGAAGATCGGGGCGCATGACTATCTGGCGCATCTACCCCGTCGCCGATCGCGCCGCCAGCGCCATCGGCCATTCGCCGTTGGAGCCCATGGACCGAAACTCCCGCATCAAGCGCCTGCGCTTTCGCGCCTGGCACCGCGGCACCCGCGAAGCCGACCTGCTGATCGGCGGGTTCTTCGATGCCCATCATGCCGAGTGGAGCGAGGCCGAGGTCGCCGCGTTCGAGGCGCTGATCGAGGAACAGGATGTCGATATCATGGCGTGGGCAATGGGGACGCAAGCAGTTCCCGCAGCCTATGAAGGGCCGATCATGGCGGCGCTGAGAACGCTGAACTACGTGCCGATTGCGCGATAGCGCGTCTCCAGCAAGCAGACAGGATTGCATGCCCGACCTTTCGAAGATCATTTCCGCCAAGACCGCGCTGACGCTGTCGGGCGTCCCGACCGGGTTCCTGCCCTCGCTGCTCGCCGACCTTGCGCGCGCGGCGAAGGGCGGATGCGTGTTCATCGCGCCGGACGAAGCGGCGATGCGGTCGGTGGCCTCGACCGCTCCCTTCTTCGCGCCCGAACTCGACGTGATCCAGTATCCGGCGTGGGACTGCCTGCCCTATGATCGCGCGTCGCCGACGCTGAGGGTCATGTCGGAGCGGCTTGCGGCGCTGCACGCGCTTCAGGCCGGTTCGAAAAAGCCGCGATTGATCCTGACCACGGTCAACGCCGCGACGCAGCGCACGCTGACGCCGTTTCGCGTTCGACAACTGGTGGCGAGGCTGGCCCCCGGCGAGCGCATTTCGCTCGAGCGGCTGACGTCGCTGCTGTCGGCGAACGGCTATGTCCGCGTCGATATCGTCCATGACGCCGGCGAATTCGCAGTCCGCGGCGGGCTGGTCGACCTGTTTCCGTCGGGGTCCGAACACGGCCTGCGGCTCGATTTCTTCGGCGACGAGATCGAAACGGTCCGCACCTTCAATCCCGACGACCAGCGCACGTCGGGCCGGGTCGATGGGTTCACCCTGCTTCCGGCATCGGAAGCGCTGCTCGACGAAGACAGCATCAAGCGCTTTCGAGCACGCTATCGCGAGCGCTTCGGCGCGACCGCGACCGGCGATCCGCTCTATCAGGCGATCAGCGACGGGCGGCGGCTGGCGGGGATGGAGCATTGGCTGCCGCTGTTCGAGGAGCGGCTCGACACGCTGTTCGACCACTTGCCCGACGATGCGGTGATGGTGCGCGATTCCGGTACGCCCGGCGCTGCCGAGCAGCGGTTCGAGGCGATCGCCGATTACCAGGCGAACCGCGTGCGCGCGCAGTCGAGCGATCCGGGCAGCTACCGTCCGCTGGGCCAAGACCAGCTCTATCTGCTGCCCGACGAATGGAAGAAGCGGCTCGCCGAAGCGCCCGCGCATCTGACGTCGCCATTCCACGAACCGGAAAGCGCGACCGTGCTCGATTTCGAGGTCGACAACGCGCGCGACTTCGCGCCCGAACGCGCGGGCGGTACCAACGTCTATGAAGCGGTGATCGAACACCTCGCCGCACTGCGCAAGGGCGGACGCCGCACTATCCTCGCCAGCTATTCGGCAGGCGCGCGCGAGCGGCTTGGCGGGCTGCTCGCCGATCATGGGCTGAAGGGCGCGGTCCAGATCGACACGTGGCAGGCGGCGATCGCCAAGGCGGCGACGGCGACCGCGCTGATCGTGCTGCCGCTCGACCACGGTTTCACCGCGCCGGGCGTGGCGGTGCTGACCGAACAGGACATGCTTGGCGACCGGCTGGTCCGCCGCAAGAAGCGCCGCAAATCGACCGACGCGTTCCTCAACGAACTGGCGACGCTGTCGCCGGGCGACCTGGTGGTACATGTCGACCACGGCATCGGCCGCTATGACGGGCTGACCTCGATTCCCGTCGGGACCAGCCCGCACGACTGTGTCGCGCTGAGCTATTCGGGCGGAGACAAGCTCTACGTCCCGGTCGAGAATCTCGACGTGCTGTCGCGCTATGGCGCGAACGAGGAAGGCGCGCATCTCGACAAGCTGGGCGGCGAAGCGTGGCAGCGGCGCAAGTCGAAGATGAAGGAGCGCATCCGTGAGATCGCGGGCGAGCTCATCGTCACCGCTGCGGTCCGCGCGACCCGCCCCGCCGACGTCGTCGAGCCCGATGCCAGCGGCTATCCGGCGTTCCTCGACCGCTTTCCCTACGAGGAGACCGAGGATCAGGACCGCGCGATCAACGACGTGCTCGAAGACCTCGGCGCGGGCAAGCCGATGGACCGGCTGGTCGTCGGCGATGTCGGCTTCGGCAAGACCGAGGTGGCGCTGCGCGCCGCATTCGTCGCGGCGATGGCAGGGATGCAAGTTGCGATCGTCTGCCCGACGACGTTGCTCGCGCGCCAGCACTACACCAATTTCCGCGCGCGGTTCGAAGGATTTCCGATCAATGTCGGCCGCCTGTCACGGCTGGTGACCGCGGCGGAAGCGAAGACCGTCAAGGAAGGTCTGACCAACGGCCAGATCGATGTCGTCATCGGCACCCATGCGTTGCTGAGCAAGAGCATCGAGTTCAAGCGGCTCGGGCTGGTGGTGGTCGATGAGGAACAGCGCTTCGGAGTCACCCACAAGGAACGGCTCAAGGCGTTGAAGGCCGACGTGCATGTGCTGACGCTGACCGCGACGCCGATCCCGCGCACGTTGCAGATGGCAATGTCGGGCCTGCGTGACCTGTCGGTGATCCAGACACCGCCGGTCGACCGTTTGGCGGTGCGCACCTATGTGATGCCGTGGGATCCGGTAGTGCTGCGCGAGGCGCTGTTGCGCGAGCATTATCGGGGCGGCCAGGCCTATTTTGTGACGCCGCGCATCGCCGACCTGCCCGATATCGAGAAGTTTCTGCGCGAGGACGTTCCCGAGATCACCTATGTCGTCGCCCATGGCCAGATGGCGCCGACCGAAGTCGAGGAGCGCATGTCGGCATTCTACGACAAGCGCTACGATCTGCTGATCTCGACCACCATCGTCGAGAGCGGGCTCGATATCCCGAGCGCCAATACGCTGATCATCAACCGCGCCGACAAGTTCGGCCTCGCGCAGCTCTATCAGCTGCGCGGCCGCGTCGGGCGGGCCAAGACGCGCGCCTATGCCTATATGACCACGCCGCCCGAGCGGCTGATGACCGAAGCGGCGGAAAAGCGGCTGAAGGTACTGGCCGATCTGGAATCGTTGGGCGCGGGGTTTCAGCTCGCCAGCCACGATCTCGACATCCGCGGCGCCGGCAACCTGCTCGGCGACGAACAATCGGGGCATATCAAGGAAGTCGGCTACGAACTCTATCAGTCGATGCTCGAGGAAGCGATCCTCGACGCCAAAGCCGGCGGCATTCGCGACGACCGCCCGAAGGAATTCAGCCCGCAGATCACCGTCGATGCGCCGATCCTGATTCCGGAAGAGTATGTTCCGGATCTCGATCTGCGCATGGGACTATACCGCCGCATCAACGAGGTCGAGGATCGCCAGGGCGTCGAGGCGTTCGCGGCCGAGCTGATCGACCGCTTCGGAAAGCTGCCCGAGCCGACCGAGAACCTGCTGACGCTGATCGAGACCAAGCTGAATGCGAAGAAGGCCTGCGTCGCCAAGCTCGATGTCGGACCCAAGGGCGCGCTGGTGAGCTTCCACGAGGACAAGTTTTCCAATGTCGACGGGCTGCTTGCCTATGTCGAACGGCTCGACGGAACCGCAAAGCTGCGCCCCGACATGAAGCTGGTCGTGGCGCGGCAATGGGCGACGTCGAAAGCGCGGCTGAACGCCGCGTTGCAGATTTCGCGGGGTCTGGCCAAGGCGGCCGCGGGGTAGCGCCGTCAGGAATCGAACGGCATCAGGTCGCTGGCTTCGTCTTCCAGCTGCTCTGTGGCGAAATTCTCGCGGGTCATCACGAAGCCTCCGGAATAATGCGAAAACGACCATTCGCCCGTAATCTCGGTCCCCGCATCATCGATGCGACCCGAATACTGGACGATGTTGCGGGTCCAGGACGCGCCGTCATAGCGCTTCGTGAAGTGCACGGTCGCCCCGCTCCGCGTCCCGGTGACGTCCGCGCGCAGGATATCGGTGATCCCCTCAGCGTCGGGTTCGGTGATGGTGCCGGCGAAAGCGCCGCCCTGTTCGCTGAGCAGGGCGATGAACCGGTTCGGCCGAACCCATCGGTTCGTCGAGCTGTAGCTACCGTACCACACGCCCGATACGTCGCGGTCGTTGGGCATCAGCTGCTGTGATCGGCAACGATATGCCAACCCGCCGCCTCGCGGCGGAACAGCACGGTGGTCATGCCGGACTGTGCCCATTCGCCGCTCCCGAGCCGCCAGCGCGCAATGACCTGGACGTGATCGGCCCCGATCGGCCTGAAATCGACATATTCGAAACTAAGCGGCGGGATCGCGGCGCGGTTCGCCGACGGGCCGAACACTGCGGCGTAATCGGCGACGTATTTCTTGCGGATCGCCGCCTTGCCGCGCACGACGCCGGTGCTGCCGGTAAAGCTGGTCGAGGGGTCGTCTGAATAGACCCCGAGAAAGGCGTCGAGATCGCCGGCGTTCCAGCCCCTGGCCGATTGCGTCATCGCCGCCTCGATCGCGGCGCGCGGTTCGTCGCCTTGCGCAGCGGCCGGAACCGCCAGCGCCAGCAGGACGATTGCACTCAACCATCGAATCATGTCGTCATCCCCTCGATCAGCGCGAGCAGCCCGTTTGCATCGAGCGGTTCGGCGCACAGGAACCCCTGATAATATTGGCAGCCCTCTTTGGCGAGCAGATCGAGCTGCTCGGCCGTCTCGACCCCCTCGGCCACGACGGCCAGTCCGAGCGAGCGCGCCATGTCGATGACCCCGCGCACGACTACCCGGTCCCGCGGGGTCCCGGCGATATCCTGCGACAATTTCTTGTCGATCTTGAGATAGTCGAGCGGCAGCGCCTTGAGATAGGCGAGGCTGGAATAGCCGGTGCCGAAATCGTCGATCGCCACGCGGCAGCCAGCGGCGCGAAGTTCCGACAGCAATGCCGCCGCGGAACCGAGATCGTCGATCAGCCCGCTTTCGGTGACTTCGATGGTCAGCCGGGCGCGCGGGAACCCGCTGCTGTCGATCCGGTCGAGCAGGATGTCGGCAAAGCCCGGACGCGCGACATCGTCGGCGGTAATGTTGATCGCCAGCCGCAAGCGCGACAATGCCGCCGGCCAGCGCGCAGCCGACCGCAGCGCCTGCGTCTGGAGGTGGTCCGACAAGGCGACATCCATCCCGCCGCGCTGTGCGGTGGCGAGCAGGGTTTCGGCACCGAGCTCGCCCAGCGAGGGGTGATTCCATCGCGCCAGCGCTTCCACCCCGACGATCGCGCCGCTGGTAACCGCGACCTGCGGCTGGAAGCGGATGGCGATCTCGTCGCGATCGAGTGCTCCGCGTAGATCGAGCGCCAGGCCGTCCAGCGGATGATCCCCCGACGGCGTCTGCCCGCCGGCGCGCTCGGCCAGCTGTTCACCGACCCGGCGCAGCAGGTCCGATGCGGTATCGCCTGCCCGGCTCGACAGGACCATCACGCGCACTCCGAGCGGCGCGATCGCATCGCCGGCGACGAACGGACGCGCCAGTGCGGTCTCGATGCGTCCGGCAGCGAGCCGCAGCCGATCGGGTTGCGTCGCGGTCGCGACCACGAATTCGCTGCCCCCCAGCCGCGCGACGATGCCGTCGCGCCCCAGAAGTTCGCGTGCGATGTCGCCGATCCGCCGCGATGCCGCCCGCAGCGCCGCGTCGCCCGCCGATCTGCCATGTTCGGTGTTGATGCGATCGAGCCGCGAGAGCCCGACCAGCGCCAGCGTGACCTGCCCATCGCCGAGATGATCGCCGATCCAGCGCCGCGCTCCGATCTCGTCGCGAATGCCGCCGAACGCGTCGCGCAGCGCTGCGCCGGCATCGGGCACGCTGCCGATCGGCTCGATCAAGGCGTGCACCCTCCCCGTGCGCGTGTCGCGCTGGACATGCTCGACCACGCGTCCCAGCCCGTGGATGTCGTGGGCGAATGCAGTCGTAGCAAGCCCGTCGCCCAGTCGGCGTAGCGCCGCCACCCCGGCGATGCGATCGATCGGGTTCAGGCGGCGCAACGCAGCGCGCGGAGCGGTCGACTCCGGCAAATCGACGATCGTCGCCAGTCCCGGCGTCAGCTGCAGCGACCTGCGTTTGGGGTCATAGCGCCAGCCCAGTGGCTCGGCGCTCGAAAGCGGCGCCCGACGCCAGTCGCTGCCGCCGCGTTCGGCCTGGCGGGCGGCAAAGCGGATCGCCTGGAGCAGCACCGCGTCGCGCATCGGGCTGACCAGGAACTGCGTCGCCCCCGCATCGTACAACGCGCTTAACCGATGCTGATCGCTGCTCGACACCAGCACGAGGATCGCGCCGCCGGCCGGCTGGCCGACTTCAGCCAGCGCGGCAGTCGCGGCAAGCCCGTCGTCGAACGCGCCGCGGGCGTCGACCACCGCGACCGGCGATCCGCTCGCCAGCCATCGCCGGGGCGCTCCCTCCGCTCGCCGCGCCGCGACGACATGCCACCCCGCCCCGGCGGCGAGCGCCGCCAGTTCGTCACGCTGCCGAAACGACAGGATGAACAGTGGGGCGGCATGCTCGGCGATCGGTTCGGCGCGGTTCAAGGACCCCCCAAGCGGTCGTGGTTCGGAATGATCGAGCGTAGCGTGCGGCGAGTCCGCCGCCAATCGTGACTTGTACCCCTAGCGCGCAAGCCTTAGCTGATCGTTATGCTGTCCAGCGCTTCTTCGGCCCCTGCTGCTGGCCTGATCGACGGCCACGGCCGTGCGATCACCTATCTGCGCATCTCCGTCACCGACCGCTGCGACCTGCGTTGCCGCTATTGCATGGCCGAGAAGATGACGTTTCTGCCGCGCAGCGCGCTGATGTCGCTCGAAGAGATCGCACTGATCGCCGAGCGGTTCATTGCGCGCGGGATCACCAAGATCCGGCTGTCCGGGGGCGAGCCGCTGGTGCGCCGCGATGTCGTCGACCTGGTCCGGCGGCTCGGGCGGCATGTCAGTACGCATCCGGCCGGACTCGACGAACTGACCATGACGACCAACGCGACCCGGCTGAACGAGTTTGCGGGGCCGCTGGCGGATGCAGGCATTCGCCGCATCAACGTCAGCCTCGATACGCTCGATCCCGACCGTTTCCGCTTCATCACCCGCACCGGCGATCTTGGCCGGGTACTGGCCGGGATAGAAGCGGCGCGCGCGGCGGGCATTGCCGTCAAGATCAACATGGTCGCGCTCAAGGGGCTCAACGACGACGCCTTCCCGGCGATGCTGGCGTGGTGCGGCGAACGCGGGCTCGACCTGACGCTGATCGAGACCATGCCGATGGGCGATATCGATGAAGACCGCACCGATCGCTTCGTACCGCTCGGCGCTGTGTTCGACACCTTGGCAGATCAGTTCACGCTGACCCGGGATGCGCATCGCAGCGGAGGTCCGGCGCGCTATTGGAACGTCGGCGAGTATGGCACGCGATTGGGGCTGATCTCGCCGCTCACCGGCAATTTCTGCGATAGCTGCAATCGCGTGCGGTTGACGACCGAGGGACATCTCTATTCCTGCCTGGGCCATGACGATCGCGTCGATCTCAAGGCCGCGATCCGCAGCGGCGGGCTCGGTGCCGTCGATGCGGCGATCGACGCCGCGCTGCTCGCCAAACCGGCGCGGCACGATTTCGATATCGCCGCTAGCGCTCCCGCCGTCGGGCGCCACATGAGCGTAACCGGCGGGTGATGCGGGTTGCGGTGGCATCCTGGCCTATCCCATTCGTGAGCGACCGTGGCTGATCCACCGCCGCGTCGCGCGCTCCTCGCCTCGCCAACTCCAGCGGCGCAGGCGGCCTACGCCGACCTGTCGCAGGCGCATGACTGGGTGCCGCTTAGCGAAGCCGATCAGGTCGTCGCGCTCGGCGGCGACGGCTTCATGCTGCAGGTGCTGCACACCATGGTCGAGCGGCGCCGCATCCTCCCCGTGTTCGGAATGAACCTCGGCACCGTCGGCTTTTTGATGAACGACTGGCGGCTCGACGGGCTCGGGGCGCGGCTGTCACGGGCGAAGCGCTTCACGGTCAGCCCGATCGAGATGACGGCGACGACGATCGACGGTGAGACCCGTGTGCTGCCAGCGATCAACGAGGTGTCGCTGCTGCGCGAGACTCGCCAGACCGCCAAGCTGCAGGTCGCGGTCAATGATCGCGTCGTCCTCGAAGAGCTTGTATGCGACGGCATCCTCGTTGCGACGCCCGCTGGGTCGACCGCGTATAATCTTTCGGCCAACGGCCCGATCCTCCCGCTCGGCTCGGCGCTGTTGACGCTGACGCCGATCAGCCCGTTCCGCCCGAGGCGCTGGCGCGGCGCGATCCTTCCGGAAAAGTCGCGGATCGTCATCACCATGCTCGAAGCCGACAAGCGCCCGGTGAGCGCCGTCGCCGACCAGCGCGAAGTGCGCGACGTGACGCGCGTCGAGGTAGCGATCGACCGCACGCGCGACCTGTCGCTGCTGTTCGATCCCGAACATGCGCTCGATGACCGGATCACCATGGAACAGTTCGTCGCCTGATCCGAAAATCCGCTAAACGGCGCTTGCCATCGCCGAAAACCCGCTGCTATACGCGCGCCCTCGACATGTTCCCTGATAGCTCAGCGGTAGAGCTCTCGACTGTTAATCGAGCGGCCGTAGGTTCGAATCCTACTCAGGGAGCCATTTTCCAGCATCGCCGGTTTACCCTCGCGGGGTTCGCTTTCTCGGGCGTTCGTGCGATAGCGAGCGCATGACCAGTATCACGATCGATCGCGGCACCGATGCCGCCGCGCGGCTGTTTTCCGGCCTCGAACCTCGCCCCTCCGACCCGCTGCTGGGACTGATGACCGCGTTCCGCGCCGATCCGCGCGACGCCAAGCTCGACCTGGGCGTCGGCGTCTACAAGGACGAACACGGAAAGACGCCGGTGATGCGCGCGATCAAGGCCGCCGAAACGCGCCTGCTCGCCGATCAGGACAGCAAGCGCTATCTGGGCGGCGACGGCGACATCCGCTTCGTCGAACTGCTCGAGCCGATCGTGTTTGGCGACGCGTTGGGCGATCCTGCCCGCCGTATCGGTATCCAGACGCCCGGCGGCACCGGCGCTTTGCGGCTGGGCGCGGAACTGATCGCGCGCGCGCGGCCAAACGCCACGGTTTGGACCGGCGATCCGACCTGGCCCAATCATACGCCGATCTTGCGTGCCGCCGGCCTGACCGTCGCGTCGCACCCTTTTTACGATCCCCGCGCGCGGACGATCCGGTTCGACGAGATGATGCTGGCACTGGGCAAGGCCGCGCCTGGCGACGTCGTGCTGCTGCACGGCTGCTGCCACAACCCGACCGGCGCCGATCTGTCGATCGAGCAGTGGGACGCGGTCATCGAGCGTATCGCAGAGCGTGATCTCGTCGCGTTCATCGACCTTGCCTATCAGGGGCTGGGCGACGGGCTAGATGCCGACGCTGCCGGACTGCGCAAGGCGTGGTCTGCGTTGCCCGAAGTGCTTCTCGCCTATTCCTGCGACAAGAATTTCGGCGTCTACCGCGAGCGCACCGGCGCGATGTGGGGACGCTTCGCCGATGCCGATACCGCTGCGATCGCGCGGGGCAATATCCTCGCGCTCGCGCGCACCTTGTGGTCGATGCCGCCCGATCATGGCGCTGCCGCGGTACGCATCGTGCTGGACGATCCCGAGCTCGCCGCGGACTGGCGCACCGAGCTCAGCGCGATGTGCGAGCGGTTGGGCGGGCTGCGCCAGGCGCTGGCCTCCGCCGATCCGCGGCTCGCCTATCTGGCTGAGCAGCGCGGCATGTTCGCGCTGCTACCGGTCGACAAGACGGGAGTTCACGCGATGCGCGATGCGCATGGCATCTACATGACCGACGGCGGGCGCATCAACGTCGCCGGACTCGGCATCGACGACGTTGCGCCGTTCGTCGATGCGCTGCGGCCGCACCTTGCGCCGTGACGCCATGACCGATCCTCACGTTCACATCATCGGTGGCGGTCTCGCCGGGTCCGAGGCGGCGTGGCAGATCGCCGAAGCGGGCCTTCGCGTGCGCCTGTCGGAGATGCGCGGATCGGGTAGCATGACGCCTGCGCACCAGAGCGACCGGCTGGCCGAGCTGGTGTGCTCGAACAGCTTTCGATCGGACGACGCCGAGCGCAACGCGGTCGGACTGCTCCATTCCGAAATGCGCCAGCTGGGCTCGATCATCATGGCCGAGGGCGACCGCGCGCAGGTCCCCGCCGGATCGGCGCTGGCGGTCGATCGTGACGGCTTTGCCGACGGCGTGACGGCGCGTCTCGCGGCGCATCCCAATATCGAGATCGTGCGCGAACGCGTCGATCGCCTGCCCGAGCGCGGCGTGACCATCGTCGCGACCGGTCCGCTGACCGCCGAAGCGCTTGCGCAAAGCATCGGCGCGACGACGGGGTCGGACAGCCTCGCCTTCTTCGATGCGATCGCGCCGATCGTGCATTTCGATTCGATCGACATGGACGTGGCATGGTTCCAGTCGCGCTGGGACAAGGCGGGGCCGGGCGGAAACGGCAAGGATTACATCAACTGCCCGCTCGACAAGGATCAGTATCTGGCATTCCACCAAGCGATGCTCGATGGCGACAAGGCCGAATTTCGCGAGTGGGAGGACGTGCCCTATTTCGACGGATGCATGCCGATCGAGGTGATGGCCGAGCGCGGGGTCGATACGCCGCGCTTCGGCCCGATGAAGGGAGTCGGGCTGGACGATCCGCGCACCGGCCGCTGGCCCTATGCCTGCGTCCAGCTGCGCCAGGACAACGCCTCGGGGACGTTGTGGAACATGGTCGGGTTCCAGACCAAGCTCAAGCATGCCGAGCAGGTTCGCATCTTTCGCACCATTCCCGGCCTTGAACATGCCGAATTCGCGCGGCTCGGCGGACTGCACCGCAATACCTTCATCCGCTCGCCCGAACTGCTCGACCGCAGCCTGCGGCTCAAGGCGCGGCCGCATCTGCGCTTTGCCGGACAGATCACCGGCTGCGAAGGCTATGTCGAAAGCGCCGCGATCGGGCTTCTCGCCGGGCGGTTCGCGGCAGCCGAGATCGCCAGTCGGGACATGCCGCCGCCGCCGCGCGAGACCGCGCTCGGCGCGCTGCTCGCGCACATCACCGGCGACGCCGAGGTCGAGACCTACCAGCCGATGAACGTCAATTTCGGGCTGTTCCCGCCGATCGTGTCGGAGGGGAAGAAGACCAAGAAGGCCGATCGCAAGCTGCTATACACCGCCCGCGCCCGCGATGCCTTCGCGGCGTGGAGGTCCCAGCAGGCAGACCTCGCGGTCGCTGCCGAATAACGCTGGCGTCAGTCGTCGTCGTCGCCCGCTGGAGGACAGTTGACGCGTGACGGCGTCTTGCGCTGCACTTTCGTGGTGGCGAATTCCGCCCGGGTGAGAATGCCGCTGTTGTCGGCGTCGGCCTTGGCGAACTTGTCGCTGGTCCGGATCGCCCATTCCTCGAACGACAGCCGGCCATCGCCGTTGCTGTCGAGCTTGGCATATGCCTTGCGCCGCGTTGCCAGCATCTCATCACGCGTGATCCGCGAATCGCGGTCCTTGTCGTAGCGGTCGAAGCGCTTTTCCTCGCGCGTCCGCGCCGATGCCTCGGGCACGCGCTCGGGCAAGTCGTCGCGGGCTTCCGAAACCGCGATGGCCTCGGCCGGCGGAGGCGGAGGCAGAACCGGGTCCTCGGCACTTGCCGATCCGAACAGCAATATTCCCGCAGCCATCAACGCCAGTGCCGATCCCACCCCTGCCAGGAAGCGCCACATCCCTCATCCCCCGTTGCGACCGCGTCGAGACTAATGTCTCGATCCCCGTATGCAACGCCTCACCGGCCGGTCAGCGCGTGCCAGGCCATCCGCGCGACGCGTCGCGGCGATCCGGGTGCTGACGGCGTTGCCGCCGAGGCATCGATGCGCGCAAGGTGCGCCAAGGCGCCCAAAGTCCGGCCACCCCGCCCCCACCGCTGGCAGGTGGCGACGTCGAGCAGCGGACGCGCCAGCGCAAAGGCGGCGTCGCGCTGGTGCGGTTCGCGCACATGCGCGGCAAGGTCGGCCAGCGCCCAGCCCTGCCCCGCTGCCTCGACGCCGTCGCCCGCATATCCGGAGCAGGCCGCGACTGCCGCGAACAGCCCGCCTCCCCGCAACCGGGCATGCGCCAGCATCGCGGCTTCTCCCAGCGCCGGATCCTCGAACAGCGCTTCCCACCCCTCGACCTGCCGGGCAAGCGCTTCCCCCGTCACCCCACGTTCGACGACATGTTCCGCCAGGTCGCGCAGGACCGGCACCGACGGCGGCGAAGTTCGGTCGAGCGCAGAGAGTTCGGCATGCCACCAGGTGAACCGCATCTGCGCGATCATCGGCTCGGCGGCGGTCCGCAACACGCCAGACAGCGCGTCGTCGAGCGCGAACAGTGCGCGCACAGCGGGCCGGGCCGAGGCCGGAGCGTAGGTCAGCGCAAGGCTGCGTTCGGCATCGCCGAGACCTTCCGCTTTCATAGTGCATTTCCTGAATACCCATTAACCATATACGTTCAAATGATTTTACCAAGAAGCGCAGTATCCGGATCGCAGGGAATAGTATGACGACCGGGATACGACAGAGAAATGGGGTTTACATCCTTTCTTAGGACGCTTCGCGAAGATCGTCGCGCGTCGACGCTCGCCATGATGGCGGCGGGGCTCATCCCCGCCATCGCGGGTCTTGGCGCTGCGATCGACACCGGCCGCATGTATGTGGTGAAGTCACAACTGCAAACCGGTGTCGACGCCGCGGCGCTTGCCGGCGCACGCGCCTTCGCGGTCACGGACGGCAGCAGCAGTTCCCGAACGGCTCAAGTCAACGCATATTTCTACGGCAACTTCCCCGATGATCCCGCCTATATGGGCGTTACCGATCTCGTTCTCACCCCGACATTCGAAGTCAGAGGGGGCATCAACCTCACGACGGTTCGGGCCGAAGCAACATTACCGATGTCGTTTATGCGGGCATTCGGTTTTGACGACACTGTTATCAAAGCGGTCGCAAAAGCGGAACTTCAGCCGCGGCCGCTAGAGGCGATGGTCGTTCTTGACGACACCGGTTCGATGAAGGCCAATCTCAGTGGCGGTCGCACCCGAATGACTGCGCTGAAGGAGGCGGCATCCGATTTCGTCAATATCCTGCATCAGGGCGCAGACAGCAGACGCGATCTCGCCATCGGCTTCATCGGCTATGACGTCACGGTCAATGTGGGTGGGTTGCTTCCTGCAAGCGCAGTTGCTCCCGTGGAGGGTTTCAACAGTTTCTCGCAAGCGGCAGCCTGGGGCATCACCGTGCCCAACTATGCCAGCGGAAATTTTCTGGCCTGGAAGGGCTGCGTCATGGCAGATCAGACAGTACGTGACGTCAACGCGACGCGTACTACCTCAGAGCCTGGTGCGTGGGACCTCGTTCGCTCGCTGCCTGGCGAAGGTTCCCATCCGCGTGTTCAGCCATATTTTGTCCCACCTATGTACGTCCCTAAAGCGACGACAGGCAATGCCGATCCCACAAGCAACTATTACAACATAGCTAATGTCGAGCCAGACAATAATCTTTATCGCCTCGACCGATCCGCCTTTGGTACTACAGGCGCCGATTATTTGGTTCGTACCGAACTTTATAGACAGTACCTTTACGATTATTATATCGGGTTGAACAATGGCGCAGCCACGGCGACCGACGATGTGATTCGCCGGATTGACGGCAGCTACTACACGCCATCTGCTGCCAATCGTGCTGCGAACGATTGGGTCGTGAACTGGCAACGGATCCCACATTATTATGACGCGACACATTGGCTCGACCCCGCCAGCGCGCGGGTCAACGCGAATGGCGGCATCACCGATAACGGCAATCAGAACACGACACCGATGCCCTCGCCAAACTGGCAATGCCCGGAGCCGGCGATGCCAGTGGCCTACGGTCGTCAACGAAGCGCATACCTCAACCATATCGCCAACGACCACGGCGCAATCTACCCTGCCAACGGCACAATCCATCATGCCGGTTTGCTCTGGGGATATCGCCTGCTGGTGCGCGACGATGTGTTCACGCGAAGCAATCCTACGAACGAAGCACCGCGCCGCGCAATCGTTTTCATGACCGACGGCGTCAATGAAATCGGCGAAAGCCAGAATGGCTTTCTCGACCGCACCTTCACTTGGTACGGACGTTGGTCGGATAGCCGGATCGCTGCCAACCAGTCCAACACCGAAACGCAAATGCTGCGGCGCTTTGAAAAAGTTTGCGCCAACATCCAGCGTGAAGCCAATCCGCCTGAAGTGTACATTATTGCGCTGGTCGCCAACAGCACGGCGATCAGCAACGCTTTCAACGCATGTGCGCCTGGTCGGGTGTACCGCACCAGTAGTACCGACGAGCTTCGTCGCGCATTTCAGGACGTCGCAGCCGAACTAGTCGATCTGCACTTGGTGCAATGATGCTTGGTTCTCCATTCATGACCGATCGCCGCGGCGTTACCACCGTGGAGTTCGCAATCCTGATCCCCGCGTTGTTCACCCTTCTGTGCGGAACGATCGAGCTTGCCCATCTTGTGTTCGCTCGAACGGTGCTGGATGGGGCGGTCGTCGATGCAGCGCGGTCGGCCACTGCCAGCTTGGAAACCAGCGAGGGCGACCGTGCTGACCTAATGCGCGAGAGCATTCGAAAAACGATGCGCCCGTTTCCGCTCCAGCCAGGCAGCGAGATCGCGATCGAGACTGCGGTGTATCGCGACTTTGGCAGCGTGACCGCCGAATATTTCGACGATGCCAACAGTAACGGCACGTACGATCTGGGCGAATCATTCACCGATCGGAATGCTAACGGCCAGTGGGACCCCTCAACCCCAATTGCCGGCGAGCTCGGTGGTCCGGGTGATGTCGTGAGCTATACTGCAGTGTATCCGAAGCGGATTCTGTTCGGCTTCTTGGTAGACTTCATGGGTATGCAGGAAACATTCAACGTCCGATCGACGACGGTCGTACGAAATGAATCCGTTGTGCGCCGGGCTACACCGTGATGACCAGATTGTTGCGCGGCATTACCGCACTGCTTGGCTCCGTTCGCGGCACCGCATTTCTCGAGTTCGGTCTCTCGCTGCCGTTGTTTCTGGGATTTGTCCTTACCGGACTGGAAACTGCGAATTACGTGCTTGCGAACAATCGGGTACAGCGATTGTCGGCGATGGTCGCCGATCTGGTTGCACAAAGCGGCGCGGGCAGCGTCGGTGCGACCGAACGTCAGATCTACGACCTCTTCGAAGCGATCGATCTGACAGCAAAGCCATTCGACCTCCGTCGCGACGGGCGCATTTACATCACCGCAGTACGCGGTACCGACGCCAATAACGACAGGGTCGTCGAAAATCGTATCCTGTGGCAACGGGTCGATGGTCAGTATGTTGCGGCGGCAGCAGTTCTGGGCTGCGCCCAAAATACGGTGTTCGCTACGCTACCGGAAAATCGTCTGCTGTCTCTCGACGAGATTCTGTTCCACGCGCAAGTGACTTACGAATATGAGCCGATTTTTAGTCGAGTGCCATTCGAATGGCTTGATCTGCCCACTGCCTTTACCCGCGTTGCGATGTTTCGTGCTCGCAGCACCAGCTTTCAGTCACCTAGCTCCGTCAACGGATTTCCGCCCAAGCGAAACTGCAACACAGCTGATGGCCTGTAATGGCGGAACCGACTTAGTGACTACGCCCGATACGTCACCTTCTTCACCGCCGCCACGATCCGGTCGGCATCGATCAGCGCCAACTTCTCGAGGTTCGCCGCATAGGGCAGCGGCACGTCCTCGTTGGTGACGCGCAGAACCGGTGCGTCGAGGTCGTCGAAGCCGTCCTCCATCACGAACGCCGCGATCTCCGAGGCGATCGAGCAGGTTGGCCAGCCTTCCTCCGCCACGACGATGCGGTTGGTCTTCTTGAGGCTGGCCAGCACCGTTTCGCGGTCGAGCGGGCGCAGCGTGCGCAGGTCGATGACTTCCGCCTCGATGCCCTCGCCCGTCAGTTTCTCGGCAGCTTCGAGCGCGAGGCCGACGCCGATCGAATAGCTGACGATGGTGACGTCCTTGCCCTCGCGCATGATCCGCGCCTTGCCGATCGGCAGGACATGGTCGTCGAGCTTGGGCACGTCGAAGCTGCGCCCGTACATGAGCTCGTTCTCGAGGAACACGACTGGGTCCTCGCTGCGGATCGCCGCCTTGAGCAGCCCCTTGGCATCGCTCGCGTCATAGGGCGCGATCACGATCAGCCCGGGAACGCTGGCATACCAGGGACCGTAGTTCTGGCTGTGCTGCGCGCCGACGCGTGACGCCGCGCCATTGGGGCCGCGGAATACGATCGGGCACCGCATCTGGCCGCCGGACATATAATTGGTCTTGGCCGCAGAGTTGATGATGTGGTCGATCGCCTGCATCGCGAAGTTGAACGTCATGAATTCGACGATCGGGCGCAGGCCGCCCATCGCCGCCCCGGTGCCGATCCCGGCAAAACCATATTCGGTGATCGGCGTATCGATCACGCGCTTGGCGCCGAACTCCTCGAGCAGGCCCTGCGTTACCTTATAGGCGCCCTGATATTCTGCGACTTCCTCGCCCATCACGAACACGCGGTCGTCGGCCCGCATCTCCTCCGCCATCGCGTCGCGCAGCGCCTCGCGTACGGTGGTCTTGACCATCTCGGTACCGGCGGGGATTTCGGGATCGCGCTTGCCGGCATTTTCGGCGGCGTCGAACATCTGCCGTGCCCCGGTTTCGGCGTGCTGCGGCGTGGTGCCTTCGGGGGTCGACGGCTTGTCGTCGTCGTTACGGGTCTCCTCCTTGGGCTGAGCAGCGGCGGCATCGCCTGCGCGAGCGGCGCTCCCGCCACCCGATGCTGCGACAGCGACGTCCTCGCCTTCTTCGGCGAGCAGCGCGATCACGGCACCGACCTTCACATTGTCTGTGCCTTCGTCGATCACGATCTTGGCGATCGTGCCTTCATCGACCGCCTCGAACTCCATCGTCGCCTTGTCGGTCTCGATCTCGGCCATGATGTCGCCCGACTTGACCGTGTCGCCTTCCTTGACCAGCCACTTGGCCAAGGTGCCTTCTTCCATCGTGGGCGACAGCGCCGGCATCTTCAGTTCGATCGCCATCTCAATAGGTCTCCACCAGCACGTCGGTGTATAGTTCGGGCGCCTCGGGCTCGGGCGCGTTCTCGGCAAAATCGGCGGATTCGTTGACGGTCTTGCGGATCGCCTGCTCGATGGTCTTGAGCTCGTCCTCCTTGACGCCCAGCTTCTCCAGCTCGCGCTTGGCCGCTTCGATCGGGTCGGACTTGTCGCGGACCGACTGGACCTCGTCGCGCGAACGGTACTTGGCCGGGTCGGACATCGAATGGCCGCGATAGCGATAGGTCTTCATCTCGAGGATCACCGGCCCCTTGCCGGCGCGTACCCATTCGAGCGCCGTCTCGGCAGCGCCGCGGCACGCCAGCACGTCCATGCCGTCGACCTGGATACCGGGAATGCGGAAGCTCTCGCCGCGCTTGTAGAGCTGATCCTCGGCACTCGATCGGTTGACCGACGTGCCCATCGCGTACTGGTTGTTCTCGATCACGAAGATGATCGGCAGCTTCCACAACTCGGCCATATTGAACGCTTCGTAGACCTGGCCCTGGTTCGCCGCGCCGTCACCGAAATAGGCGAGGCAGACGCCGCCATCGTCCTTGTACTTATGCTGGAAGGCGAGCCCCGCGCCGAGCGACACCTGCGCGCCGACGATGCCGTGCCCGCCGAAGAACTTGTGCTCGGTCGAGAACATGTGCATCGACCCGCCCTTGCCCTTGGAAATTCCGGCCTGGCGCCCGGTCAGCTCGGCCATGATCACCTTGGGATCGATGCCGTAAGCGAGCATGTGGCCGTGATCGCGATAGCCGGTGATGACGCTGTCCTTGCCCACCTCCAGCGCCGATTGCAGCCCGACCGCAACCGCTTCCTGCCCGATATACAGGTGGCAGAACCCTCCGATCAGGCCCAGCCCGTACAGCTGCCCCGCCTTCTCCTCGAAGCGGCGGATCAGCAGCATCTGCTTGTACAGGTCGAGCAGTTCGTCCTTGCCCGCTTCGTACCGGGTCGGTTCGGCCGGCCGTTCGCGATTGGGAATGGCGGGCGGCGGGGTCGATTCGGTGCGAGCCGGTGTCTTGGCCACGGGCGATACTCTCCGTTTCCGTAAGGGGGAGGAATGGTCTGCCGGGGCTATAAGCGCACAATCAACCCCGGTGCAACGTCAACGCCGCGAGGGCCTGACGGGTCCAGCATCAATCGAGCGGAACGATGACCTCGTCGGGATGGACGACGTTGAGCTCCTTGCGCACCAGTTCGTCGACCATATCGGGATTGGCGTGGCGCGGATCGATCTGCGCCACGCGATTGCGCAGTTCGGCACGCTGTTGGTCGAGCGCCGCGAACTGCTGATTCTTGGCGTCAAGCTGACGATGATAATCGCGGTAGGCGATCACGCCATTGGGGCCGACAACCGCAGAATAGACGAAAAAGCCCATCACGATGATGGCGAGCGCAGGCAGCCCGGCGCGGCGCAGCGTTCCGGTGACGGTGGCGAGATGCGACATGGCGCGACTTTAGGGCCACAATCGGCCCGCAATCAAGCTATTTGGTTAATCGGCTCGTAAACCTTCGGCGCCGCGAATTGGCGTAGACCGCTCAGGCGGCCGCGAGTGAGAAATCCTTGTATTTCGCGCGGATCGCGGTCTTGAGCAGCTTGCCGGTCGCAGTGTGCGGCAGGTCGTCGACAAAGTGGATTTCGTCGGGCAGCCACCATTTCGCGACATGCTGCGCAAGATGCGCTTGGATCGCGTCGGCGGTGATGTCGCTTCCTGATTTTCGGATCACCAGCAGGATCGGGCGTTCTTCCCAGCGCGGATGATGGACGCCGATCGCGGCCGCCTCGGCAACGCCGGGGCAGCCGACCGCCGCGTTTTCCAGCTCGACCGAGCTGATCCACTCGCCGCCGGACTTGATGACGTCCTTGGCGCGGTCGGTGATCTGCATGGTGTTGTCGGGATGGATGACTGCCACGTCGCCAGTGTCGAACCAGCCGTCGGCATCGACGCACGGCGCCTCTTCTCCGAAGTACTGGTGGATGATCCACGGGCCGCGTACCATCAGCCGGCCCGAGCTTTCGCCGTCGCGCGGCTGCTCCGCCCCGCTGTCGTCGATCACCCGCATTTCGACCCCGAACGGCGCGCGGCCCTGCTTGCAGACCTGATCGACTTGGTGTTCGAAGCTGAGGTCGTCCCAGTCGTAGCTCTTGGCGCCGATGGTGCCGATCGGCGAGGTTTCGGTCATTCCCCAGGCGTGATTGACGCGGATCCCCATCTTCATCAACCGCTCGATCATCGAACGCGGCGCCGCGGAACCGCCGATGGTCACGACCTGCAGGTGTTTCGGTGCACCCCCGGTCGCGTCCATGTGCTGGAACATCGCGAACCAAACCGTAGGCACGCCGGCCGAATGCGTGACCTTTTCCCGGTTCATCAGGTCACACAGGACTTTGGGCTCGTTGACGCACGAGAACACGAATTTCAGGCCAACGGCGGGTGCGGCGAACGGCATGCCCCAGCCAACCGCGTGGAACATCGGCACAATCGGCAGCGCCACCGATCGCGCCGAGAGGTCGAATACCGATGGCTGAAGTTCGGCAAGCGCGTGGATCATCGACGAGCGGTGCGAATAGAGCACGCCCTTGGGATTGCCGGTGGTCCCGCTGGTGTAGCACAGCATGCACGGATCGCGCTCGCTGCCCTCGACCCAGGCATAGTCGCCGGTTTCCGGGGCTATCAGTGTTTCGAACGAGTCCGGGCCGTCGCTGTCGAAGCAGAAATAATGGTCGATCGTCGTCCACTGGTCCTTCATCTTCTCGACGATCGGAGCGAACATCCTGTCGTAGAACAGGACGCGGTCCTCGGCATGGTTGGCGATATAGGCGAGCTGATCGGGGAATAGGCGCGGGTTGATGGTATGGACGATACCGCCCATTCCGATCGTCCCATACCAGGCGACGAGATGGCGGCTGTGGTTCATAGCGAGCGTCGCGACGCGGTCGCCGGGCTGGAGTCCCATACGCTCGAGCGCCTGCGCCAGCTTGCGCGAATCCCTCGCCACCTGACCCCAGGTCGTGACCGTCTCCGATCCGTCGGCCCAGCGCGTCAGCATCTCGCGATCGCCATGCTCGCGCTCGGCATGTTCGATCAGGCGCGGTACCCGAAGTTCGAAATCCTGCATTCCGCCCAGCATCGCACGCTCTCCCGACATTCTGATTTGTCGGGGAGTGTATCGCGATTGGCGGCGTGGTCCAGTGGCGGGATGTTACCGAATGTTTCCGAGCGACCGATGTCCGGGCGGAAGCGACCCTTACCCGGCCAACGCGACCTTGGGGCTCATCAGGTCAACCCGGTTCACCCCGGCAATCGCCTCGATGCGCTCGATCAGTTCGCCGTCCAGCCGGAAGTCGGCGCCCAGTTCGACCTGCGCCTCCCCGCCTCCGGGCAGCACTGCCATCACGCGGATCTGCCCGCGACCGCCGCGCTCGGTGCCAACCAGCAAGGCAAGCGACGCGATCGCCGCCGGTTCGGTGACCCAGCAGGTCAGCAGCAGCCGGGTCGTGCTGGCGAGCGCCTCGAACGGCTGGATGCGCTTGACGGTGACGCGCGGCGCGTCTTCGCCCGGGCGGCGATCGAGTTCGACCGTCAGCAGGCCGCAGCCGCCTGCGCGCGACGCCTCCTCAAGATCCTTGGCGACATCGTCGTCGAAGCAGGTCGCGACCACCTGACCCGACGAATCCGATAGGGTGAGCATCATGTATCGCCGTCCGCGCGCCGATGTGCGCCAGCGGGCATCCTCGACCAGTGCCGACAGCATCGCCCCGGCGCGCTCGCCATCGGGAATATGCGCCTGACCCAGCGCCGCGATCGCGCGCGCCGAATGGCTCTTGGCGAGATGGGCGTAGCGATCGAGCGGATGCGCCGAGAAATAGAAGCCAAACGCCTCGCGCTCGGCGTGGATCGCTTCGGTCAGCGTCCATCGGGCGTTTCGGGGCAGCTGGATCGCGTTGCCGACCGGTTCGGCGTCTCCGAACAGCCCGCCCTGCCCACTGGTCTTGCCGGCATGGGTGCGCTGCGCCACCGCCAGGATCGTCTCGGCGGCGGCGTGGACCCCGGCGCGGTTCGGCTCGATCGCATCGAACGCACCGCCCGCCGCCAGCGTCTCGACCTGGCGCTTGTTGAGCAGGCGCGGATCGACGCGAATGGCGATGTCGTCGAGCGAGGTGAATTCGCCGTTCGCCTCGCGCTCGGCGACGATCAGCTCCATCGCACGGCCGCCCACCCCCTTCAGCGCCGCCAGCGCGTAGCGCACCGCCAGCCCCTCGCCGTGCGGCTGGACGGTGAATTCGGCTTCACTAGCGTTGACGTCGGGCGGCAGGCACTGGGTGCCCAGCCGCTTCATATCATCGACGAAGATCGCCAGCTTGTCGGTCTGGGCAAGGTCGAAACACATCGACGCAGCATAGAATTCATGCGGGTAATGCGCCTTCAGCCACGCGGTCTGGTACGCCAGCAGCGCATAGGCGGCGGCGTGCGACTTGTTGAAGCCATAGCCAGCGAACTTGTCGATCAAATCGAACAGTTCGTTGGCCTTACCCTCCGGGATCGCGTGGTGCTCGGCGCAACCTGCAACGAAGATCGCGCGCTGTGCGTCCATCTCCGCCTTGACCTTCTTGCCCATCGCGCGGCGCAGCAAATCGGCGCCGCCCAGCGAATAGCCGGCCAGCACCTGCGCGGCCTGCATCACCTGTTCCTGATAGACGAAGATGCCGTAGGTTTCGGACAGGATCGGCTCGAGCAGCGGGTGCGGATACTCCACCGGTTCGCGCCCGTTCTTGCGCGCGCCGAACATCGGGATGTTGTCCATCGGCCCCGGGCGATAGAGCGAGACGAGCGCGATGATGTCGCCGAAGTTCGATGGCCGAACTGCCGCCAGCGTGCGTCGCATGCCTTCGGATTCGAGCTGGAACACGCCGACCGTGTCGCCGCGCTGGAGCAGCGCATACACACCCTCGTCGTCCCATTCGAGCGCATCGAGATCGACCGTCACGCCGCGCCTCGCGAGCAACTCCACCGCGCGCTTGAGTACCGACAGCGTCTTGAGGCCCAGGAAGTCGAACTTCACCAGCCCCGCGCCCTCGACATATTTCATGTCGAACTGGGTGACCGGCATGTCGGAGCGCGGGTCGCGATACAGCGGCACCAATTCGGCGAGCGGACGATCGCCGATCACCACGCCCGCCGCATGAGTGGATGAATGTCGCGGCAATCCCTCGAGCTGCATCGACAGGTCGAGCAGGTGGCGCACGGCGGGATCGTTCTTGTACTCGGCGGCAAGTTCGCTAACGCCATTGAGCGCGCGATCGAGCGTCCACGGATCGGTCGGGTGATTGGGCACCAGCTTGGCGAGCCGGTCGATATGGCCATAGCTCATCTGCAGCACGCGGCCGGTATCCTTGAGCACCGCGCGCGCCTTCAACCGTCCGAAGGTGATGATCTGCGCGACGTGATCACGGCCATATTTGCCCTGGACGTAGCGGATCACCTCCTCGCGCCGGGTTTCGCAGAAATCGATGTCGAAATCGGGCATCGACACGCGCTCGGGGTTGAGGAAGCGTTCGAACAGCAGGCCCAGCTTGATCGGGTCGAGATCGGTGATGGTGAGCGACCAGGCCACGACCGACCCCGCTCCCGAACCACGGCCGGGACCGACCGGAATGTCGTGCGCCTTGGCCCATTTAATGAAGTCGGCGACGATCAGGAAATAGCCGGGAAAGCCCATCTGGATGATGACGTCGAGTTCGAAATCGAGGCGAGCGAAATAATCGGGAAAACGGGTGCGTAGGTCCGCCTCGTTCGATGCATGGGAATCGAGCGCGGCCATCTTGGACAATCGATCGACCAGCCCGTCGGTCGCCTCGCGTCGCAGCATCGCCGATTCGCCGTCGCGATCTCCGGCAAGGCTGGGCAGGATCGGCTTGCGCTTGGGTGCCGCGACCGCGCAGCGCTGTGCCACGACCAGCGTGTTGGCGACCGCCTCGGGCAGGTCGGCGAACAGCCGGGCCATTTCGTCGGCGGGCTTCATCCATGCTTCTGGCGAACTGCGCTTGCGGTCCTCCGACGAGACATAGCTCGAGGCGGCGATGCACAGCATCGCGTCATGCGCCTCGTGGAACGTCGCCTCGGCGAAGCAGCACGGATTGGTGGCGACCAGCGGCAGGTCGCGGGCATAGGCGAGGTCGATCAGCGCGGTTTCGGCGCGAGTCTCAACCGGATCGTCGCGGCGGACCAGTTCGATGTAGAGGCGGTCGGCGAACAGCGACGTCAGCCGGTCGGCATATGCCTCCGCTGGCCCGTCCTGCCCATCGGCGAGCAGCCGTGCGAGCGCGCCCTCGCCGCCGGCAGTCAATGCGATCAGCCCGTCGCTGCGGCCTTCGAGTGCATCGAGCGTCACATGCGGATCCTGCTCGATCGGGCGATCGAGATGCGCCTGCGACACCAGCGCGCACAGATTGTGATATCCCGCTTCGTCCTGCGCATAGAGCGCCAGCCAATCGAGCAGCGGCGGCGTGCCCTCCGGCGTACCCGGCCGCGCCACCGACAGCATCGCACCGACGATCGGCTGGACGCCACTGTCCTGGCACGCGTCCGAAAACGGCATCGCCGCATAAAGGCCGTTGCGATCGGTCAGTCCGGCGGCGGGAAAGGCCAGCTTCGCGGCATGCTTGGCGATCGCCTTCGGCTCAATCGCGCCGTCGAGCATGGTGAAGGACGAGAAGATGCGAAGCGGTACGAACCCGGAATGCGGCATGGTGCGACGGTAGGGCGCAGACGGCACGATTGAAACCCTGCCGCTGGCTTATCCACAGCTTAGCACAGCGCCCCGCCGCCCCTCACAGCTCCAGTTCGATCGCCGCCCCCGCCGGCAGGCCGATGAACGGCAGGGCGCGTGCGCCGTCCCCGGTCAGCGTCACGCTCAGCGCCCCGCCCTCGCTGAGCCGCGCATCGATCAGCGTCTGGCGGCGCATGGTCGCGGGGGCGACGCGGATGCGGCTTTCGGTGCCGATCTTTTCCGATGCGATCAGCAACGGGCCGACCGCCGTGGCGACATTGCCTGCCTTTGTCGTGCAGGTGCCGGGATCGGTCGTCGCGGTGCCGTCGATCGCCGCGCCTCCACCCGATGCGAACAGCGGCGCTTCGACCTGCATCGTCAGGGCGCAGGTGAAGGGCAGCGATGGCGCGAGCGCTGCGAGCATCCCCGCGTCCATCGACCCGCTGACATTCTCGACGACCACCCGCCCCGGCTTGATCAGCGCGCGGCCGCCCATCGCGGTGTCCGCGCCGGTTGCCGTCCAGTCGACCGCAAAGCCCAGGCTGGTGATCGAACGCAGCGGCGCCCATCGCCACTCGACGACGGTGCCGCCGGCGATGCCGACTTCGCCGTTCCAGATCGTGCCGGCGATGCCGCTGCGCCACTGACGGTTTTTCAGGAATACTCCGGCCGGCATCGTCCAGACCATCGCGATCAGGTAAGCGGCTATGCCTAGCCCCGCGAACAGGATAATACGGCGCCGGGCCTGGAGCCTTGGAATATCGGGGACGACCGGTGAATCGACGCGGTGCATTGCAGTTTCTTCAGTCCGCCCTAGTCGTATCGTCGGCGACATGGGTCGCGTCCCCTGTGTTTGCGGCGAAAAAGGTCGACAAGCGCCCGCTCGCCCTGCTCGTCCCGATGACCGGGGAACATGCCGAACTGGGGCTTAGCATGCGCAATGCCGCCATGCTCGCGCAAAACGACCCCTCGCGCCTGTTGGTGTTCGATACCGCTGGTACGCCGGCCGGCGCCACCGCAGCCGCGCAGGCGGCACAAAAGAAAAAGGCCGCGATGATCCTCGGGCCGCTCACCCAGGCCGAGGCGCGCGCCGTGGCTGGAACAGTCCCCTCCGACCTGCCGGTGATCGCCTTTACCAACGATCCCGCGATCCGATCGACCGGCGCATTCGTGTTCGGCATTACCGCCGCATCGGTAACCGGCGCGGTACTGCGCTATGCCCGGTCACGCGGGGTACGCAAGATCGCGGTGATTTCCGACGGCACCCCATGGTCGATCCTGTCGGCCAGTACCGCGCGCAACATGCAGGGCAGCATCGGGATGGACGTACGCACGATCGAAGTCGTCTCCGGCCAACCGGCTCCCGCTGCGGGCGATGCGCCAGACGCCATCCTGGTGCCCGGCGGCGGCGATGCGCTGCTGGCGGCAGCGCGCAACCTCCAGACCACGGGGATCCAACTGCTCGCCACCGTCCAGGGGCTCGACCATCGCCCCGCCTCGCTCGAGGCGCTCGACGGCGCCTGGATCGCAGCGCCCGACCCAGACAGCTTCGGCGATTTCGCCAGCGCGTTCACTTCCCGCAACGGCGGCAGTCCGGGCGCGATCGCGGCGCTGGCGCACGATGCCACCTTCGTGGCGGAGCAGCTGCGCGCCAAGGACATGCTCAGCCGCGGCGGGCTGCTCGCCGAAACCAGCTTCGACTGCGTGACCGGTCCCTTGCGTTTCCGCACCGACGGCAGCGTGGCGCGTGACATGGCAATCCTCGTTGCCGGCCCTGCAGGCTATGAGAAAGTGGCCGTCAGCCAGGGCGCGTGACCATGCCGCAAGCCGGGGAGCAGCGCGACGCGGCGGCGGGCTTCACGCTGATCGAGCTGATGATCTCGCTTGGCCTGTTCGCGCTGATCGCAGTGGCGGGACTGGCGCTGGTCGATTCGATTCTGGGCGTGGAGCGGCGCACCGAGGTGCGGTTCGACCGCATGGCCGACCTCCAGCGCGCGATGCTGCTGATGTCCACCGATATCGATCAGGTCGCGCGCGGCAGGATCATCGGCGGCGGCAGTGAGCTCATCTTCACCCGCGCTGCGCCCGGCTTTGGCGGTCCGCCCGTCGAGATCCGCTACACGCTGGCTGCAGGCTCGCTGATCCGCACCGTCCAGGGCATCCCGCAGGTCGTCCTGACCGGCGTGCAGGGCGCGCGCTGGGGCTTCTATGAAGGTGCCGGCTGGCAGCCACGCTGGCCGCTCAGCGAGGAAACCGCCGAGCAATGGCCGCGCGCGGTCGCAGTCGAACTCAGCGTTTCCGCCTCCCCGGGCGGTATGCTGCGGCGGGTGGTCGCGCTGCCCGCTGCGCCGGCCTATGGCGAAGTGCGATGAACCGCGAACGCCCTGCCGTCGAAGTGCCGGAACAAGGCATGATCCTCATCAACGTGCTGATGTTCGTGGCGATCGCCGCGGGCATGGTGCTGCTGATGATCACCCGCGAGGAAATCGCGCTCGACCGCGGCCTGCGCAATCGCGAAGCGGCGCGGGCGATGGCGGTGGTGCGCGGCGGCGAGGTTTCAGCGATCGTCGCACTGCGCCGCGATGCCGAAGCCTCGGACCGCGAGGATCACCGCGGCGAGCCCTGGGCCGCGCTGTCCGAAAGCGGCGCCCCGATCGAAGGCGGCACGTTCGATCTGGCGATCGCCGATGCGCAGGGCCGCTTCAACATCAACAATATCCGTTCGGGCCAGATCGCCTCGGTGATCCTGTTCGAGACGATCGCCCGCGAAGCGGGGCTCACCCCCGAGCAGACCGCACAGGCGATTCTGTTCGTCCGCGAGGCCGGCCCCGTCACCGACCTGCGCCCGATCCGCCTCGCCGGGGTGCCGCCAGAGGCGGCGCAGCGGCTCGAGCAGCTTGCCACCGCGTTGCCGGGCGTCACCCAGATCAACCTCAATGCCGCGACCGAGCAGATGCTGGCGCTGCTGCTGCGCGATCCCGACGTCGCGCAGCGGCTAGTGGCGATCCGCGAGCGGCAAGGTTTCCTCACCGCAGACGACCTCAGCGATCAGGACGTAACGATGCCGCCGGGGACGGGGTTCAGATCGAACATCTTCTGGGTTCGGACCCGCGCGACGATCGGCGATACCAGCCAGCAGGCAGCGGCGCTGATCCAGCGGCGTCAGGTCGACGGGGCGGTCCGCGTGGCGACGGTCGAGCGCTGGCGCAATGCCGCCGTCCCGCCCGACGCTCCGGGCTTCGCGGCGGTCACGGACGGTTAGAGCAGGCGTTCGATATCCGCCGCGATCGCCTCGGGGGTGGTTTGCGGTGCATAGCGATCGACGACCTTGCCGGAGCGATCGACCAGGAACTTGGTGAAGTTCCACTTTATCGCCTTGCTGCCGAGCAGGCCCGGCGCGGCGTCCTTGAGGTGGCGGTAGAGCGGCGCGGCATCGTCGCCGTTGACGTCGACCTTGGCAAACATCGGAAAGGTGACGTCGTAGGTCAGCGAACAGAAGCTGGCGATCTCCTCGGCATCGCCAGGCTCTTGCGCACCGAACTGGTTGCACGGAAAGCCGAGCACGGCAAAGCCGCGCGGCGCGTAGCGGCGATGCAGCGCCTCCAGCCCCTCATATTGCGGCGTGAAGCCGCATTTGGACGCAGTGTTGACGATCAGCAGCACCTTGCCGGCATGTTCGGCGAGCGTGGTCGGCGTGCCGTCGGCGGCGGTGACGGGGATCGCGGTCAACTCGGTCATCGTGTCGGCTCCTGCTGATGACGGGCGATGAGCGCATCGAGATTGCGCCGCACCCCCGGCCACTCATGCGCAAGGATGCTGTAGACCACCGTGTCGCGTCGATGCTCGCCCAGGATCAGGTGCCCGCGCAAGACCCCATCAAGGCGGGCGCCGAGCCGCTCGATCGCGGCGCGCGACTGGCGATTCAGGAAATCGGTGCGCAATTGCACGCACAGCACATCCATCACCTCGAACGCATGGCCCAGCATCAACCGCTTGGCCTCGGTATTGAAGCCGGTGCGCTGCACGCGTCGCGCAAACACGGTGCCGCCGATTTCGACGCGGCGGTGGCGCTCGTTCATTCTCAGGAAGCGGGTAGTGCCCGCCACCCGTCCTCGCTCGTCCAACGCCGCGAAGGGCAACGCACGCCCCGCCGCCTGTTCGTGCTCGATCCGGTCGTACCATTCGTCGATCGTGGCGGCGCTCGGTACGGTAGTGGCGAAACTGCCTTCCAGCCCGACAAAGGCTTCGAGCAGGGCGGATCGATCGTGCCGCTCGAGCGGGCGCAGCGTAACGTGCCGTCCCGGAAGCGTGGGCACGGTCGTCCATGCGCTCACTCCAGATGCCCCTCGTGCAGCCGCAGCACACGATCCATCCGCCGGGCGATGCGCTCGTTATGCGTCGCGACCAGCGCCGCCGACCCCTCACCGCGCACCAGCCTCAGAAACTCGTCGAACACGATATCGGCGGTCGCCTCGTCGAGATTGCCGGTGGGCTCGTCCGCCAGCACCAGCATCGGCCGGTTGGCGAGCGCACGCGCGACTGCGACGCGCTGCTGCTCACCGCCCGAAAGCTGATTGGGGCGGTGGGTCAGGCGCTGCGCCAATCCCAGAGCACCGAGCAGCGTGTTCGACCGTTCCTCGGCCTCGTTGCGCTGCGCGCCGTGGATCAGCTGCGGCAGGAGGACATTCTCCATCGCGTTGAAATCGGGCAGCAGATGGTGAAACTGATAGATGAAGCCGAGCCGGTCGCGCCGCATTTCGGTGCGGCCATGGCTATCGAGCTTCGCCGCCTCGACCCCCGCGATGCGGATCGATCCGTCGAAACCGCCTTCCAGCAGTCCGACCGCCTGCAGCAACGTCGACTTGCCCGACCCCGACGGGCCGAGCAGTGCGACGATCTCGCCTGAATGGACGTCGAGGTCGATGCCGCGCAGCACCTCAATGGTCGCGCCGCCCTGGGTGAAGCTGCGCTGAAGACCGCGGGTCGAGAGAACCGGATCATTCATAGCGCAGCACCTGCACCGGATCGGTGCTCGCCGCCTTGAACGCAGGATACAGCGTCGCGAGGAAGCTGAACACGAACGCCATCGCGACGATGCCAGCGATCTCGACCGGGTCGGTCTTGGACGGCAATTCGGTCAGGTAGCGCATCGACGGGTCCCAGATATTCTGGCCGGTAACCAGCCCAAGGAAACCGAGCACCTGCTGGCGAAAGAACAACGTCACGAACCCCAGCACCAGCCCGGCGAGGATGCCCAGCGACCCGATGATCGTGCCGACCGTCACGAAGATGCGGATCAGGCCGTAGCGAGTCGCACCCATTGTGCGCAGGATGGCGATGTCGCGGGTCTTGGCGCGCACCAGCATGATCAGCGACGACAGGATGTTGAACACCGCGACCAGGATCAGGATCGACAGCACGGTGAACGTCACCAGTCGATCGACCTGCAGCGCCTCGAACAGCTGCGCATTCATGTTGCGCCAGTCGTTGACGACGCCGCGCGATCCGACGATCTGCGCGACCGGGGCCATGATCTCGTCGATATTGTCTGGATCGACCGTGTCGATCTCGATCATGCCGACCGAATCACCCATCAGCAGCAAGGTCTGCGCGTCCTCCATCGGCATGATCACGAACGCCTTGTCGTAATCATAGACGCCGACCTCGAAGATCGCGGCGATGCGGTAGGACACGATCCGCGGCACCGTGCCGAACGGCGTTGCCGGCCCTTGCGGGCTGATCAGCGAGACGTCGCTGCCCACCGTAGCACCAAGATTCTGGGCGAGCCGCGAGCCGACCGCGATGTTGCCGCTGCTCGGCGTCAGCCGCGACAGGTCGCCGAGGATGACATTGTCGCGGATCGTCGGGTTGCTGCGGATGTCCTCGACGCGCATGCCGCGGGTCAGGACCGCTTCGACACGCCCGTTGAAGTTCGCCATCAGCGGCTGCTCGACCAGCGGCGTCGCGCCGGTCACGCCCGGAGATTTGCGGATTTCGTCGGCGATGTCGCGCCAGTCGCGCAACTGGCCGCCATAGCCCTGCACCACCGCATGGCCATTGAGGCCGACGATCTTGTCGAACAGTTCGGCCCGAAACCCGTTCATCACGCTCATCACGATGACGAGCGCGGCGACGCCGAGCATTACCGCGACCAGGCTGATCGAGGCGACGAGGAAGATGAACGCCTCTCCCCTACCCGGCAGCAGATAGCGGCGCGCGATCATCCGCTCATAGCGCGTGAGGAACATGAAGCGTCTTTCCCATGCGAGCGCGAGCGGCCCGGTGCCGAGGCTCTACGGCGGGATGCCGGTCGGCGCAATTGCGCTGTTGCCGAATGAACACAGGGTGAAGCGATTCGTCACGGTGTCGCCGCATTTGCGGTGACAAACCGCCCATTTTTTCCTATCCGGCAATCACTGAAACGCAGGCAACGGCCGTGGTTCGGGGAAGGCTTCAAGGCCCCGTTTGTCTGGGAGGGCAAGCGTGCGGGCCGGGAGCACTAAGGGGGCTGACGAGCGATCGTCACGCAGGCGCCCGGGCTGGAAACAGCCCGGGCGTTTGTCGTTCGGCAGGAGCTTGTTCAAACTGTCGCCCCGCTCCCCGTGCGAAGGCCGACCATCGCGAGCATCCAGCCGATGGGGCACGTTCCCGCACGGTGGAGCCGGATCGTCGTCCGGCGTGGCCGAGCTTCAGAACGCTCGGCTGACACTCAGCCCATAGGTGCGCGGATCGCCGGGCTGTCCGACGACCAGCCCGGTATTGCCCGATTGCGTCGCCAGCACATCGTAATATTCGGCATCGAACGCGTTGCGGACCCAGCCGAAGATGTTCCATTCGCGCCCCGACCGGAACCCGACGCGCAGGTTTACCAGACCATAGCCGTCGATGTCGGTATAGGCGGAACGCGACGGGTTGGACGAGAATTTCGAGCGATAGCTGGCGTCGATCCCGGCATAGGCCTCCCCGCTCATGCCGAGCAGTGTGGTCGGTGCATTGACCTCGCCGCCGCCCGAGAAATTCCAGTTGGAGATGCCCGGCAGCCATTGTCCCGAAATATCGCAGTTCGGGGGGCTGAAACCCCCTGGCGTCCCCGGCGCGCTGGCGGGATTGTCTGCCGTCGCGGCGGCGCCCCCCGACAGCTCGGGCGGGCACGGCGCATCGACGAAGCGGACATATTCATGGTCGAGATAGGCCGCGTTGACGTAGAAGCTGACGCGATCGTTCGGCCGCACCGAAAGGTCGCTTTCTACCCCGCGGATGCGCACGCGATCGGCATTGGCGAGATAGCCGCGCAATACGCCCAGCTGCCCGTTGGTGACCGTTGCCTGGTAATCGCGGATGTCGGTCCAGAATGCCGCGACGTTGAAGGTAGCCTTGCGCGCGAACAACTGCGTTTTCAGCCCCAGTTCGAAATGATCGACCGTTTCGGGCCGCACCGACCCGGCGCTGAGGATCGGATTGTTGTCGCCGTCCAGCGGCAGGCCCGACAGGTTGATACCGCCCGATTTGAAGCTGCGGGCATAGGTTGCATAGCCCAGCACATCGTCTGCAAAGTCGTACGACGCGGTGAAATCGCCGGAAATATTCCAGTCACTGAATTCGGCATCATAGGATTGCGGCGCCAGCACCCCGCGCTGGTCGCTCGAAAGGTCGGTGCTGCCGCTGCCGGTGGTGACCGTGGCCAGATATGATCCGGTCTTCTTGTCGTAGTTCAGGCGAAGTCCGGGCTGTAGCCGCAGCCGGTCGGTGACGCGCCACGTCAGCTGTCCGAACAGCGCCGCGCTGGTGTTGCTGAAATCGATGTCGTTTTCCGACCGCAGCCCGTCGAGCACCGACGGATCGTTGGCGGCGCACGCGGGGTCGGTCGCGCAGCTCGACGGATTGAGCAGCCAGCGGCTCGCGGCAGGCCCCTGCTCTTGCGCGCCCTGCGTGGCGATCGTCTGATGGAACGCGAACGCGCCCACGACATAATCGATGTTCCCGCCGCTTGCGGATGCGTAGCGGAATTCCTGCGTGAACTGCTCCTGCTGCGACGGATTGGCCGACACCGTCGTGATCGGCAGGCCGATGAAGTCGCGATCGTTCGACGGCTGCCAGTCCCACCAGCGATAGGCGGTGACCGATGTCAGGCTGCCCGGCCCCACATCCCATTCGGCGCGCAGCGACACGCCGCCGATCTCCTGCTTCGCCTGCAGGTCGCTGTCGAGATCGGTGAGGCGATCGAACGCGTCGGTGCTTGGCGGGGCATAGTCGAACGCTGCCGCAAGCGCATCGAACTGACGGCTCAGCGGACGCTGGGTAAGCCCGGTGCGCACGTAGATCTGGGCGCAGCATTCCGGGTCCTGGCGATTATAGTCGGCGGCCAGCGTGACATCGATCGCGTCGGTGGCACGCCACAGCAATTGTCCGCGCAAGCCCAGATTGTCTTGCTCGTTGACGTAATTGCCGGTCGTCACGTTATAGATCGTGCCGCGCCTGCTGGTCGCCGACGCCGCCAGCCGCACCGCCAGCTTGTCGGCGACGAGCGGTCCTGACACCGACGCCTTGGCCTGGACGTAGCTGAGATTGCCGACCGACAGCTCCAGTCGTCCTTCGGGTTCGAACGTCGGTTGGCGGGTAGTGATGTTGATCGCGCCGGCGGTGGTATTCTTGCCGTACAGCGTTCCCTGCGGTCCGCGCAGTACCTCGATCCGCTCGACGTCGAGAAAGTCGAACGTCGCCGAGGCGATGCGGCTGTAATAGACCTGGTCGACATAGATGCCGACGCCCTGTTCGATCCCATCGTTGGTCAGCCCGAACGGCGCGCCGAGCCCGCGGATGTTCGCAGCAGAGTTTCGCGGGTTGGTCGAGAAGAACGTCAGCGACGGCTGCACCTGCGTCAACTTGGTGACGTTGTAGGTACCGGTATTCTCCAACTCGGCTCCGCCCAGCACCGATATCGCGATCGGCACATCCTGCGCGCTCTCTTCGCGGCGACGGGCAGTCACGACGATATCGTTCGCAGCGCTCGCCTGCGTCTCGATGGGCGCGCCCTCGGTCTCGGTCTGCTGCTGAGTCGCGGGCGCCACGGGCAGAGCGGGCTGCGGCGCAAGCTGCTGTGCGGCACTGCTCAGCAAGAGGATCGAAAAGGCGGTCACGGTCATGGAGCTTTCCCCTGAAGTCCATTCCCCTATCATTCCGATCGGGATTATATGCAATACTCATTTTAGATGCGTTGGCGGAGGGCGCGACGCTCTTGAACCGGCGCGGAGCCATCCCAAATATCGTTGAGGCGGCGCCTCAGCAGGGTCGCCCACGCCGACGTCGCGCATGAGCGGACACCGGCACCACGCACATTTTGCTCAATGGAGGATTTGACATGCGTCAGTTCGATTTCACCCCCTATCGCCGTTCGACGATCGGCTTCGATCGCTTGTTCGACCTGCTCGAGAACAGCGCCCGCGCCGCATCGAGCGAGAATTACCCGCCGTTCAATCTCGAACGCCTGTCCGATGATCGCTATCGCATCACGCTGGCGGTGGCCGGCTTCAAGGCTGACGAGATCGACATTACCGCACAGCAGAACCTGCTGCTGGTGACCGGCAAGAAAGCCGACGATGGCGACAATGGGCGCGCGGCGTTCGTGCATCTCGGCATCGCCAATCGCAGTTTCGAACGCCGCTTCGAACTCGCCGATTTCGTGCGGGTGGAGGACGCGCGGCTCAGCGACGGATTGCTGACGATCGATCTGGTCCGCGAAATTCCCGAAGCGATGAAGCCGAAGAAGATCGCGATCGGCACCGGCGATGCCGCTGCGGCGATCCCGCATCGCGAGGAACAGGCCGCGGCCTGACGGACTGCGCGGCGCCTTCGCTCCCTTGGGCGCCTGCGAAGCAGAGGCGTTCGGACCGGATGGTCCGGGCGCCTTTTGCTTGGATCAGACCAAGCGGCTCTGCCGCACCGCCGCGGCGATGAAGCTGGCGAATAACGGATGCGGGTCGAAAGGCTTGGACTTGAGTTCCGGGTGGAACTGTACGCCGACGAACCACGGATGATCAGGGCGTTCGACGATCTCGGGCAGCATGCCGTCGGGGGACATGCCCGAAAACACCAGCCCGCCCTGCTCCAGCGTGTCGCGATAGCCGGTATTGACCTCGTAGCGATGACGATGGCGTTCCGAAATCTCGGGCGCGCCATAGATCGAGGCGACGACACTGTTGCCTGCGAGCGTGGCCGGATACGCGCCGAGCCGCATCGTGCCGCCCAGGTCGCCATCGGCCTCGCGCTTCTCGAGCCCGCTCGCGCTCATCCATTCGGTGATGAGGCCGACTACGGGCTCTTCGGTGGCACCGAACTCGGTCGATGACGCTGCTTCGATCCCGGCGACATTCCGGGCGCCTTCGACGCACGCCATCTGCATCCCGAAGCAGATGCCGAAATAGGGGATCTCGCGTTCGCGAGCGAACCGGACGCTCGCGATCTTGCCCTCCGCGCCGCGCTCGCCGAACGCACCGGGCACCAGGATCGCGTCGCATGGCTCCAGCGCTGCGGCGACGTCACTGTCGTCATTCTCGAACAGTTCGGCGTCGATCCAGCGAATCTTCACCCGGACGCGATTGGCGATGCCGCCATGGATCAAGGCTTCGTTGAGCGACTTGTACGCGTCCTGCAGCCCGACATATTTGCCGACGACGCCGACGGTCACTTCGCCCTCGGGATTGGTCAGCCGGTCGACGATATCCGACCAGCGCGACAGGTCGGGGGATTCGAGGCCGGGATCGATGCCGAATGCGCGCAGCACCTCGCGATCCAGCCCCTCGCCATGATATTGCAGCGGCACCGCATAGATGCTCGGCGCATCGAGCGCGGGAATGACAGCCGCGGTCGGCACGTTGCAGAACAAGGCGATCTTGGCGCGCTCGCTCGACGGCAGCGGATGTTCGCAGCGGCACACCAGTACGTCGGGCGTGACGCCCAGCGCGGCCAACTCGCGTACCGAATGCTGGGTCGGCTTGGTCTTCAGCTCGCCCGCCGCCGCGATGTACGGCACCAACGTCACATGGATGCTGACCGAATTGCCGCGGCCAAGATCGTTGCGCAGCTGGCGGATCGCCTCGATGAACGGCAGCGATTCGATGTCGCCGACGGTTCCGCCGATTTCGCACAGCACGAAGTCGAGATCGTCGGTCTCGGCCTGCGCAAAGCTCTTGATCGCGTCGGTGACGTGCGGGATGACCTGAACGGTTGCCCCCAGATAGTCGCCACGCCGCTCGCGCTGGATGATCGTCTGATAGATGCGGCCCGACGTGATATTGTCCGACTGACGCGCCGAAACACCGGTGAATCGCTCATAATGGCCAAGGTCGAGATCGGTTTCCGCGCCGTCGTCGGTGACATACACCTCGCCGTGCTGATAGGGCGACATCGTCCCCGGATCGACGTTGAGATAGGGATCGAACTTGCGAATCCGCACGCGATAGCCGCGCGCCTGGAGCAACGCCGCCAGGCTTGCTGCCATCAAACCCTTGCCAAGCGACGAGACCACGCCGCCGGTGATGAAAATATACCGCGCCATGGGAATTGGGGCCTACTGCCGAAATTGGATGCGTTGCAAGCGCGCGAATCCCCGCGCCGCGGAAAAAAGGAGCGCGGACTGGACCGCCCGGCGCAATGCCTAGCGGCTATTGCGCGAGCGGAACCGCGTCGTTGCCCGGCGCAGGCGTGTCGGTCGCCCCGGCGATGTTGCCGGCTGCGGCGCCGAGCGGATCGACGACCGGCGGCGCGCCCGCGCCCGGCGTCAGCGGCGCGGTGCTGCCGGCGGCAGGCTGGCGTGCCAGCGAAGTGTCGATCACGTCGTTCCCGCGATTGGCGGCGATCACCGCCAGCGCGATGCTCATCGCGATGAACAGGCCGGCGAGCACCGCGGTCGATCGCGTGAGGAAATCGGCCGCGCCGCGTGCCGACATCAGCCCCGAAGGGCTTCCACCCGACGTCAGGCCGCCGCCTTCCGATCGCTGCATCAGGATCACCGTCACCAGCAACGCGGCGATGATGGCGTGAACGACGAGGAGGAAGGTGAACATGGGCTACCGATCGTGCTGGAAAGCGCGGCACATAATCGACCGCCGCGGTGCAATCAACCGGACACTGGCCGCCCTGCCCGCCTGGACCTCGGCCAGGATCGATTCAGCAAATCGTAACAATCGCCACGTCCCACGAAACCCCTTGCCGCCAGCCGCGTTCTGAACCGCGCAAAGCCACGATGCTTGCGGTCATGTAACGGTGCGGGACGACCTGGTGAAACTGCCTGAGAACAAGTCGCTGACTTCCTGGATGCGCACTCTGGTGGACTATGTCCGGTCGGGCGAACCCGATCTCACCAATCGTCAGATGGCATTGCTGCTGGTGGTATATATCGAACCTGGCCCCCACACCGTTCGCGGTCTGGCACGCGCCCTGAACGTGTCGAAGCCCGTCGTCACGCGCGCCTTGAACAGACTGGGTGCGCTCGGCTATCTGCGTCGGCAGCGCGACGACAGCGACAAACGCAATATCTTTGTCGCGCGTACCGCGGAAGGGGCAGATTTTCTTGCAGAGTTCGGACATTTCCTCACGGGCACCAACGCCCGTGGACCAGGCCTCCGCACCGCCACCGCGTGAGCGGCACATGCTGGGCGGCCGATCCGCCACCATCGATCCCCGCGCCGACGCGGTTCGCGCCGACCTTGCCGATATCCGCCTGGCCGATCGGGTGTTTGCCCCGCATTATGCCGCGCCGCTGCCAATGACGATGCGTGTCGCAGGGCCGCTGCGGGAAACGCGCGAAGCCGATTCGCCGGTTCTGGCGCAGCTTGCTGGCGGCGACCCGTTTGAAGTGCTCGAACTCACGCGCCGCTTTGCCTGGGGCATCGCGCCGAATGCGCGGCTGGTCGGTTATGTCGATGCATCGGCGCTGGGTATCGGCGATTGACCCTGCGCGTCTTCATCGATGGCGCCGCCGGCACCACCGGACTGGAGATCCACCAGCGCCTCGCCTCACGGCGAGAGTTCGCGCTGACCATTTTGCCGGAGCGCGAGCGCAAGGATGTCGATGCCCGCAGCGCAGCGCTCAACGACGCCGACATCGTGATTCTCTGCCTTCCCGACGATGCTGCGCGTGATGCAGTGGCGATGATCGAAACTGCGGCGGTGCGCGTGATCGACGCGTCGAGCGCGCATCGCGTGGCCGCGGGTTGGACCTATGGCTTTGCGGAACTCGATCCCGGTCACGACGCGGCGATTGCAAGCGCCAGCCGGGTCAGCAATCCGGGCTGCTACCCCACCGGCTTCCTCGCGCTCGTCCGTCCGCTGGTTCGCGCCGGGCTGGTGCCGTCCGACTGGCTGCTGACGGTCAACGCCACTTCCGGATATTCGGGGGGCGGCAATGCGATGATCGCTGCGTTCGAGGATCCCTCGGACCCGCACGCCGACGCGACCGCGCATCGCGCTTATGCCCTCGATCTGGCGCACAAGCATCTTCCCGAGCTACGCGCGCATGCCGGGCTCGATCACGCGCCGATCTTTCAGCCAAGCGTAGTCCGCACGCGGCGCGGCATGCTGGTCGAGGTGCCGCTCCACCTTCACGCCATGCCCGGCGGGCCGACGCTGGACGCGGTTCGGGACGCGCTGGCCGACGCCTATCGAGGGTCCGAGGTCGTGCGCGTACGCAGCGACAGTCCCGGCGCGATCCGGGTCGAGGACGATGCCGGTACGGACCGGATGACCCTCTACGCCTGCGGCAATCCCGAAAGCGGCCAGGCGCGGCTGATCGCCACGCTCGACAATCTTGGCAAGGGCGCGAGCGGAGCGGCGGTTCAGAATCTCAACCTGATGGCCGGTCTGGAACCCACCGCCGGGCTGACGCTGTAGCAAAACTTCGGGCCGCGCATGGCGATGCCGGGTTGCCCCTGCGGCTCAGCTTGCTAGGCAGCGCGCAATCCTGTTGGGCAAGCAAAGAGGCGCGGGCATGAGCCAACCAGTCGGCAAACTGCTGTTGTTCGGAGCGACGGGCGATCTGTCGCAGCGCATGCTGATCCCGTCGCTGTTCGGCCTGCATGCCGACGGATTGCTGCCGGACGGGCTGACCATCACCGGCACCGCGCGATCGGAGCAGAGCGACGCGGATTTCCGCGCATTCGCCGGCAAGGCGCTCGACACCTATCTTCAGCCCGAACAGAAAGACGCCGCGGTAATCGCCGCTTTCCTCGACCGGCTGTTCTACCAGCCGCTCGACGCATCGACGCTTGAAGGGTTCGACCACCTCGCCGCCAAGATCGGCGACATCTCCGGCGGGCTCGCCATCTTCTTGTCGACCGCCCCGTGGCTGTTCGGGCCGACGATCAAGGGGCTGCAATCGGCCGGGCTGACCGGCGAGAACGTCCGCATCGGTCTGGAAAAGCCGCTCGGCAAGGATCTCGCCTCCAGCCGCGAAACCAACGACATCGTCGCCCAGGCCTTTCCCGAGGAGAGGACGTTCCGCATCGATCATTATCTCGGCAAGGAAACCGTCCAGAACATCCTTGCGCTGCGCTTCGGCAATTCGCTGTTCGAGCCGATCTGGAACGCGCGCGGGATCGATCACGTCCAGATCACGATATCGGAAACGGTCGGGCTCGAGGGGCGCGCGGGCTATTACGACGAAGTCGGCGCGCTGCGCGACATGGTCCAGAATCATATGTTGCAGCTGCTCGCGCTGATCGCGATGGAGCCGCCGGCGCGCTTCGACGGCACGTCGATCCGCGACGAAAAGGTCAAGGTGCTGCGCTCGCTGCGCCCGATCACCGCTGCAGAAGCGCCGAACCTGACTGTCACCGGGCAATATGGCGACGGCGCGGTGACCGGCAAGATCGTCGAAAGCTATGACGGCGAGCTCGAAAAGGACTCGCGCACGGAAACCTTCGTTGCGATCAAGGCGCATGTCGACAGCTGGCGGTGGCAGGGCGTCCCGTTCTACCTGCGCACCGGCAAGCGCATGCCCGAACGGCGCAGCGAGATCGTCGTCCAGTTCAAGCCGGTGCCGCATTCGATCTTCGCCGAGCGCGGCGGGATGCTGCAACCCAACACGCTGGTCATCCGCTTGCAGCCGGAGGAATATGTCCGCCTGCTGGTAATGGCCAAACAGCCGGGGCTGGACCGCGAGGGCGTTCGGCTGCGCGAGGTACCCTTGAACCTCAGTCTGGATACCGAGTTTGCAGGTACGCGGCGCCGGATTGCGTATGAACGCCTGTTACTGGACTTGATCGAAGGCGATCCTACCTTGTTCGTGCGCCGCGACGAGGTCGAGGCGCAGTGGGAGTGGATCGACGGTATCCGCGCCGGTTGGGAAGCCAACGACGTCAAGCCCAAGGGCTATGCCTCGGGAAGCTGGGGTCCGTCGGCCAGCGTCGCGCTCACCGAGCGCGACGGCGTCACCTGGCACGAGTAAATTCGGGATTGGGCGGAGCTTCGAACTCCCTTCCCCGTTCGCCCTCATGGTCTTCGAGCTTGTCGAGGAACAGATGACCATATTTCGATAGAGGGTCTCGATACGTTCGACCCCTGTTGGACACAGACCGATTGGAACTACGCGCATGACCGAGATCGAATGGTGGGAATATGACGACGCAGGCGAGCTTGCCGACGCGGTCGCAGGCGACGTCCAGTTCGTCATCGAAAGCGCGCTCGACGCGCGCGGCGCCGCCGTCATCGCGCTGGCCGGCGGCAAGACGCCGTTCCCAGCCTACGAAAAGCTCAGCCAGGCGAAACTGGACTGGAAGCGCGTTACGATCCTGCCGACCGACGATCGGTTGGTGCCGATGGGCGATGCGCTCAGCAACATCACCGCGATCGGCAAATTGTTCGTGCCCAGGGGCGCACGGGTTTTTCCGATCACGAGCGACAAGGCGGCGGACTACAAGGCAGCGGGACGTGCTGCCGACGCCAGGCTGCAGGACCTGCACTGGCCACTCGACCTCTGCCTGCTCGGCGTCGGCGGGGACGGGCATACCGCTTCGATTTTTCCGGGCCCCGATTTCGACGAGGCGTTGAATGGGCCCAAGGAGCGCCGCGCGGTCGGCGTGATGCCCGATCCGCTTCCGCCCGAAGCGCCGGTCCCCCGCATCAGCCTGTCGCGCTCCGCGATCGTGTCGGCCAAGGCGCTGATGATCGCCGTCACCGGCCAGGCGAAGCGTGACGTCATCGAAACCGCGATCGCCGAAGGCGCCGGATCGCCCTATCCGATCGGCCGCGTGCTCGCCGACGCCGAACTGCCCGTCGATATTCACTGGAGCGCATGATGTCGATCCACGCCGAGCTTGCCGCTGTCACCGATCGCATCATCGCCGCATCGCGCGATACGCGAAGCGCCTATCTCGCGCTGATCGAGCGGGAGGCGGCATCGGGGAACGACCGGCCAAAGCTCGGCTGCGCCAACCTGGCGCACGCCTATGCCGGGACCGACGAGCAGCGCGACCGGCTTCGCGAAGGGCGGTCGATGAACATCGGCATCGTCACCGCGTACAACGACATGCTGTCGGCGCACGCGACCTATTACCGATACCCCGAACAGATGAAGGTCTGGGCTATCGAAGCGGGTGCGACCGCTCAGGTCGCGGGCGGCGTGCCGGCGATGTGCGATGGCGTGACGCAGGGCTATGAAGGGATGGAGCTGTCGCTGTTCAGCCGCGACACCATCGCGCTGGCGACCGCGGTGGCGCTGTCGCACCGTACGTTCGAGGGCGCGGCCCTGCTCGGCATCTGCGACAAGATCGTCCCCGGCCTGTTGATCGGTGCCCTGCGCTTCGGGCATCTGCCGATGGTGCTGATCCCGGGCGGGCCGATGCGCTCGGGCCTCGCCAACAAGGATAAGGCCGCGGTCCGCGAAGCCTATGCCGAGGGCAAGGTCGGGCGCGAGGAGCTGCTCGACGCGGAGATCGCCGCCTATCACTCGAAAGGCACCTGCACCTTCTACGGCACCGCCAATTCCAATCAGATGATGATGGAGGCGATGGGCCTCCACGTCCCCGGCGCCGCCTTCGCCAACCCCGGCACCAAGCTGCGCCAGGAACTGACGCGCAAGGCGGTGCACCAGCTCGCCGCAATCGGATGGAACGGCAACGACTATCGCCCGATCGGGCATTGCGTCGATGAAAAGGCGATCGTCAACGCGGCGGTCGTGCTGCTCGCTACCGGTGGATCGACCAACCATCTGATCCACCTGCCTGCGATCGCGCGCGCTGCCGGGATCGTCATCGACTGGGAGGATTTCGACCGGCTGTCGAAAGTCGTCCCGCTGCTGACGCGGGTCTATCCCAACGGTTCGGCCGACGTGAACGCGTTCGAGGATGCGGGTGGCCCGCCATTCGTGATCCGCGAGCTGCTCAAGGGCGGGCTGCTCCATCCCGATATCCTCTCGATCGCCGAGGGCGGGTTCGAGCAATATGCCAGAAAGCCCGACATCGAAGGCGACGCGCTGGTATGGCGTGACCTGCCCGACGTGAGCAGCGATCCGTCGGTGGTCGCGACGCTCGACGCGCCGTTCGCCGAGGAAGGCGGCTTCCGCATCCTCGCCGGCAATATCGGCCGCGCCTGCATCAAGGTGTCGGCAGTCGATCGCGACCGCTGGATCATCGAGGCGCCGGCGCGCGTGTTCACGACCCAGGCGGCCGTGCAGGACGCGTTCAAGGCTGGCGAACTCGACCGCGATGTCGTGGTGGTCGTGCGCTTCCAGGGCCCCAAGGCCAACGGCATGCCCGAGCTGCACAAGCTCACCCCGCCGCTCGGCGTCCTCCAAAATCGCGGTTTCCGCGTCGCGCTGGTCACCGACGGCCGCATGTCGGGCGCCAGCGGCAAGGTGCCGTGCGCGATCCACATCTCGCCAGAGGCGCTGGGCGGCGGTGCGATCGGCAAGATCCGCGACGGTGATATAGTCCGGCTCGACGCCGAGGCCGGCGTGCTGGAAGCGCTGATCGATCCAGCGGAATGGGATGCGCGCCCGCTGGCGGACTCCCCGCCCGCCGCGGATGGTACCGGCCGCGAGCTGTTCGCGATGATGCGGTTGGGTGCGGACGAGGCCGAGAAAGGCGCGTCGGCGGTATTGGCTGCGGCGGGGCTTTAGATTCAGTACCCCGCTTAGACCGGATTAGGCAGCAGGGTCCGGCCGGTCGGCTTGAATCATCATCGTGCTCCGGCGAAGGCCGGAGCGCAGGCGGGCGTCGTGCTTCGTCAGCCGCGGCTCGGGCCTTCGCCGGAGCACGGGCAATCGAACCGCGCCAACAAGCCTGCCTAACCCGCCAGAATGGCCTTTACCGCAGCGATCGCCTCGCTTGCCTTCGCTCCATCCGGGCCGCCGCCCTGCGCCATGTCGGGCCGGCCCCCGCCGCCCTGCCCGCCCAGCGCCACAACCGCCGCCTTGACCAGATCGACCGCGCTCAACCGCCCGAGCAAATCCTCGCTCACTCCCGCCGCGACCGACGCGCGCCCTTCGTTCACGGCGACCAGCACGACGACGCCTGACCCGATCCTGGCCCGCGCCTCATCTACGGCGCCGCGCAGCGCCTTGGGGTCGAGGCCATCGAGCACTTGTCCCATGAAGTTCACCCCGCCGACCTGTTCCGGCCCGGCAGGCGCCGCGCCAGCGCCGCCGCCAAGCGCCAGCGCCTTCTTCGCTTCCGCGAGTTCGCGTTCGAGCCGCTTGCGCTCCTCGACCAGCGCCGCGACCCGCGCGGGCACCTCGTCCGGCGACGTCTTGAGCGCCGCCGCGGCTTCGCGCAGCTTTTCGTCGCGCCCCGCCAGCCACGCGCGCGCCGCCTCGCCGGTAAGCGCCTCGACACGGCGGACGCCCGACGATACCGCGCTTTCGCCGATCACCTTGAACAGCCCGATATCGCCCAGCGCGCGGACATGCGTGCCGCCGCACAGCTCGAGCGAATAGGCCTTGCCGCCTTCGACGCTACCCATCGATACGACGCGGACCTCGTCGCCATATTTCTCGCCGAACAGCGCCATCGCGCCTTCGGCCACCGCATCCTCGGGGGTCATCACCCGCGTCGCCACTTCGCTGTTGCCGCGGATCTCGCGGTTCACATCGGCCTCGACCAGCGCCATCGCGCTGCCGTCGATCGCGGTGGGCTGCGAGAAGTCGAAGCGCAGACGATCGGGCGCGACCAGGCTGCCCTTTTGCGCGACATGCAGCCCCAGCCGCTGACGCAAGGCCTCGTGCAGCAGATGCGTCGCCGAATGGTTGGCGCGGATCGCGCCGCGCCGGGCATGGTCAACGGTCAGGTGGACGCTGTCGCCGACCGCGACTTCGCCCGCCTCGATCATCAACCGGTGCGCGAAGATGCGCCCCAGATGCTTGGCGGTGTCGGTAATCCTGCCGGACAGCCCGCGGTCGCCGGTCAGCGTCCCGGCATCGCCGACCTGTCCGCCGCTTTCTCCGTAAAAGGGCGTCTGGTTGACGATCAGGTCGACCGTCTCGCCCGCCCCGGCGCGCTCGATGCGTGCACCGTCCTTGACCAGCGCGACGACTTGTCCCTCGCCTTCCTCGGCGGAATAGCCGATGAACTCGGTGGTCCCGACTTCCTCGGCAAGATCGAACCACAGTTCGTCCGACGCGGCCTCGCCAGACCCTTTCCAAGCCGCCCGCGCCGCGCGCTTCTGTTCGGCCATCGCCGCGTCGAAGCCGGGACGGTCGACCGACAGCCCCTGCCCGCGCAGCGCATCTTCGGTCAGGTCATAGGGAAAACCATAGGTATCATAGAGCTTGAACGCGGTTTCACCCGCCAGCGTCTCGCCCTCGCCCATGTCCGCGGTCGCTTCGTCCAGCAGCCGGAGCCCGTTGGCCAGCGTCCGCCGGAAGCGCGTTTCCTCCTGCAGCAACGTCGTCTCGATCAGCGGCTGCGCGCGGACCAGTTCGGGGAACGCCGCACCCATTTCGGCGACCAGCGACGGCACCATGCGATGCATCAGCGGATCCTTTGCCCCCAGCAGATGCGCGTGCCGCATCGCCCGGCGCATGATCCGCCGCAGCACATAGCCGCGCCCCTCGTTGGCGGGCAGCACGCCATCGGCGACTAGGAACCCCGACGCGCGCAGATGGTCGGCGATGACGCGGTGGCTCGCCTGGGTGTCGCCAGTCGCTGCCGTCCCGGTCAGCGCCGAGCTCTCGGCAATCAGCGCCTTGAACGTGTCGGTGTCGTAATTGTCGTGGACGCCTTGAAGCACCGCCGCGACGCGCTCCAACCCCATGCCGGTGTCGATCGACGGCTTGGGCAGGTCGCCGACGATTTCGTCGCTGGCCTGCATATGTTGCATGAAGACGAGGTTCCAGATCTCGACGAAGCGGTCGCCATCCTCTTCCGGCGACCCCGGCGGGCCGCCCCAGATATGGTCGCCGTGATCATAGAAGACTTCCGAGCATGGTCCGCACGGGCCGTCCGCGCCCATTGCCCAGAAATTGTCCTTGGTGGCGATGCGGATGATGCGGTCTTCGGGCAGACCCGCGATCTTCTTCCACAGGTCGAACGCCTGGTCGTCGGTGTGATAGACCGTCGCGGTCAGCCGGTTGGGATCGAGCCCCCATTCGCGGGTCAGCAGCGTCCAGGCGTGGTGGATCGCCTGTTCCTTGAAATACTCGCCAAAGCTGAAATTGCCGAGCATCTCGAAAAAGGTGTGATGCCGCGCGGTATAGCCGACATTGTCGAGGTCGTTGTGCTTGCCGCCGGCGCGCACGCATTTCTGGCTCGACACCGCGGTCTTGTACGGCCGCGTCTCCAGCCCGGTGAAGACGTTCTTGAACGGCACCATCCCGGCATTGACGAACATCAGCGTCGGGTCGTTCTGCGGCACCAGCGGCGCCGACGGCACGCGCGCGTGCCCTTCCCCGGCAAAATAGTCGAGGAACGAGCGGCGGATGTCGTTGGTCGATGTCATCGCGCGGGCTTAGGCGAGGTATCGGGCGCGCTCAAGCCTGCGCGGCCCCCGACGGAACGCCGGCCGCTTTGGCCCGGGCCCGCCATGCGTGCAGCAACGGTTCGGTATAGCCATTCGGTTGTTCTGCGCCTTCGAACACCAGCGCCCGCGCCGCCTGAAATGCCAGGCTGGCGGTTTCGTTTCCGGCCATCGGCCGATAGGCCGGGTCGGCGGCATTCTGCGCATCGACCCGGGCCGCCATGCGCACCAGCGCGGCATCGACCTGTTCGGCACTCGCGATGCCGTGCAGCATCCAGTTGGCGAGCGCCTGGCTGGAAATACGCAGCGTCGCGCGGTCTTCCATCAGGCCGATGTCGTTGATGTCGGGAACCTTGGAGCATCCGACACCCTGGTCGATCCAGCGCACGACATAGCCCAATATCCCTTGCGCATTATTGTCGAGCTCGCGCGCGATCTCGTCCGGCGTCCAGTTGCGCGCGGTCGCGAGCGGAATGGTCAGCAGGGCGTCGAGGCTGGGAACAGCGTCGCGGATACGTTCGCGCTGCCGCTCCGCGACATCGACGGCATGATAGTGCAGCGCGTGCAGCGTCGCTGCGGTCGGCGACGGCACCCAGGCCGTGTTGGCGCCGGTGCGGGGATGCGCGAGCTTCTGGTCGAGCATGTCGGCCATGCGATCGGGCGCCGCCCACATGCCCTTGCCGATCTGCGCCCTGCCCGCGAAGCCGTGCTGGAGCCCGATCAGGACGTTGCGGTCCTCATATGCCGTCAGCCACGATGCCGTCTTCATCTCGCCCTTGGGGATCATCGCCCCGGCGTGCATCGACGTATGGATCTCGTCGCCGGTGCGATCGAGAAAGCCGGTATTGATGAAAACGATGCGATTCCTGACCGCGTGGATGCAGGCCGACAGATTGGCCGATGTCCGCCGCTCCTCGTCCATCACCCCGACCTTGATGGTGTGACGCTCGACCCCGATCAGGTCCTCGACCGCATCGAACAGCCGGTCGGTGAACGCACACTCTTCGGGACCGTGCATCTTGGGCTTGACGATATAGACCGATCCCGTGCGGCTGTTGCGATACCGCCCCAGCCCGCGCAGGTCGTACAGCGCGATCAGGCTGGTGACGATCGCGTCCAATATGCCCTCAGGCGCTTCGTCCCCGCCGGGCAGCCGCAGCGCAGGCGTCGTCATCAGATGCCCGACATTGCGCACGAACAGCACCGCGCGGCCCGGCAGGGTCAGGCGGTGCTGCCCGCCGACATCATATTCGCGATCAGGAGCCAGCGTGCGCCGAAGCGTCCGACCGTTCTTGTCGAAGCTCTCCTCCAGATCGCCGCGCATCAGCCCCAGCCAGTTGGCATAGGCCGCGACCTTGTCGTCGGCATCGACCGCAGCGACCGAATCCTCCAGATCGACGATGGTGGTAAGTGCCGATTCGATCATCACGTCGGCAATGTTCGCCGGGTCGTGCCGGCCGACCAGGTGATCGGGATCGATCACCACTTCAATATGCAGCCCGTGATGTCGGAACAGCAGCGATCGGCCCCGCGAGCCCTGAAACTGGGCAGGGTCTTCCAGATCGACCAGCCCACCGCGAAAGTCCCGCCAGCTGCAACCTTTCAATGGCACGGCCTGGTCGAGGAATTCGCGGGCCCGGGCGATCACGAGCGCGCCGCGCGCCGCATCATAGCCGCCCGGCTGCGGCGGTCCGGCGATCGCATCGCTGCCGTAGAGCGCGTCATACAGGCTGCCCCAGCGCGCATTGGCGGCGTTGAGCACGAACCGCGCGTTGAGTGCGGGCACCACGAGCTGCGGCCCCGCCAGCGATGCGATCTCGGAATCGACATTGGTCGTCCCGATGGTGAAGGCGTCGGGCTCCGCGACCAGATAGCCGATTTCGCGCAGGAACGACTGATAGGCTTCGGTATCGATCGGCGCGCCCGCATGCGCGCGATGCCAGTCGTCGATCTGCCCCTGCAACTGATCGCGCACGGCCAGCAGCCGGACGTTCTGCGGGGCGAGCTCCGCGAAGATCGCGGCGGTACCTGCCCAAAACCGGTCGATGTCGAAATCCAACCCCGGCAGCACGTGCCGTTCGATGAACGCGACAAGCGGCTGCGCCACCGAAAGACCGGCGCGATCGAGCATGGTGGACATGGCGTGCCTCCTCGAAGAGTTCGACGTCGCCTGGGGAGGCCCGCGCACTGCCTAGCCGCGTCGGCGCATCGCGATCAAGCATTGCTTGGTACGGCAGGGAACCGAGGCGATGGCCAGACGTAGTGCGAACGATGCAAAACTCACGCAAAAGCGCCACTTAATCTATGTTTCACTGGGTACATGAGGCGCAGGACGAGCTCCAGCGCCAGATGTTCGCGCATGTCGAACAACCGAATTTCCCTTGTGTCGGCGCGAAGGCTGCACTGGCCAAGGGAACGCTCGACGTCTTGGCATGCAACGCTATCGACAGTGCGTGGGACGATCTGCGCATCCACGACGGCCTGATCCGGTTCGCCGCCGACTATCGTGCAGAGCCGGGGCTGTTCCGCAGCTTCGCCGTGATCTTCGAGGGACCGGACGATCTCGGCGAGGCGGACTTCGAGGCTGCGCTATGGAAGCGCGTCCAGTCGCTGTCGGACAAGGACGTCTGGCGCGGCCAGGAGTATGACACGCGCGTCAGCGCCGACCCCGACAACCCGCATTTCTCTTTGAGCTTCGGCGGCGAGGCGTTCTTCATCGTCGGGCTGCATCCCCATGCCAGCCGCCCGGCCCGGCGGTTCGCGCGTCCGACGATGGTGTTCAATCTGCACGATCAGTTCGAAACGCTGCGCGCTCAGGGCAGATATGAGGGCATGCGCGAGAAAATCCTCGTCCGCGACGAAGCGCTGGCCGGATCGCGCAATCCGATGCTGTCGCGGCACGGCGATACCAGCGAGGCACGCCAGTATAGCGGCCGCATGGTCGGCGCCGACTGGGCATGTCCTTTTCGCTATTCTGGAGACGCGGCATCACCGAGCAAATAATCCCCGAGCGCAGCGGCACTGCTTTTCGCCTGAGCAAGGGCGAGACGCTGGTCGTCATCGACCCGCGCGGGGAACAGGTCGCCGACCTGCTCGCATTCGACGCCGGCGATATCCGCGAGGTGATCTCGTCGGGCCGGACGTTCGATTATGCCGAGACGATCTACCTGACCAAAGGGCACAAGCTCTATTCGAACCGCTCAAACGTCCTGCTCGAGATCGTCGAGGATAGCGTCGGGCGGCATGATTTCCTGCTGACGCCGTGCTCGGTCGACACGTTCGACCATTTCTACCCGGCGCTGGACCGGCATCGCGGATGTTTCGGTAATCTCGCGGCTGCGCTGGAGTCGTACGGCGTCACGCCGGACATGATCCCGACCGCGTTCAACTGCTTCATGAACGTGCCGGTCGATGGCGATACCGGCAAGCTGCGCGTATTGCCGCCGATCAGCAAGGCGGGCGATCACATCAGCTTTCGCGCGCACCGCGACCTGATCATCGGACTCACGGCCTGCTCGGCGCCCGACTCCAATGGCGGCAGTTTCAAGCCGATCGCATACCGGATCGAGCGCTAACCCTTCATCTGGCGCGCGATCGACTTGCGGGTCGCCGCGCCATAGGGCGGCTTGAGCCCGGCGAGCCTGGCGACATCGATCCGGGGCTGCTTGTAGACGCTCTTGGCGTGGCTGAAGGTGCGAAAGCCGACTTCGCCATGATAGGCGCCCATCCCTGACGGACCGATGCCGCCGAACGGCAACTCTTCCTGGCTGACGTGGAACACGACGTCGTCGAGCGTCACCCCGCCCGTGATCGTGCGATCGAGAACATGGCGGCGTTCGGCCGCGTCGCTCCCGAAATGATACAGCGCCAGCGGGCGATCGCGGCGGTTCACCTCGGCGATCGCATCGTCGATCGTGTCGTAGCGGCGCACCGGCAGGATCGGCCCGAAGATCTCCTCCTGCATCACCGTCATCGCATTGGTCGTATTGCGGATGATGTGCAGCGGCATCTTGCGCCCGTTCGACCCTGCGAAATCCTCGTCGGCGGGATTGACCACGATCACCTCGGCACCCTTGGCGCGCGCATCGTCGATCCAGTCGGTCAGCCGCTGATGGTGGCGGTCGTTGATGATCGCGGTATAGTCGGGATTGGCGATCAGACTGGGATAGAGCGTCGATGCCGCCGCCTTGAGGCCCTCGATCGCGGCGCCCTCCTGATCCGCTGCCACCAGCAGATAATCGGGGGCGAGGCAAATCTGTCCGGCGTTCATCATCTTGCCGATCACCACGCGCTCGGTCGCTTGGCGCATGTCCGCCGACCTGCCGACGATCACCGGCGACTTGCCGCCGAGTTCGAGCGTCACCGGCACGAGATTGTCCGCCGCGGCGTGCAGGATGTGCCGGGCAATCCCGGTTGCGCCGGTAAACAGCAGATGGTCGAACGGCAGCTCGGCGAACGCCTTGCCCACCTCGGGTCCACCGGTAATGAACGCAATTTCTTCGGAATCGAAATATCTTGCGCCCAGTTCCTCGAACAAGGCGGCAACGCGCGGCGTATATTCGCTGGTCTTGATCATCGCGCGGTTGCCTGCCGCAAGCACGCCCGCAAGCGGGCTCATCACCAGGTTGACCGGAAAATTCCACGGCGCGATCACGCCGATCACGCCCTTGGGCTGATATTCGATCCAGCCGCGTCCGCCCAGCAGTCCAAGTGGGAACAGCACCGGCTTCTTCTCCGGCTTCGCCCAGCGATCGAGATGCTTGAGCGCGTGATGCAGTGGCGCCACCGAAGCAGCGATGTCGGTCAGCATCGACTGCTCGTGGCTGCGATGCCCGAAATCGTCGGTGAGGGCTGCACAGAACCGGCCTGAGTTGTCGGCGATCATCTCGATCGCCCGCCGCAACCGATCGCGCCGCGTGGCGAGCGACACCGGCAATTCGGCCATGAACGCGCTTCGTTGCCGATCGAGTATGTCACGCATCGCGCTCTCCTATGCTGTCACGCAACCATAGCGAGCATGCACCAGATCGGAAATGCCGCCGCCGCCAGCAACGTCCCCAGCGGCAGCCGATCGCCCCCGCCGAGCCGATTGCCGCGAAGCCGCAGCACCAGAACGACGCCGAGCCCGATGACGCACGCCGCCAGCAGCGTCAGCGGAAGCGCGCGCCACCCCAACCACAGCCCGATCGCGCCGAACAATTTTGGGTCGCCGCCGCCAAGCCCGCTCCGCCCGCGCAGGCGCCGGTACAGCGTCGCCACCAGCCACAATGCCGCGAACCCCGCCACCCCGCCGATCAGGCGATCCGTCATGCCCGGAGCCAGCCCGGCAAGCCCGCTCGCCAGCCCGCCGATCGCCAGCGCCGCGACCAGGCGATTGGGCAACCAGAATGCCAGCGCGTCGATCGCCGCCAGTGCCAGCAGCATCCAGCCGAACACCGCCCCGGCGACGCCTTCCCAGCCCGGCGCGGTCACTCCCGCAACGACGCCGATGCAGCAACCCAGCGCCTCGATCACGGGGTGAACGCGCGCGATCGACGCCCGGCAATACCGGCAGCGTCCACGCCGCAGCGCAAAGCCGAGCAACGGCACCAGATCGGCGGCGCGCAGCTCGGCACCGCACGCGTCGCATTCCGATCGCCCGCGCAGCGCCGAGCGCCCGTCGTTCCAGCGGATCGCCAGCACCGCGATGAAGCTGCCGAACACCAGCCCCAACACGCCGAGCAGCGACGGCCATAGCCAGAAGTCAGTCACCGGCGGCGCCCGGGCGGTCAGCGAACCCATGCACGTTGAAGATCGGCGTCATGGCGAGTCCTTGCCCGCCAACCCGATCGTTGTGCAACCGCCAAGCAGCGCTCCCGGGCGTTCGGGTTGGCAAGCGTGCCCGGTCAGGTCCATAGCGTGGCGATGAGCGAGGCCGCCTTATCGACGATCGTCCTTGCCATCACCCTGATCCTGTTCGTGTCGGAAAAGGTGCGGCACGACCTGGTCGCGCTGATCGCGCTGTTCGCCTGCCTGGTGCTGGGACTGGTGCGCCCGGCCCAGGCGTTTGTCGGCTTCGCCGATCCCGCGGTGCTGACCGTGGCGGCGGTGCTGGTGGTGGGCCGCGCGGTCGAGCTGTCGGGCGTCGCATCGACGATTGCACGGGTGGCGATACCCGAAAGCGCCGGGTTTACCGTCCGTTTGTCGCTGTTGCTGGTGGTCGGGGCATTGCTGTCGGCGTTCATGAACAACATCGCCGCACTGGTCATCACCATGCCGATCGCAACCGACATCGCGCGCAAGGCCAAGCTGCCGCCGGCCGCGACGCTGATGCCGATCGCCTTCGCCACCATCCTTGGCGGCATGACGACCCTGATCGGCACGCCAGCGAATCTGATCCTGTCATCGGTACGCGAGGCGGAACTGGGCGAACCATTCGGTTTCTTCACGATGAGCCCGGTCGGGATGACCGTCACTGCGATCGGACTCGTTTATCTCGCAGTGATCGGCTGGCGATTGCTGCCGATGCGCGGCGGAAATGACCGTGAAGCGCGCCCGCCCTGGCGGATTTTCGAGCTCGAGGTCCCATCGACCGACGCAACGCTTGCGCTGGCCGAACTGCTGCCGCGATTGCGCGGCGCATCGGCCAGGCTGCTGGCGGTTTTCCGTTCCGGGTTCAGGGTGGCACGCGATGCAGGCACGCAATTCCAGCCTGGGGACCGGCTGCTCCTGGTTTCGCGCGAATCGCAGCCCGTCGTTGCCGAGAAGGCAGATCTGCTGACGCTTCACGACGACAGTTTCGACCGGCCCGGCGACGTAACGGCGAGAGTCGCGGTGGCACATGGATCGCCGCTGGTCGGGCACGGCCACGAAGAGGTGCGCATGCGCAGCGACGGATCGCTGCGGGTGGTCGCGGTAGGGCCGCGTGCGGCCCGCGAGCGCACGCCGCTGTCGGTGATGCGGATCGCTCCGGGGGACCAGCTGTTCATTCGCGGCGAGCATGACGCCATCGCTGATTTCGTGCCGCGGGCGCGGTTGCTCGAGATCGACCGGCTCGATCTACCGGTGGTGGCGCCGTCGCGCGCCGCCCTCACGCTTGCGATCTTCGGCATCGCCATCACGCTGATCGTCACCGACATCGCGCCCCCCGCGATAGCGTTCCTGGGCGCCGCAGTGGTTCTTGCGGCAACCCGGCTGATCCCGGCGGAGGAAACCTATCGTTCGATCGACTGGAGCGTAATCGTCCTGCTGGGGGCGATGGTGCCGGTCGGGCAGAGCTTCGACACGAGTGGCGCCGCCAGCATTGCCGCACTGACGATCAGCGAATGGCTGACCGGCCTGCCGCTGTTCGTGATGCTCGCGCTGCTGGTCACCGCAACGATGCTGCTGTCGATCTTTCTAAACAACATCGCCACCGCGATCATCATGGGACCCCTGGCGATCGAAGCGGCCACGTTGCTCGGCATCAGTCCCGACGCGGCGCTGCTGGCGGTGCTGATCGGCGCGTCGTCGGACTTTCTGACCCCGATCGGGCACCAGAACAACCTGCTGGTGATGGGTCCGGGCGGCTATCGCTTCACCGACTATGCCCGGATGGGTGCGGTGCTGGTGGTGCTGGTGGTGCTGAGTTCAGCGGCCGTACTGTCAGTCAGCTTTGCCTGACCGGCGCGCTTCAGAATTCCTCGCCGGGGGCGACGCCCCACAGCCGCGACTGCTGGATATAGCCGGCACGTCCGCGCACGTCGAACCAGCACCAGCCGCCGGTACAGTCGCGGATGCGCCCGACCACGCCGGGCTCCGACCGCCACGCCACCGCTGCGCCCGCCCGCGGTGCTGCCAACAGTTCGGCAATGCCGCCGGTGACGATCGCGGTGCGGGTATCACTGAGCAGGCCGACCTGCATCCACCCCTGGACGCCGCCGGGATCCTCGACCTTGCGCCAGTCGGCATAGATATCGACCACCTTGATCGGCAAGTCGGCGCGGACATAGAGCCAGCTGACCGGATAATTCTTGCCGGGACCGGTGCGCATGCGCGCCTCTCCGGCGGCGATCGAGGCGAAATACGGCGTCTCGCGTTTCTGCGCCTCGGCGGCGGTCGCGAGCGCGCATGCACCCAGCATCGTCCAGCCCAGCCACCGCATCGATTTTCCCCCTTCGTCTCAGGCGCATCCTCTACCGCGCATCGCGCCGGGGCTTCAAGCCGTTGACTGCATCCGCGCGACGCCGCAATCGGAGGGCATGACCGACCGTGCCCGCCCGCTTCGCCCAAAGGTCGTCGTCACGCGCCGCCTTCCCGCAGCGACCGAAAATCGGATGTGCGAGCTGTTCGACGCCGAACTCAACGCCGACGACCGCGCCATGTCCGCAGCCGGGCTGGCAGCAGCGATGATGGATTGCGATGTGCTGGTCCCAAGCGTGACCGATACCATCGACGCGGCGCTGATCGAGGCCGCGGGTCAGCGGCTCGGGCTGATCGCCAATTTCGGCGCGGGCGTGAACCATATCGACCTCAAGGCCGCACGCGCCCGCGGCATTCCCGTCACCAACACCCCAGGCGTGCTGACGCAGGATACGGCGGACATGACGATGGCGCTGATCCTGAGCGTCCCGCGACGGTTGGCCGAAGGCGAGAAGCTGGTCCGGTCGGGCAAGTGGAAAGGCTGGAGCCCGGGCGGCATGCTCGGTCACCGTATCGGCGGCAAGGCGCTGGGTATCGTCGGCATGGGGCGGATCGGACAGGCAGTCGCGGCACGCGCGCGTGCGTTCGGACTGACGATCCATTATCACAACCGCCATCGCCTGCCGGCCGTGGTCGAGGCGCAGCTGGGCGCGGTGTGGCACGCCGATCTCGACGCGATGCTGGCCGCGATCGACATCCTGACGATCCACACGCCGCTCAATGCCGACAGCCGGGGTTTGATCGACGCGCGCCGCATCGCGCTGCTGCGGCCGCACGTCTACCTCATCAACGCGTCGCGCGGCGGCATCGTCGACGAGGACGCGATGCGCGACGCGCTGGAGGCCGGGCGGCTGGCCGGCGCCGGGCTCGACGTGTGGGCACACGAGCCGGCGATCGATCCGCGACTGCTGGCGCTGTCCAACGTGGTGATGACCCCGCACATGGGATCCGCGACGCTCGAAGGCCGTATCGACACCGGGGACAAGGTGATCGCCAATATCCGCGCGTGGTGCGATGGCCACCGGCCGCCCGATCAGGTGCTCGACGGCTGGGCATAGAGTGTAACGATGCGTTGCTGGCGGAACCCAGACCTCCGCTCGTGCTTTCGCCGTAGCGGAAACGGACGCTTCGGAGACTCCATATGAACAAGCTCATCCCGACCGCGATGCTCCTCGCCGCCACCACTTCGGTGTCGGCATGCGCGACGCTGCGCGGTGCCGCGATCGGCGGTGCGGGCGGCGCAGGCATTGCCGCGGCGACCGGCGGCGACGTGGAAAAGGGTGCAGCAGTCGGCGGCGTCGGCGGCGCGGTGGTCGGCACCGTCGTCGACGACTGACCGGGACCTGGGTCGGCCAAGTGCTTCGCCGCAAAGGGGTTCTGCGCACTTTAACGATGCTCGATAACGTTGCGTTAGCTATGCGCGGCTAGATCGGCTGACGAGGCGCGTTCGGCGTAGCGCTAGCGAGGTCAGCATCCACAAGAACCGCGAACCCCGCCATCCGGTACGTGTCACGGCACGGATGCGGGTAGGCAATCAGTGGCAGGACGTCGCGATCCGCAACGTCTCGTCGCGCGGGATGATGCTAGCTGCCGAAACACCGCCGTCTGCCGGCGAGTATATCGAGATCCGTAAAGCAATGCTGGTGATCGTCGCGCGGGCCGTGTGGGTGCGCGACGGTGTGTTCGGCATCCGCACGCAGGATCGCATCGATCTGGGTGAATTGCTCGAAGCTGGCAAGGCGCCGCCCCGCACCGCTGCCCCTCAGCCGAGCGAAGAGCGCCGCAGCCGCCCGCGCACGGACGAAACGGCGCAGCGCAACCGGGAGCGGGCGCGGCAATTCCAGTTCGTGCTGGCACTGGTCGCGATCGTCGGGGTCGCCGCGTTCCTCGCCTTGCAGGTCGCGCAATTGCTCGACGTGCCGTTTGCGGCGGTACGTGGCGCGCTCGGCGGCAGTTAGTTTCCCGTCAGGATGCGATCGACCAGCTGCTTGACGCTGGGGACGAACCCGTTCGAATAGAATGGATCGCGCTTGAATTCGAAGGCGCTGTGCCCGGCGAACATCAGGTTCTCGTCGACCGGTCCGCCATGCGCGATGTCCTGCAGCGTCTTTTGAATGCAGAAGCTGCGCGGGTCAGCCAGCCGCCCTGTGGAATTGGTCTCGCTGTCCATCCACGACGAAAAGGCGCAGTGGCTCAGACACCCCATGCAGTCCGCCTGATCCTTGCGGATCACCTGCTTCTCTTGGGGCGTCACGAACACCAGCGTATTATCCGGGGTCTTGAGCGCATCGGTGAAGCCGAGCCCGAACCATTCGCGCGCGCGCAGCAGGTCGCCGCGCGTCACCCAGAAATTCTTGCCCTTTACGCCGACGTCGAGCTGAAAGGTATGATCGCCCGCTTCCTGCAGTGAGAACGGGATCTGGCGCTCGGACCGCGCCTCCAGGCTGCGCAGGAACGGATTGCGCACCGCCGACGAATAAAAGCCCGTCGGCGAGAAACGATGCAGCAGGATATCGCCTTCGTCGAGGTCCATCAGCCGCGCTTTCCAATCCTGCGGGATCGGGCTTTCCTGGGTGAGCAGCGGGCGCGTGCCGAACTGGAACGCGATCTTGCCGAGGTCGGGATTGTCGATCCAGTCGGACCAGTCGCGCAGATACCACACTCCGCCCGCCATCACGATCGGAACGTCGTCGGAAATCCCGCCCGACCGCATCACATCGCGCAGAGCCTTTACCCGCGGAAACGGGTCTTCGGGCTTCTTGGGGTCCTCGGCGTTGGACAGACCGTTATGCCCGCCCGCCAGCCACGGATCCTCGTACACGACCGCCGCCAGCCATTCGGCAGCCTTGGAATAGGCACGCTTCCACAGCGCGTTGAATGCTCGGCCCGAGCTGACGATCGGCAGGTAATGGACATTGTACGACGCCGCGATCTCGCTGAGCTTGTAGGGCATGCCCGCGCCGCAGGTGACTCCCGCGACCATACCGCGAGTGCGCTCGAGCACGCCGTGCAGAATGCGCTGCGCCCCGCCCATCTCCCAAAGCACGTTGATGTTGATCGCGCCCTTGCCGCCGGCGATCTCGAACGCACGCTTGACCTGCTGGACGGCGCCTTCGATCGCATAGTCGATCAGCTCCTCGTGGCGTTCGCGCCGCGTCAGCGCGCGATACACCTGCGGGATGATCTTGCCTTCGGCATCATAGCTGTCGGCATTGACCGCGCTGACCGTACCGATGCCGCCCGCCGCCGCCCAGGCGCCCGCCGACGCGTGGTTGGTCGCGGCGACGCCCTTGCCGCCTTCGACCAGCGGCCAGACCTCGCGGCCGTTATACTCGATAGGCGACAGGCCTTTGAACACGATACCTCCGACGAAAATGATCCCGACGCTTAGCGAAAAGGCCGCGGCGAATCGAGTGAAATGCTAGGTCAGCGCGTCGGGGCGGCCCATCGCCTCTCCATAGAGGCGGGCATAGGCGGCGATCATCATGCGTTCGTCGAACCGCTCGGCCGCGCGCTCGCGGTTCTTTAGCCCGACATAGCGGCAGTGATCGGGATGCTGCGCCAGCACCTGGAGGCGGTCGCGCAGATGCACCTCGCTGCGATCGGGGCTGAGATAATGGAGATTCTCCTCGCTCAGCATCGTGGGAATATCGCCCAGGCGCGGCGCCACGACGGGCAGCCCGGCCGCCATCGCCTCGATCACCGCGATCGGCTGCTGCTCGCTTTGCGAGGTCAGTGCGAAGATGTCGAACAGGCCCATGTACGTCCACGGATCGGGCAGAAAGCCGGGCAGCAGCGTGGTGTCGTCGATCCCCATCGCCTCTGCCGCACCGAGGATCGTCTGCCGCTCCGGCCCTTCGCCGACGATCACCAGACGCACGCGCGCCGCCACGCCGCCGACCGCACGCACCAGTAACGGCAGGTCCTTGACTTCGCGCAGCCCGGCGACGGTGCCGATGACGATCTCTCCGGGCTTCCGCTTGAAACCGGGGATCGCCGCCGGGAACACCTTTTGCGCATAACGTTCGACCGCAACGCCGTTGACGATGCGGTGGACGCGGTGGTCGGGCTGTTTCCACACCTTGCGCGCGATATGGTCGAGCCGCGCCGATGGCACCACCAAGGCATGTGCGGCGGGCATCGCGAAGCGGCGATACATGTTGCGCACCGGATTGAGCCGCTGCGCCTCGTCCGAATTGAACCCGTCCTCGTGATGGACGACCGGCGGCGAGCCCTTGGGAAACACCCGCCGTGCCATGACACCGTCCACGGCGCCCCAATTATAGGTCAGCACCAGATCGAACCGCGCCATGAAGCGTGCGATCGCCTCGTAGCGCGCGACCGACGGCTTGCCGGTCAGCGGCGGCGGGTTCTGCGCAATCTTATAGGCGATGCCCTTGGCGATCGCATCGCGCGCGCCGAGCTGGTCCGGCACGCCCGACACGACGACATGGCGCGCCTTGTCGCCGAACGCGTTCATCAGCCGAACCGCGCGCGCTTCCTTGCCGCCCAGCGCGAACGACGAATGCAGGTGGAGAATGCGGATCGGCGCGGGCATCAGGCGATCCGCGCGAGCAGCCGGTCGATCGCGGCGCTCGCCTCGGGCTCGTCGAGCGTCGGCGCGTGGCCGACCCCGGCGACCGTCACCAGTTCCGCCGACGGCAGCGCCTGCGCCATACGCTGCGCGGGTTCTTCGGCGAGGATATCCGACAGCGCACCGCGTACTACCAGCACCGGCCGCTCCCCGAACGCGCGATAGGCACTCCACATGTCGGGTCCGGCCTCGTTTCCCGGAAGCCGGAACGGCTCAGCGATCTTCATGTCGTAGTCGAGCACAATACGCCCGCTCGAATTGAGGCGGTACAGCCGCTTGGCCATCGCCAGCCAATCCTCGATCCCATAGCCGGGATAGGCGTCGCCATTTGCCTCGCCCAGCGCGCGCGCGGCATGCACCCAGGTTGGGTGCCATACCGCCTTGCCAACATAGCCGCGGATACGCGTCAGCCCTGCCGGGTCGAGCTCCGGCCCGACATCGTTGAGCACGGCGCCCGCCAGCCGCTCGCGTTCGGTCCCGGCCAGCAGCATCGCGAGGATGCCGCCAAGCGACGTTCCGATCACCACGAAGCGATCGAGCGCCAGTTCCGCGATCAGCGCCTCGACATCCTGAAGATAGGTCATCGGCACATAGGTCGCCGGATCCTTGGCATAGCCGCTCTCCCCGCGGCCTCGCAGGTCGACCGCGATCACACGCCGCTCACCGCACAGCCGCTGCGCCAGCACCTCGAAATCGCGGGCGTTGCGGGTCAGGCCGGGGATGCACAGCACCGCCGGGCGATCGGCGCGTCCGGGATAGTCGCGATAATGCAGGCGCAGGCCGTCGTTCGACCACCAATATCCGTCATTGAACAGGGGCTGGTTGCGCCGGTCGGTCATCGCCACCCATATCGCCGCATGGCCGCTTCCCCGCAACCGCTAAGCTATCGCCCCGAAACCGCGCTGCTCGAGCTGGGCGACGCCTTCTACGACCGGGTCGAGGCCGCCGATTTTCCGCAGACCACGTTGCGCTTCCGCAACGATCGTGCCGCCGCTGAGGTCGGTCTCGATACGCTGAGCGACGATGAATGGGTCCGCCATTTCGGCCGGTTCGACCCGCTGCCGGGAACCCTGCCGCAGCCGCTGGCGCTGCGCTATCACGGCCATCAGTTTCGCGTCTACAATCCCGACATCGGCGACGGCCGCGGCTTCACCTTCGCGCAGCTTCGTGCCGCCGACGGACGATTGATGGACCTTGGCACCAAGGGTTCGGGAAGGACGCCGTGGAGCCGGTTCGGCGACGGGCGGCTGACACTCAAGGGCGGCGTGCGCGAACTGCTGGCGACCGAGATGCTCGAGGCGCTCGGCGTGACGACGTCGCGCACGCTGTCGCTGATCGAGACCGGCGAAGCGCTCGAACGCGGCGACGAGCCCTCTCCCACGCGCTCGGCGGTGCTGGTGCGGCTTAGCCACGGCCATATCCGCATCGGCATGTTCCAGCGGCTGGCCTATCTGCGCGATGCCGACGGCATGCACCGGTTGATCGGCTACACTCTCAACCGACTGTTCGACGAGACGCCCCGCGCCGACGCCGCCGTACAGCTGCTCGATGCGGTGGTTGCGCGCGGCGCGCGGCTGGCGGGCCAATATATGGCGGCCGGCTTCGTCCATGGCGTGCTCAACACCGACAATATCAACGTGACCGGCGAGAGTTTCGACTACGGGCCGTGGCGGTTCGTTCCCAGCTGGGACCCCGGCTTCGTCGCCGCCTATTTCGACCATGCCGGACTCTATTGTTTCGGCCGCCAGCCCGAAGCGATCCACTGGGACGTCATGCAACTGGCCGTGGCGCTGCGCACCGCCAGCGATGCCGAACCGCTGATCGAGGTCCTAGATTGCTTCGGCGAACGCTACACACGAGCGGTATGCGACGCGATGCTGTGGCGGCTTGGCGTCACTCCGCGCGGCCCAGCCGAGGACCAGGCGCTCGTCCAGGCGCTCGAAGGCGCACTCACGGCGACCGGCGCACCAATCGACCGCTTCTTCTTCGATGCATTCGGCGGAGCCATAGCGGAAAGCTATGTCGGCGAACCCTATGACCGGCTGCGCGCATCGCTGCGCGACTATCGCCCGCGGTCATCGCGCGATCACGGATATTGGCGCGCTGCAGAGCCCTGTCCGATGCTGATCGACGAGGTCGAGGCGATCTGGCGCGCGATTGCCGAACGCGACGACTGGGGGCTGCTCCGCGCCAAGCTCGATGCGATCGCACAGCTGCGCGCGGCGCTTGCCTGAACCACCGCTAGCAACAGTGGCATCGCGCGCGAATTTGCGGCAAGAGCGTTGCGTGAGGGATTGGGCCGCAACAAGAAAGCGACAATGGCCGTACAGGAACTGATTTCGACCGAGCCCGCCACCGGCGCGATCCTGTGGCGGCAAATGTCGGGGGATGCGGGCGAGGAGGTCGCTGCGGCGCGAGCCGGATGGTCCGAATGGGCCGCGCGCCCGCTCGCCTATCGCATCGAGACGATGCGCCGCTTCGCCAACGTCGTACGTGCCAAGGCCGAGGCGTTCGCCGACCTGATCGCGCGCGAAACCGGCAAGCCCGTGTGGGAAGCGCGCACCGAAGTCGACAGCGTCATCGCCAAGGTGGATATTTCGGTGCGCGCCTATTCCGAGCGCACCGGCCAGCGCCGCCTCGACGCGCCGATGGGTGCGCGCATGGCGCTGCGGCACAAGCCGCACGGCGTGCTGGCGGTGCTGGGACCGTATAATTTCCCGGCGCACCTGCCCAACGGGCACATCGTCCCTGCCCTGCTCGCCGGCAATGCGGTGGTGTTCAAGCCGTCGGAAAAGACCCCCGCCACCGGCGAGATGCTGGTGCAGTGCTTTCGCGACGCCGGCGTCCCCGCCAACTGCATCCGCCTGCTGATCGGCGGTCCGGATCAAGGTCGCGCGCTGGCTGGACATGCCGATATCGACGGGTTGCTGTTCACCGGCTCGGCGCGCACCGGCATCGCGCTCAACCGCCAGTTCGCCGAGCATCCCGAAAAGATCCTGGCGCTGGAAATGGGCGGCAACAATCCGATCATCGTCTGGGACACGCCCGATCTCTATTCGGCGGCGGTCCTCATCATCCAGTCCGCCTTTACCACCGCCGGGCAGCGCTGCACCGCCGCACGCCGCCTGATCGTCGATCAGCGCCTCTACGAACCGCTGGTCGGCGAGGTTACCAAGCTGGTCGATCGCCTGATCATCGGCGAGCCCCACGCGGACCCCACTCCGTTCATGGGACCCGTGATCGACAACGACGCCGCCGATGGGCTTACCGAGAGCTTCCTGACGCTGCTGACCAATGGCGGGCGCGCGATCCGGCATCTGCAGCGTCCGATCGACGGCCGCCCGTTCCTGACCCCGGCGCTGATCGACATGACCGACGCCAGCGACAGCCCCGATACCGAATTGTTCGGCCCGATCCTTCAAATCTTCCGCGCCACCGATTTCGACGCTGCCGTCGCGCAGGCGAACAACACCCGCTACGGCCTTTCCGCCTCGCTCGTCAGCCAGGACCCCAAATTGTATGACCGCTTCTGGGCGAACATCCGCGCCGGGATCGTCAACTGGAACAAGCCGACCAACGGCGCATCGTCGGGCGCCCCGTTCGGCGGGGTCGGCTGGTCGGGCAACCATCGCCCGAGTGCCTATTACGCCGCGGATTACTGCGCCTATCCGGTGGTGTCGAGCGAAGCGGAATCGAGCCGTGCGTCGATCGGCATCGGCTTGAAGGAAGGCTGACCCTCTCCGCGCCAGGCGACACGGCACGTTCCGATTTCGCCGCGGCGATCGCAGAAGCATAGTTTCTCTAGCGGCGCGACAAGCAAAGCCCGGTTGTAGTCGCACCGCCCCGTCCGCATTTTCGCTGGCATGGCTACGCTTCTCGATCCGGCGGCACGCGGCCGCGTCATCCTTGTCGGGGCAGGCCCGGGCGATCCCGGCTTGCTGACGGTACACGCGGTCGCCGCGCTGGAGATGGCCGATGTCGTCGTGCATGACGGCCTGATCGACCCCCGCGTGCTCGATCTCGCGCCCGCGCATGCTCAGCGGATTTCGGTCGCCAAGCAGCGGGCGCGCCACACGCTGCCGCAGGATGCGATCAACGCGTTGATCGTCGCGCACGTCCGCACCGGATCGATCGTCGTGCGCCTGAAGGGCGGCGATCCGTTCGTGTTCGGGCGCGGCGGCGAGGAAGTCGAGGCGGTGCGCGCGGCCGGCCTTCCGGTCGAAGTCATCCCCGGTGTGTCCGCGGCCTTGGGCTGCGCGGCCGAAGCGATGCTGCCGCTGACGCACCGCGACTGGTCGTCGGCGGTCAGCTTCGTCGCCGGCCAGTGCAAGGGCTTGAGCGATCAGGACTGGTCGGGGCTGGCCGGGGTCGGCCGCACGCTGGTGATCTATATGGGCGTCGCCACCGCATCCGAAATCGCCGAAAAGCTGATGCTCGACGGGGTTGCGCCGGACATGCCGGCGGCGGTGCTCGAACGCGGCACGCTCGCTGGCGCGCGGGCGATGCGTACGCTGCTCGCCGATCTCGGGCCGATGGTCGAACGCGAGGCGGTCGCGAGCCCGGCGATCATCGTCGTCGGCGAAGTCGTCCTGCTGTCGGATGCAGAGGACAGACTGGTGGCGTGGGCGCAGGTCGCGGAGAACCTGGCGTGAAGATCCTGACCGGGAACGACCTGCGATCGGGTGACGTCGTGTGGTGGACCGGCGCCCGCTGGTCTCGCCATGTCGAGGACGCCTTCGACGTCGGCGAGAATGGCGAGCGCATTGCGCGCGAAGAGGAAGCGGCGCGGCGCGTCAACGTGCCGTACGTGATCGACGCGGTGGCGACGCCCGAGGGACCTCGCCCTGCGCATATCAAGGACCGCGTCCGCGCGCTCGGGCCGACGGTGCGGATCGATCTGACGCTCAAGCCCGCCGATCCCGCTGCCGGAAGCTGGGTGATATGATGATTTCGGGACCACCGCATGTATAAGTACGACCAGTATGACCAGTCGATCGTCGACACTCGCGTCGCCGAGTTTCGCGATCAGGTCGAGCGCCGCCTGTCGGGCGCGCTTTCCGAGGACCAGTTCAAGCCCCTGCGGCTGATGAACGGGCTGTATCTGCAGCTGCATGCGTACATGCTCCGCGTCGCCGTGCCATATGGTACGCTCGACAGCCGTCAGATGCGGATGCTGGGCCACATCGCGCGCAAATACGATCGTGGATACGGGCATTTCACCACGCGGCAGAACATCCAGTATAACTGGATCAAGCTGGAAGACGCGCCGGACATTCTTGCCGAGCTGGCGACGGTCGAGATGCATGCCATCCAGACATCGGGCAATTGCATCCGCAATATCTCGAGCGACCAGTTCGCCGGCGCCGCCGCCGACGAGGTCACCGATCCGCGTCCCTGGGCCGAGCTGCTGCGCCAGTGGAGCAGTTTCCATCCTGAATTCAGCTATTTGCCGCGCAAGTTCAAGATCGCGGTGATCGCGTCCGCTCAGGATCGCGCGGCGATGCGACTGCATGATATCGGCATCGAGATCGTCGATCGCGATGGCGAGCACGGTGCGCGGATCTTCGTCGGTGGCGGAATGGGCCGTACGCCGATGATTGCTCCTGAGATCAGGGACTTCGTGCCGCTTGCTGATTTGCTGAGTTATCTTGAGGCATGCCTGCGCGTCTACAATCGCCACGGCCGCCGCGACAATATCTACAAGGCGCGGATCAAGATCCTGATCCACGAAATCGGCGCCGACGCCTATCGCGATCAGGTTGAAGCGGAGTTCACCCAGGTGAAAGCGCTCGGCATCGATCCGCCGCAGGCCGAGTTCGACCGCATCGCCGCGTTCTTTGCCCCGCCGCCGTTCGACGTGAGCGCGAGCGACGTGCTCGACCGCAGCGATCCTGACTTCGCCGTCTGGCTCGACCAGAATGTGTCGGCGCACAAGGTCCCGGGCTATGCGGTGGCGACGATCAGTCTCAAGCCCGTCGGCGGCATTCCAGGCGACGCCACCGCCGAGCAGATCGACGTCATGGCGGACCTCGCCGAGCGCTACAGCTTCGACGAATGCCGGGTCACGCATGCGCAGAACATCGTATTGCCGCATGTTTGCAAGAGCGATCTCCATGCGGTGTGGAGCGCGCTGAGCGACGCCGGACTGGCGGAGGCCAATCTGGACCTGATCAGCGACATCATCGCCTGCCCGGGGCTCGATTATTGCAGCCTCGCCAATGCGCGCTCGATCCCCGTCGCGCAGAAGATCGCGACGCGCTTCGCCGATCTTGGTCGACAGCGCGAACTCGGCGAACTCAAGCTCAAGATTTCCGGCTGCATCAACGCCTGCGGACACCATCATGCGGGGCACATCGGCATTCTCGGCGTCGACAAGAAAGGCACCGAAAACTACCAGCTGTCGCTCGGCGGATCGGGGGCGGAGGACGTGTCGCTCGCCAAGATCACGGGCCCCGGGTTCGACGAAGACGGCGTGGTCGATGCGGTCGAGAAAGTTACCGACTGCTATCTCTCGCTGCGCGAGGACGGCGAACGCTTCGTCGACACCTATCGCCGCGTCGGCATGGAGCCGTTCAAGGCGGTGCTCTATGGTTGAGTTGAACTTTCGCGACCATCCCCCGCACGACGAGCCGGCGGTGACGCTCGACGCGTTTCTCGATCAATCGAATGCGACCGCAGTGCGGATCGAGGCCGGCGAGGACGCGCGCGCGCTGATCCCGTATCTCGATCGGCTGGCGCTGATCGAAGTCAGCTTTCCCGCGTTCCGCGACGGACGCGGCTATTCGGCGGCGCGGGTGCTTCGCGAGGCAGGATATACCGGCGAACTGCGCGCCGAGGGCGATGTTCTGGTCGACCAGATCCCGCTAATGCGTCGCTGCGGATTCGACAGCTTCGCGCCGGCGTCTCCGCTCGACCTGGACGCGGTGGCGCGGGCGGTCGAACGCTATGGCCACGTCTATCAGGCCGCGGCCGACGATGCGGTGCCGGTGTGGAGGCTGCGGCATGGCTGAAGCAGCGCTCCGCCGCATCGACCGCATCGATCTCGCCCCGCGCTGGACGAGTGCCGACGCGCACCGGCTGAACAATATGTTCCGGGGAACCGACACAGCCGAGATGCTGCGCACCGTGCTTGGTGAAGCGATGCTGGGCGACGTCGCAGTGGTGTCTTCGTTCGGCACGGAGTCCGCGGTTCTGCTGCATCTGGTTGCGAGCATCGATCGCCAAATCCCTGTATTGTTTCTGGAAACCGGAAAGCATTTTGCGGAAACGCTGGCCTATCGCGACGCGCTGGAAACACGGCTGGGACTGCGCGACCTGCGTAACCTGACGCCCGATGCGGACATGCTGGCGCGCAAGGATGGCAATGGGTTGCGCTGGTCGTTCGACCCCGACGGATGCTGCGAAATCCGCAAGGTGCTTCCGCTGGAAACTGCGCTGGCCGGATTCGACGCGAGCATCACCGGCCGCAAGGCGTTCCAGGCCGAAACGCGGGCAGCGCTGCCGCGGTTCGAACTCGATGGCGACAGGCTCAAGTTCAATCCGTTGATCGGGTGGGACAAGGCGGCGATCGACGCCTATTTCACCGAGCACGATCTGCCTCGGCATCCACTGGAGGCCGAGGGCTATCCTTCGATCGGCTGTGCGCCATGCACCAGCAAGGTCAGGCCGGGCGAAGACCCGCGTTCGGGACGTTGGGCGGGGTGGGACAAGACCGAATGCGGCATCCACACCGTGCCCGATGATGGTGATCCCGACCAGCCCAGCTTCTGATCCGTCAGGTCTCGATCAGCTGCCATAGTCGCCGACCGCATACCCCTCGCCGACATAGTCGCTGAAACGGGTGATGGTCGGCTCGAACTTGAGGATCACCTTGCCGGTCGCACCGTGGCGCTGCTTCGCTACGATCAGCTCGGCAAGGCCGAACACGCGCTCCATTTCCATATGCCACTTGGCATGGTCCTCGAAGATGCGCGCGTCGTCGCCTTCCTTGGGGCGCTTGGGCTCCTTGGCGGCGACGTAATAGTCCTCGCGATAGACGAACATGACGATGTCGGCGTCCTGCTCGATCGAACCCGATTCGCGAAGGTCCGACAGCTGTGGGCGCTTGTCCTCGCGCTGTTCGACCGCGCGGCTGAGCTGTGACAGCGCCAGCACCGGCACGTTCATGTCCTTGGCCAGCGTCTTCAATCCGCGCGAGATTTCCGAGATCTCCTGGACGCGCCCGTCGCCCGAAGCCTTTGCCGAGCCCTGCAGCAGCTGAAGATAATCCACCACCACCAGCCCGAGCTGGTCCTTCAGGTTGCGCTTCAACCGCCGCACGCGGGTGTGCAGCGCCGCGATCGTCAGACCGGCGGTATCGTCGATGAACAGCGGCAGGTTTTGGAGGTCCGTGGCTGCGTCGGCCAGCTGGCGAAACTCGGCGCGGCTGATCTTTCCCATGCGCAGCGCTTCCGAACTGATCCGCGACTGTTCGGCCAGGATGCGCGTGGCCAGCTGATCCGCCGACATTTCCAGGCTGAAGAAGGCAGTCTTGGCGCCCACCGACTTTTCGGGCGCGATCCCGGCGGTCATGTCGTCCATCCACCGCTGCGCCGCGTTGAAGGCGATGTTGGTGGCAAGCGACGTCTTGCCCATGCCCGGACGTCCGGCGAGGATCATCAGATCGCTGTGATGCATCCCGCCGATCTTGGCGTTGATGCTGTCGAGCCCGGTGGTGACGCCCGACAGATGCCCGCCCGAATTGAGCGCCCGTTCGGCCATCGCCACCGACGCCGTCGCCGCCTCGGCGAACGACTTGACGGTCTTGGTCGAGTTGCCGTCGCCGGCCACGTCGAACAGCGCCTTCTCCGCATCCTCGATCTGCGACACGGGATCGACGGCTTCCGAGGTATCCATCGCGCGTTCGACCAGCCCGCGGCCGACCTCGATCAAGGTGCGCAGCATCGCCAGGTCGTAGATCTGCCGCGCGAATTGCTTGGCCCCGATCAGTCCGGCGCCCGATCCCGTCAATTGCGCCAGATAGCCCGGCCCACCCAGTTCCTTCATCCCCGGATCGCCATCGAACATCGGGCGCAGCGTCACCGGGCTGGCGATCAGGTCCTCGCGCCGCAATCGCACGATCGCGTCGAAGATGCGGGCGTGGACCGGCTCGTGGAAATGCTCGGCCTTGAGCGAATCGATGACGTCGTCGGCGACTCGGTTGTCGATCATCATCGCGCCGAGCAATGCCGCCTCCGCCTCGATATTCTGCGGCAGGCGCACGATTTCGGGCGTGGCGGGCGGAGACAGGAAAGCGGTGGCCATCCCCCCTCTTACCCCCATCAAGCGGACCATCAATGCCGAGCGCTTGTGGATCGTGTTGATCGACCGCGGGTTTCGGGTAAGCGTCCCCCGACCATGGCCGATCCGCGCATCATCGACGTCACGCTGGACGAACGCACGATCCTGTGGCGCAGCGCCGATATCGAGCAGGAACGCCGAATCGCGATCTTCGACCTGCTCGAAGGCAATTATTTCGAGCCGCAGCGAACCCATCCCGACGGCTATGCCGGACCGTACAAGCTGGCGCTGCGCGTCGAGGAAGGCCGGCTGGCGCTCGACATCGCGCGCGCAGATGGCACCCCGCTCGAAACGCTAGTGCTGGCGCTTGGCCGCTTCCGGCGGCCTATCAAGGACTATTTCGCGATTTGCGACAGCTATTACCAGGCCATACGCAACGCGACGCCGGCGCAGATTGAAACGATCGACATGGCGCGCCGCGGCATCCACAACGAAGCTGCGGAACTGCTCAAGGAACGGCTGGACGGCAAGATCGCGATCGATTTCGACACGGCGCGGCGGCTGTTCACGCTGATCTGCGTCCTGCATATCAAGGGATGAGGATCGCCGCGCTCATCGGCTGGCTTCTCGGCATCGGCATCGTCGTCCTGGGCGTGTCGATCCTCGCGCGCAACTGGCGGCCACCGATAGACGCCTATCCGCTGCAGGGAATGTCGATCAGCGCACAGAATGAGGCAATCGACTGGCCGCGTGCAAAGGCCGATGGCGTCGATTTCGCCTATGCGCTGGCAACCGATGGTGCCGAAGTACGAGACGCCGCATTTGCCGGCCACTGGATGGCGATGCACCAGGCCGAGATCCGCCGCGGAGCGATCCTGCGCTATTCGCTGTGCGCGCCGGCGCAGGATCAGGCCGACCAGTTCGTCGCCACCGTGCCGCGTACCGACGACGCACTGCCTGCTGCGATCGAGCTTTCGATCCGGTCCGACTGCGCTGCCCGCCCGCCGGTGCGCGGCGTGATCGCGGGTCTGGTTGCATTGATCGCGACGGTCGAGCGCCATACCGGCAAGCCCGTGCTGCTGAAGATCGACAAGCCGTTCGAGGCCATCTATCGCCCGAGCGCGTCGATCCCGCGCAACATATGGGGCGTGCGGCGCTTCTTCGCGCCCGCCTATCTCGCGCAGCCGTGGCGGATGTGGCAGGCGAGCGACCTTGCCGCGGTGGACGGGGTGGACGGACGGGTGGAATGGAACGTGGTGCCACGATGAACGATGCGACGGCACGCATGCTGATCGATGCGGCGCGCGGCGCGGCGGGCAACGCGCATGCCCCCTATTCCCGGTTCGCGGTCGGCGCGGCGTTGCTGCTGACCGACGGCAGTCTCGTCACCGGCGCCAATGTCGAAAACGCCAGCTACGGCCTGTCGCTGTGCGCCGAAACGGTCGCGATCGCCACCGCCAGCGCCAGCGGCCGGATCGCCGACGTTGTCGCGATCGGCGTCATCGGCGGGGCGATGGGCGAGCATGGCCGAGCGGTTGGCCACGCCCCCGTCCGCCCGTGCGGCCGCTGCCGCCAGGTCCTCAACGAAGCAGCGCAGATCGGCGGCCGCGATATCACCGTTATCTGCGGCGCGGCCGAGGGCGATGCGGTCGAGTTCCACCGCCTCAGCGACCTGCTTCCGCACGCTTTCGGCCCTGCGGATCTCGGAATCGGCTGACCCCTACCCCTGGGACGTGATCGGCGGCGTCTGCTGGTGCTGGATCACCCGCCACACTTCATGTTCGCAGCGGCGCAGGACCGAGGTGCAGTGCGCGCTGTAGCGCTCCTCGCCCCGACGTGCCGTGGCATGATAGGCGATCGCAATGACCCCTTCCTGCGGCCGCGCGATCTGGAGGTCGGCAAGATCGACGCTGTCCCAGCGCGGCGTTTCCGACACCGCAGCGATCGCCGCCGATGCGGAGAAGATGTACGGCTCGGCCGGCAGCACCATCACGCAGGAGTCGTCGATCAGACGGCGATACTGCTCTGCATCCCCGGTCCACAGGCTGGTTTCGAATTCGCGGATGCGGTCGTCGTCCATGGTGGTCCTCTCGATTTGTACCACGCGTTCAAGCGTTTGGAGGAGCGGCGCGGTTCCGCTTGCCGAGCTGCGCCGCAATCGCGACAACACGGCGAAAGGGGATGCCATGATTCTGTCCGACGCCTGGATTCGCGAAGCCGCCACCACCACCGGCATGATCGAGCCGTTCGTCGAGGCTCAGCGCCGCGAAGGCTGTATCAGCTATGGCTTGTCCTCTTACGGCTATGACGCGCGCGTCGCCGACGAGTTCAAGATTTTCACCAATGTCGATTCGGCGGTGGTCGATCCCAAGGATTTCGCCGCCAACAGCTTTGTCGATCGCAAGACCGACTGCTGCATCATTCCGCCCAACAGCTTCGCACTGGCGCGGACGGTCGAATATTTCCGCGTACCGCGCGATGTGCTCGTCATCTGCCTCGGCAAATCGACCTATGCGCGCTGCGGGATCATCGTCAACGTGACCCCGCTCGAACCCGAATGGGAAGGCCATGTGACGCTGGAGTTTTCCAACACCACACCGCTGCCCGCCAAGATCTACGCCAATGAAGGCGCGTGCCAGTTCCTGTTTCTCAAGGGCGATCGCCCGTGCGAGACGAGCTATGCCGACCGGGCGGGCAAATATATGGGCCAGCGCGGGGTGACGCTGCCGCGCCTGTAGCGCGCCGCCGCCTGCAATTGGCCACCGACGGACTACACGTGCTTATCGCGCCGCCATTCGTGCGGTCTCCAGCTTGCGCATTCCGCGTTGGGCAATGGCGTGCGAATCAAGTGCCGTGGTCGGCGTCAGCAGCATCGATACATTGTCGGTCGCAAGGACCCGCGCGTACAGTGCCTGCGCTGCGTCTCCACGGTTGGTGCGGGCGTAGATCGCCGCCAGATTGATAAGCGCTTCGGGCATGTCGGGATTGATCGCCAGATCGGCACGCAGCATCGCCTCGGCCTCGTCGTAGCGCCCTGCCTCAATCGCGTCATGTCCGAAGCGGTTGCGATCCTGGCCGGCGACGGCGCCCAGTGGCGCGGCCACGGCGGCGACCGCCATCACGACCTTGAGAGCTTGCAGCATCGTCCCCTCCAATTGGCAAAGTTACAGTTTGATGACACAGGTGTGTCACTTTTATGAAACCTCGACAAGTGCAAAGTCGGCATGCTGCAGGCGCAAAAAAAGGGCGGCTCGCGCCGCCCTTTCCTGACCATCGATATCGCAGGCGTCAGAAGTCGTTGCGATACTGTTCGTTGCCGATGAAGCCGAGCTTGGTGATGTTCGCACGCTTGATGATCGCGAGCACCTGATCGACCGTCTCGTACCGCGCGTCGCGGTCGGGCTGGAAATGCAGTTCCGGCTCGGTCGGCAGCTGCAGCGTCTGGTCGAGATACTGCGCCAGAACCACCTCGTTCACCGGGCTGCCGTTCCAGCCGATATTGCCCTGCGCATCGATCGTCACCTTGTTCTTGACCGGATCGACATCGGTCAGCGGCTGGTTCGAATCCTGCGGAAGATCGACCTTCACCGCATGGGTCTGGATCGGGATGGTGATGATGAACATGATGAGGAGCACTAGCATGACGTCGATCAACGGCGTCGTGTTCATCTCCATCATCGGCTCGCCGTCGTCGTTGCCGCCGCTCATAGCCATATCAAATACTCCTTGGCCGTCCGGCCACTTACAGGCGCTTGGTCACGGTGCTGCCCGGCGCCGGTTCGGAAATGAACCCGACCTTGGCATAGCCCGCCGACTGCATGGTGTAGATCGTCCCGCCGATGCAGCGATACGGCGTGTTGACGTCGCCGCGAATGTGGACTTCGGGAAGTTCGAGGTTGGGGTTGCCGATGCCGCCCTGGCGCTCGATGTCCGCCTTGAGCTTGGTCACGCCGCGCTCGAGCAGTTCGCCCGCGCCGACCTGGGTCATGCCCCAGAATACCTCGCATCCGCTGGCATTGCCGCGGATCGACAGCGACACATTTTCGGGCTTGGTGGTGGTTGGTTCGAACAGCACTTCGGGCAGTTCGACCTCGACCGACTGGACCACGACCGGGATCGCGATCAGGAAGATGATGAGAAGCACCAGCATGACGTCCACCAGGGGCGTCGTGTTGATGTCCGACATCGGCTTTTCTTCGGTGGAATCTCCACCAACGCTCATCGCCATTGCGCGCTATCCTATCCTTTACTCATGACCCGCCGCCGAACGTCGCCTGGACGCTGCCGGCGGATCGGAAGGCGGCATCCCGCGGGATGCCGCCCCCAATCAATCAGCTGCGCGTCTGCACGCCGCCGGTCTGGCCGACGGTCGCCGTCCCGGCCGCACCTGCAACCGCGGGCTTGGCGACGGGGGTCGCCGGCTTGGTCGCCGCGGCGGTCTTGCCCACCATCGGGCGCACCGCACCGTTCGACGCGAGAAAGCCGAGCACATCGTTCGAAAACGCGCTCATATCCTCGGCGATCGCCTTGTTGCGGCGCTGCAGCCAGTTGTACGCGAGCACCGCGGGAACCGCGACCGCCAGACCGAGCGCGGTCATGATCAGTGCCTCACCGACCGGACCTGCGACCGCGTCGATCGACGCCTGGCCGGCCGAACCGATCTTGATGAGTGCGCGGTAGATGCCGATCACCGTACCGAACAGACCGATGAATGGTGCGGTAGCACCCACGGTTGCGAGGAAAGCGAGCCCGCCGCCCAGCTTCGAGTTGATCGCTGCTTCCGAACGCGCCAGCGAACCATGCAGCCAGTCATGTGCCTCGACCGGATCGGTCAGCTTCTGGTGCTGCTCCTGCGCGTCGATGCCGTCGTCGACGATCTGGCGATAGGCCGAGTTCTTCTCGAGCTTGGCCGCGCCCTCGCGCAGGCTGTTCGACTTCCAGAAGTCGGTGCGCACGCGCTTGGACTGGTTCATGATCTTCTGCTGCTCGAACAGCTTGGTGAACATGATGTAGAACGAGATCACCGACATGCCGGCGAGGATGATGAACACAGTCCAGGCAATGACGCCGCCTTGTTGCAGCGCTTCCCAGAAACCGTACGGATTCTCGCTCACGGGCGCAGCCCCGGCGGCAAAGATGGTGGTCAGCATAGTCGAATCTTTCCTTCAAAGAGATGGGGGCGGGCGGGTGCCGGAGCGCCCGCCCTCAAAAGCAATCAGCGTTCGAGCTGCCAAGTGATGCTCTGCGTTAGAGTAGAAGCAATCGGATTACCCGCTTGATCCTGTGCGGGCTCGAAGGTCGCTCGACGGGCGCCTCTGCACGTTGCATCGTCGAGCGCCGAGTTGCCGGTACTGCCCGTAATCTCACACGACGTCACGCGGCCATTGGTGCCGATTCCGATCCGGAAAGTGGCCCGACCCTCTGCTTCGGCACGAATTGCCGAAGCAGGATAGTTATCGGCACCAAAGAACCGGCCCAGATTGCCCTTGGCCCGTGCAGCCTTGCTGACCACAGCCTTCGGCGCTGGCGGCGCGACCGGAGCCGGAGGCGCGGGAGGCGCTGCGATCGGCACGGGATTATAGACCGCTGGCGGCGTCCGAACCGCCTGGATCTGCACCGGCGGCGGCGTGTTCGTCCGCACGATCGGCGGCGGCGTCACCACCGGCGGCGGCTGCGTCGCGACCTCTTCGGGCGGCGGGGGCGGCGGCTCCTCCTCGGGCGGGGGCGGTGGCTCCTCGACTTCGAAGGTCTCCAGATTCTCCTGGACTTCCTTCACATATTTGTACGCGAGTCCCGTGATGAATGCATAGCCGATGACGGCGTGGATCAACGCCACGATCACCAACGCTACGATTCGGGCAGGTCCCGCTTTTTGGTCAGCATAAGCCATTCAGCAACGAAACTCCTCTATCCCGACAAGGGCAGCATTGCGCCCGAAACAAGGCACGTTCGCCATCCTTTCCACCCATCGCAATCGCGTTCTTAAGGCAGAGCGCGCGTTTCTATCGTGGCGTTAGGGATGACGCAAACGCTTTGTCGAACGCAATAAACGTACAGTCGCTGCGTGGCAGATTTATTTCTGTATCACAAAGCGCTGATCGCGTATCGCCTGCACCATGTCCCTGGTAACCATATCCCTGGCGATCGCGCTGTCGGCGCCTGTGCCGCCCACCGCAATTCCGTCCCAAAATCCGCAACTCGCGGCGATCCGGAACGATCCGCGCCTTGATTACGTCACGATTGCCGACCTGGTGCTGCAGGCGCCGCTCGTGATCGACGGCGCAATCCGCAGCGCCGCGCGCATCCGCGGCGCCGAGGCGTTGGGCGTCGCGCCCGGGCGCGAGCGCTATTATGTCGAGGTCGATGTCCTGGGTCTGGTGCGCGGCACCGGCGGACTGCCGCCGCGCGTCGGCTATCTCGTTGATGTTCCACTCGATGCGCGGGGGCGCGCGCCGCGGCTCAAGGGGCTGCGCATGATCGCGTTCGCGCGTCCCGTCGCGGGACGGCCGGCGCAGGTCCAGCTCGTCTCGCTCGACGCCCAGCAACCCTGGTCGCCCGAGCTCGACGCCCAGGTCCGCGCGATCGCCCGCGAAGTCGTCGCGCCCGACGCGCCGCCGCAAATCACCGGGATCGGCAACGCCTTCCACGTCCCCGGCACGCTTCCCGGTGAAGGCGAGACGCAGATTTTCTTGACCACCGCGCGCAACGACCCGGTGTCGCTGTCGATCCTGCGCCGCCCCGGCCAAGCCCCGCGCTGGGGCGTGGCGCTGGGGGAGATCGTCGATGATTCGGCCGAACCGCCGCGCCGCGACACCTTGCTCTGGTATCGGCTGGCATGCGGCCTTCCCGATGCGCTGCCCGAAACCGCGCTGCAGTCGACCGAGCCCGATGCGGCGATGCTGGCGCGCGAGGATTATCAGTTCGTCCGGCGCGCGCTCGGCCCCTGCCCCGGCCGCGGGGCAACCGCTACATATTGACGAAGTCGCGGTCGAACCGGGTCAGCCCGGCGCCGCCATCGACGAAAATGATCTGCCCTGTCGTGCTGCGCGCACGGGCAAGGAACAGCACCGCGTCGGCCACATCGTCGGGATCGGGCAACCGCCGAAGCGGCATCGTCTCGGCCAGCCGGGCAAGCTGTGCCGCCGCGTAATCCCCGGTCGGCAGCGTCAGCCCCGGCGCCACACCGTTGACGCGCACCCGAGGGGCCAGGCTGGTCGCGAGCGTCCGGGTCGCCTCGGCCAACGCCTGTTTCGACAAGGTATAGGCGAGCTGGTCGCGCGGCGGATGCGCGATTCGCTGGTCGAGGATGTTGACCACCGCGGCCTCGACCCCCTGCGCCGCGACCGCTTCCGCCAGCATCACCGGCGCGGCGACGTTAGCGGTAAAGTGCCGGGTCATCGCCGCCATCGATGCCAGTCCGGGATCGCCGACATCGAATCGCGAGGCATTGTTCACCAGCAGATCGACCGGCGCTTCGAATCGATCCGCGACCGAGCCGACCAGCGCCGCGACGCTGGCGGCATCGTCGAGGTCGGCGGCGACGCCGTGATGCCGCGCGCCCGCCGCATTCAGCCGCTGCGCGAGCCAGCGATCCGGCACGGCCGCGCTTCGCCCATGATAGGCGACGTCGTAGCCCGCCTCGCCCAGCCGCGCGGCGATATGGGCGCCGAGGCGCCGGCACCCGCCGGTGACCAGCGCGACGGGACGCGTCACCGGCGATGCCGGGTCATGGTGATGCCGATCGCTTCGCCATGCTCGGCAATCGCCAGCTTGACGATGTGCACCGTGACCGACCGGACGCGATCGTCGCCGATGAACAGGGTATCGGCGATGTGCTCGGCGACCGCCTCGATCAGCGTGAAATGCACCCCGCGCGGCAATCCCGTCGCCGCCGCCTTGAGGTCGAGATAGGATTTCGACGCATCCAGCGGCGTATCCGGATCGAAATGCTCTGGGATGTCCAGGTCGGCAGTGATCGAGATCCGCAGCGGCTGCGGCAGGTGCGTCTCCTCGGAATAGACGCCGGTCAAGACCTGCACCTCCAGGTCGCGCACCTCGAGCAGCAGCGTATCGCGAAGCGGGGGTGCCGCGCTCACTCGCGAATTCCAGGGGTTGGCCCCAAGTTCAGCATTGCGTCACGCTCCAATCGCTCTATGCGGCGCCCGACTTATGCCGACCCGCGCGAGGATGGAAGCGATGTTGCCGCTGGTGCCGATTGCCGATGTCGATGCCGATGCGGTCGAGGCGCTGCTCGACCGTGCGTTCGGCACCGACCGGCTTGCCAAGACCGCCTATCGCGTCCGCGAGGGGCTGGCACCGATCGCATCGCTCAGCTTCGCGGCGATCGGCGATGGCGGGCATCTGGCAGCGACGATCCAATGCTGGCCGGTGGCGTTGCACCTCGATGCGGGCGAACAGGTGCCGATGGTGATGGTCGGCCCGATCGCGGTCGATCCTGCGCGCCAGCTCGCAGGTCTCGGCCAGCGCCTGACGCACCATGCGCTGGCGATGGCCGATCGATCGGCGCTGGCGGGAGCGCAGGCGCAGATGCTGGTCGGGGACCCCGAATATTATGCGCGCTTCTTCGGCTTCTCCGATTCGCCAACGCGCGATTGGCGGCTACCCGGCCCGTTCGAGCGGCGCCGCCTGCTCGCGCGCGGGATGGTGCCGACGGGCGCCGGGATCGTCGTACCCCGGGTGCCGGCGCTCGCCTGACTTGCCCGGCGCGGGTGCTCTCGCCTAACGGGGCGGGATGCCGATGCCTCCCCTGCCCGACCTTGCCGACCTCTCGCTGGCCGCGATCGCGGCGCTTGCCGAGGAAGCGCGACTTCCCCCGGTCGCGCAATGGAACCCCGAGCATTGCGGCGACAGCGAGATGCGCATCGCCAGCGACGGGACCTGGTATCATCAGGGGTCGCCGATCACGCGCCCGGCGATGGTCCGGCTGTTCTCGACGATCTTGCGCCGTGAGGCCGACGGGTCGTTCGTACTAGTGACGCCGGTCGAGAAGCTGTCGATCGCGGTCGACGACGCGCCGTTCGTGGCGGTCGAGATGAAGGCGGAAGGGAGCGGTCGCGATGCCCGCCTCGCCTTTCGCCTCAACACGGGCGACCTCGTCACTGCCGGGCCCGACAATGCGCTGCGCTTCGACAGCGGCGAGGATGGGCCGCGCCCCTATCTCCATGTCCGCGGCGGGCTCGATGCGCTCATCGCGCGCCCGGTCTATTACGAACTCGCCGAACGCGCGCTCGGCGCCGACCGGCCGGGGGTGTGGAGCAACGGCGTCTTTTTCGCGATGGACGCGGCGTGACGCTTGCCGATCGGTTGCGCACGGCGCTGGGCGCGCAGCACGAGCATGCGCCGGTGCTGCTGATCGGCGACGGCGACGAATGGGGCGACCCGGCGTCGCTGGCACCCGCTGCCGTGCTGATCGCGATCACCGACCGTGCGCGGCCGGGCGTGATCCTGACCCAGCGAACGCAGGAATTGCGCAGCCATGCCGGCCAGATCGCCTTTCCCGGCGGGCGGGTCGATCCCGGCGACACCGATGTCGTGGCGGCCGCGTTGCGCGAGGCCGAGGAGGAGATCGCGCTGCCGCCGTCCGCCGTCACAATCATCGGCCCGACCGACCGCTATCGTACCGTCAGTGGCTTCGAGGTCACCCCCGTGGTCGGCGTGATCGCACCCGACCTGCCGTTCACGCCGCAGCCCGGCGAAGTCGGCGACGTCTTCGAGATTCCGCTCGACCACCTGCTCGATCCCGCCAACCATCTCCAGGGGAGCATCGAGTGGCAGGGCCGCGAGCGGCATTATTTCGAGATCTTCTGGCAACAGCGCCGCGTCTGGGGTGCGACCGCGGCAATGCTGATCAACCTATCGCAGCGGCTGCGATGGAGCGCGTGACGCTTCCCGATGTACCCTGGCGCAGGCGGCCGGGGCTCGATGCGCTGATTGGCGCGCTGGGGGCCGCGAGGTTCGTCGGCGGCGCGGTGCGCGATACCCTGCTCGGCAGCCCGGTGTCCGACATCGACATCGCCACGCCGCACCCGCCGCAGCGCGTCGTCGAGCTGGCGACCGAGGCCGGGATCAAGACGGTGCCGACCGGCATCGCGCACGGCACGGTCACCGCAGTGCTGCCAGAGGGTCCGGTCGAGGTGACGACGCTGCGCCGCGATGTCGCGACCGACGGGCGCCATGCGCAGGTGGCCTTCACCGACGACTGGCGCGCCGACGCCGCCCGCCGCGATTTCACGATCAACGCGCTCTATGCCGACCCGATTTCGGGAGAGGTTTTCGACTATTTCGGCGGTCTCGACGATCTTGCCGCCCGGCGCGTGCGCTTCATCGGCGATCCGTATCGACGCATCGCCGAGGACCATCTGCGAATCCTGCGCTTCTTCCGCTTTCTTGCGCGGTTCGGCGATGCCCCGGATCCCGCCGGGCTCGACGCCTGTACCGCGCGCGCAAACGACCTGATGGCCCTGTCGCGCGAGCGGATCGCCGATGAGTTGCTCAAGCTGCTGGTGGCGCGGCATGCGGTGCACGTCGTCGCCGTAATGATCGAGCGCGGGATCCTGCGCCCGGTGCTGCCTGAGATCGCCGGCGTCGACGCGCTTGCGCGGTTGGCCGGGCGCGAAGCGACGAGCGCGATCGCGCCCGATGCGATCCGGCGCCTGGCCGCGCTGCTGCCGGGCGATCCCGATGTCGCCGAATCGGTCGGCGCCCGCCTCAAACTGTCGAAGCTGCAGCGCAAGCGGCTGATCTCGGCGGCGCGGCCGCTCGATGCGGAGCCACGGGCGCTGGCCTATCGCATCGGACCGGAGGCAGCGACCGACCGGCTGTTGCTCGCACAGGCGGATCGCACCGGCGACGTCCGCGCGCTGGCGCACTGGACGCCGCCGACGCTGCCGCTCACCGGCGGCGCGTTGGTAGCGCGCGGGATCAAGGCCGGGCCACAGGTCGCGCATCTGTTGCGCGCGATCGAGGAGCAATGGATCGCCGAAGGGTTTCCGAATGCCGACCGCGTCGGACAGATCGCCGATGCTCAGGTCCGCGAGGCGGACAGCAGCGTATAGGCCTGGTCGGCGGGTAGCGGACGGGCATAGAGATAGCCTTGCCCATAGGTACAGCCCAGCGCCGCCAGCGTCTGCGCCAGTTCGTTGGTTTCGATGCCCTCCGCCGTCGTTTCCATGCCCAGCGCCGAGGCAAGGCTGAGCACCGCGCGCACGATCGCCACCTTGTCGCGATCGCTGAGCAGCCCCGAGATGAAGCTGCGGTCGATCTTGAGCACGTCGATCGGCAGCTTCTGCAGATAGGCGAGGTTCGAATAGCCGGTGCCGAAGTCATCCATCGCCAGCCGCGTGCCCAGATCCTTGAGCGCCCGCATGGTCTGCGCGATGCGATCGGGATCGGTGACGATCGCGCTCTCGGTCAATTCCAGCGTCAGCCGGTCGCCGGTCAGGTCATAGGTGTCGAGCGCCTCGCGGACCATTCCGGCGACGTGATCGCGCTGCAGCTGGATCGCCGACAGATTGACCGACACCGACACGTCGCAGCATCCGCCCGCCTTCTGGTCCCACTCGGCCAGAACGCGTGCCGCCTCGTGCATCGCCCAGCGCCCGAGCGGCACGATCAGCCCCGATTCCTCGGCGACGGGAATGAAGTCCACCGGCGACAGTTCGACGCCGCGCAGGTTCTTCCAGCGCGCCAGCGCCTCGAACGAGACGATCCTGCCCGATGCCAGATCGCTGATTGGCTGGAAATGCAGCCGCATCGCGCCGCTTTCGATCGCCTGGCGCAGCTCGGTCTCGATGCTGAACTGGCGCCGTGCGAGGTCGAAGGTGCGGCTTTGATAGGTTTCGGTGCGCCCGGTCGCCTTGGCGCGCTTGACCGAGAACTGGGCGTGGCGGATCAGGTCCTCGGCATCGGCGATGTCCTGCGACCCCAGCGCCACCCCGATCGAGCATTCGACGCGGATTTCGAAATCGGACAGGCGAAACGGACTGGCAAGCGCGCCCTCGATCCGCTTGGCGACCTCGAGCACATCGCCGATCCCGTCCTCGACCGTCATCAGGATCGCGAACTCGTCGCCGCCGGTGCGCGCCAGCCGGTCGTGCGCTCGCAGCGCGCCCTTCATCCGCCGCGCCACCGAAATGAGCAGCTCGTCGCCAGACAGCGACCCGAGGCACGCATTGACCCGGCTGAAGCGATCGAGATTGACCACCAGCACCGCATGCTGTGCGCAGCATTCGGGCGTGATGGTCGTCTCCAGCAGCTCCGAAAAGCCCGGCCGGTTGAGCAGCCCGGTCAGGCTGTCGGTCATCATCTCGCGGCGCAGGCTCTCGCCGGTGCGTGCCTCGGCAGTGTGATCCACCAGCGAGATCAGCGCGCGATGCGGATTGCTGTCGGTGACCCGCCGGGCCAGCTTCACGCGAAAATGGCGGGCATCGACTGCTTCTCCCAATTGCCAGTCAAATTCGCATTCGCGGCGGCGCGACATCAGGAATTCGGTGACGAGCGGGCCGTGCGCCGCCACCAAAGGCGACTGTCCGGCAACGCTGCCCAGGCCGGCGCGGCGGAAATTCTGGTTGATCGCCTCGAACACGATCTCGCCGTCGCGAAGCACCGCAATGACAGCGGGTATGGGCAGCAGGTTGAGCAGCAACGCCGATCCGCCCGGCCCGAAAGCAATCGCATCGCCCTCCGCGTCGTGCGGACGCTCGGCCGTTGCGGCAGCGGGCGATTGCAACACCATTTGCAAACGGCGCTAGAGCGATTTCCTTAAAGCCGCGTGAAGCGTCATGTGCGGCGCAGCGCCTATTTGAATCGGTTATCGCGCGGGAAGCCTATCGGAGGCATCCGGCCCGCAGCGCCGCGCGCCGCACGCCACGGTGCCAGGTCGCTTTCGGTCCGCACACGGCCTTCCGCGCCCGCCATCGTCCAGCTGAGGCCGTCGGCGAAGCGCAGCGTGCGCGCATCGGACAGCCCGCCATCACGAAAGCGCTGGATCTGAACCCCCTGCCCGCGAGTCATTTCGGGCAGCTCGCTGAGCGGAAACGCGACGAGCTTGCGGTTGTCGCCGACCGCCGCGACATAATCGTCCTCCGCAGCGATCGGCCGCACGACCACCAGCGTCGCGCCGGGCCGCGGCGTCATCACCGTCTTGCCCTTGCGCGTTTCGGCGACGACATCGGCGCTGCGCACGATGAAGCCGCGCCCGTCGCTGGCGGCGATCAGCATGCGCTCGGATGCCCCAGCGCCCAGCAGCGCGACGATCGCGGCATCGTGGTCGAGGTCGATCATCGATCGCACCGGCTCGCCGAACCCGCGTCCGCCGGGCAGGCGGTCGCCGCCCAGCGTGTAGAAGCGGCCCGCCGCGGTCGCCAGCAGCAGCTTGTCGGTGGTCTGCGCATGAAAGGCGAAGCGCGGCCCGTCGCCTTCCTTGAACTTGAGCGTATCGGCCGACGCCAGATCGACATGCCCCTTCATGGCTCGGATCCAGCCGCGCTGCGACAGGATGACGGTGATCGGCTCGCGCTCGATCATCGCCTCGAGCGGAATGTCGCGCGCCGGCGCCGCCTCCTCGATCAGCGTGCGCCGCTTGCCGAGCAGCGTCTCGGGCCCGTAGCGCTCGCGCAGCTTGGCCAGGTCGCGCTTCAGCCGCGTGCGCTGGCGCGCATCGGAACCGAGCAGCGCGGTGAGGTCCGCCTGCTCCTTCTCCAATGCATCGCGTTCGCGGCGCAATTCCATCTCCTCCAGCTTGCGCAAGCTTCGCAGTCGCATGTTGAGGATCGCCTCGGCCTGGCGGTCGGTCAGCGCGAACTCTGCGATGAGCACTGGCTTGGGTTCGTCTTCGGCGCGGATGATCGCGATCACCCGGTCGAGGTTGAGATAGGCGACGATATAGCCGTCGAGCAGCTCGATGCGGTCAACGATCTTGTCGAGCCGGTGCTGGGTGCGGCGCTTGAGCACCACGAACTGGTGCTGGATCCATGCCGCCAGTGCCTCGCGCAGCGACATCACCCGCGGCGTCCGCGTGGCGTCGAGCACGTTGAGGTTGAGCGAGAACCGCGTTTCCAGGTCGGTCAGCCGGAACAATCCGTCCATCAGCGTGCCGGCATCGACCGTGCGGCTGCGCGGTTCGAGGACGATGCGGATGTCGGCATCCGATTCGTCGCGGACATCAGCGAGGATCGGGAATTTGCGCTCGTTGACCAGCGCCGCGATCGCCTCGATCAGCTTGCCCTTCTGCACGCCATACGGGATTTCGGTGACCACTGCCGACCATCCGCCGCCCTTCTCGCGTTCGATCGTATACCGGGCGCGCACACGAAAACCGCCGCGGCCGGTGGCATAGGTCTCGGCGATCGCCGCGGCGCTGTCGACGACGATCCCTCCGGTCGGGAAATCAGGGCCCTGCACATGGCCGAGGATCGCGGCGTCGTCGGCGCCGGGTTGGTCGATCAGCAGGATCGCCGCATCGAACAGCTCGGCGGCATTGTGCGGCGGAATGCTGGTCGCCATGCCGACCGCGATGCCTGAGGCGCCATTGGCGAGCAAATTGGGGAACAGGCCGGGAAACAGCTCGGGCTCGTTCTCCTCGCCATTATAGGTCGGCCGATACTCGACCGCGTCCTCGTCCAGCCCGGCCATCAGGTCCATCGCGACCTGGGTCAGCCGCGCTTCGGTGTACCGGTAGGCGGCAGCGTTATCGCCGTCGATATTGCCGAAATTGCCCTGTCCGTCTACCAGCGGGTAGCGCAGGGCGAAGGTCTGCGCGAGGCGGACCATCGCGTCATAGACCGACTGGTCGCCATGCGGATGATATTTGCCGATGACGTCGCCGACGACGCGCGCGCATTTCTTGTACCCCGACGCCGGATCGAGCCGCAGCAACCGCATCGCCCACAACAGCCGCCGATGCACCGGCTTCAGCCCGTCGCGGACGTCGGGAAGCGACCGCGCCGTGATCGTCGACATCGCATAGACGAGGTAGCGTTCGGACAGCGCGCTATCGAACGGCGCGTCCACGATCGCGTTGAAGGGGTCGGTGAGGTCGGTAGCCATTGCGCGGGCGATAGCAAGCCGGGCGGCGCTGCGCTAGGAACCCCCGCATGATCCGCTTCCCGCTGCTTGCCGCATTGCTGCTGACCGGCGCCTGTTCCGAACCGGCGGCGCCGCCCCCGGCCACCGCATCGCGCTTCGTCCCGCTCAGCTGGCCCGACCTGACCGAGCGAGCGCGCCCCGACCCCGATGCGACGATCGCCTATGGCAGCGATGCGCCGCAAAAGGTGGATGTCTGGCTGCCGTCGGGCCCCGGTCCGCATCGCACCGTGCTGATGGTGCATGGCGGTTGCTGGACGACGAGCATCGCCGATCGGACGCTGATGCACTGGATCGCGGACGATCTGCGGCGCGACGGCTACGCAGTCTGGAACATCGACTATCGCGGGGTGGACATTCCCGGCGGGGGCTATCCCGGCACCTTCGCCGACGCCGCCGCCGCAGCCGATGCGCTCCGGACGCATGCGAAACGGTTCGGCCTCGACGCCGGCAAGGTGGTCGCCGTCGGCCATTCCGCCGGCGCGCATCTCGCCTTGTGGCTGGCCGCGCGGGCGCGACTTCCCGCCTCCAGTCCGCTGCGCTCGCCCGATCCCCTGCCAATCGCACGGGTCATCAGCCTGGGCGGATTGCCCGATCTCGAGGCGACGGCAGGCGCGAGCGACAATGGCTGCGGAACCGACGTCGTGGGGCAATTGGTCGGAAGCGGCCGCGCCGACCTCTATGCCGACACCTCGGTCACGCGGCTGCTGCCGGTCGGCGTGCCGTTCGACCAGGTGGTCGGGCGCGACGATCGCATCATTCCGCTGCGGCTGCCGCGCGATTTCGATGCCAGGGCCAAAGCCGCCGGGGATCGTGCGACGCTGACCATCGTGCCCGACACCGGCCATGTCGAGCTGATCGCGCCCGAAACGCCCGCATGGGCAGAGGCCAAGCGCCGCATCGCCGCGGGCTTCGCCAAGTGACTCTCGACGAGGCACGCGCGCGCGACGCCGCCGACCCGCTACGTCCTTTGCGCGATCGCTTCGTGTTGCCTGATGGCGTGATCTATCTCGACGGCAATTCGCTGGGTCCGCTGCCGCGCGCCACGCTCGCCGCCAATCGCGATCTGGTCGAGCGGCAATGGGGCGAACGCCTGATCCGCAGCTGGGACGAGGGCTGGATGGGCAGCCCCGCACGGATCGGCGGCAAGATCGCGCCGTGGATCGGCGCCGACGCGGATGAGGTCATCGTCACCGACTCGACCTCGGCCAATCTGTTCAAGCTGATCGTCGCCGCGCTGCGCCGCGATCCGGCGCGGACCGTGGTAATAAGCGAAACGGGCAATTTCCCGACCGACCTGCATATCGCCGAGGGCGCGGTGGCATGCGTGCCCGGCGGCACGCTGCGCGCGGTTCCGCGCGATGCGCTGGCAGACGCGATCGACGACCGCACCGCGCTCGTGCTGCTCAGCCACGTCCACTACAAGACCAGCGCGCGGTTCGACATGGCCGCCTGGACCAGACGTGCACACGACGCAGGCGCGCTCATCCTTTGGGACCTCAGCCACAGCGTCGGGGCAATTCCCGTCGATCTGAACGGTGCAGGCGCCGACATGGCGGTCGGCTGCGGGTACAAATTCCTCAACGGCGGCCCCGGTGCTCCCGCGTTCCTGTATGTCGCCGAGCGGCATCAGGCGCAGCTCGCCAACCCCATATCGGGCTGGATGGGGCATGCCCGGCCCTTCGCTTTCACCGACGCCTATGAAGCAGGCGCCGGCATGGAGCGCTGGCGAGCGGGCACCCCCCCGATGCTGGCGATGGCCGCGCTCGAGGCCGGTCTCGACGCGATTGCCGACGTTCCAATCGAGGCGCTCGCGACCAAGAGCGCGGCGCTGTTCGACGCGTTCGCGGCGGCGGGCGACGCTATCGGCCTCAAATGCATCGCCCCGCGCGATCCGGCCGAGCGCGGCAGCCATATCGCGTTCCGCCATCCCCATGCCTGCGCGATCATGGCGGCTCTGGTCGAGCGCGGCGTGATCGGCGACTTTCGCGATCCCGACATTCTGCGCTTCGGGCTGACACCGCTCTATGTCGGCTTCGAGGATGTCGCCCGCGCGGCGCTGGCACTCGCGGAGATCGTTGCCGACCATCGCGGCGTTGCACCCCCCGGCCCGATCGCGTAAGGCCGCAGGCTTCCACGCCCCGGCAGGATGCGGCCCGCCCGCGCCGCCGGGGCTGCTCATTTTCCAGGGGTTTCGCCACGATGGCTCGCCGCCGCCAAATCTATGAGGGCAAGGCCAAGATCCTGTACGAGGGTCCCGAGCCGGGCACGCTGATCCAGTATTTCAAGGATGACGCGACCGCGTTCAATGCCCAGAAAAAGGGCACGATCAGCGGCAAGGGCGTGCTCAACAACCGCATTTCCGAGCATGTCTTCACCCTGCTCGCCAATATCGGCATCCCGACGCACTTCATCCGCCGCCTCAACATGCGCGAGCAGCTGATCCGCCAGGTCGAGATCGTGCCGATCGAGGTCGTGGTGCGCAACGTCGCCGCCGGATCGCTGTCGAAGCGGCTGGGGATCGAGGAGGGCCAGCAGCTGCCGCGCACGATCATCGAGTATTATTATAAGGACGACGCGCTCGGCGATCCGATGGTCACCGACGAGCATATCCTCGCCTTCGGCTGGGCCGCGCAGGAGGAACTGCACGACATGGCGGACATGGCGATCCGCGTGAACGATTTCCTCTCGGGCCTGTTTGCGGGCGTCAACATCCGGCTGGTCGATTTCAAGCTCGAATTCGGACGCATCTGGGATAATGACTATGCCCGGATCATCCTTGCCGACGAGATCAGCCCCGATGGCTGCCGGCTGTGGGACATGACCAGCAACGAGAAGCTCGACAAGGACCGCTTTCGCCGCGACCTCGGCGGCGAAGTCGAGGCATATCAGGAAGTCGCACGGCGGCTGGGCCTGCTGCCGGAAGGTGCGGATTCGTCGGTGCTCGACCTCGAAAGCCACCGCAAGCTGCGCGGGAAATAATCGCGCCCGACCTAAAGCAGGTCTTAACCATCGGCAGGCTACCACCCCCCGCATCCACGGATAGACATTCCGTCGCGGGGGACTGACGATGCGTACTCTGGTGATTTTGGGCAGTGCCACGATGCTGGCGGCGTGCGGCGGCGATACCGGCGCGCAATCGGCGGGCAGTGTCGCTCCGCCGACCGGACCGGCGGCGACCCACAGCTTCGTCAACCCCACCGAGACCAAGACCTATGAGGGGCTGGGCGGGGTCCAGAGCTACGATTATTCGACGCGGTCCGACCAAGGCTACCAGGACGGTCAGCTCTATGCCGCCGACGCCAACACCGCCCGTTCGAGCGGCATCTCCGTCGCCTATAACCCGCGCGACGCGATCTTCGAACTGACGATCAGCCAGCCGCTCGGCAATGTCGAGGTCGCCGCTTTCCGCTTCCAGGATCCTCAGCACCGCACGGACTTCGATGGCGCGGTTGGACCGCAGGCAGGCGTCCCGGAATTCGCCGCGAACAAGCAGATCCAGTATCTCCAGGCGGACGCAGCGACAGACACCGGCAGCGCGCTGTCTGGCAACGATCCGCTTGCCGATGGCGCGGAGCGAAGCGACTATTTCGTCGGCGCGGCGGGCTCCTCCTCCACGGTCAACACGCTGTTCTATCAAAAGCCCGGCACGACGACCAAATACGTCACCTATGCAGGATTCGTCCGCAATGTGCTGTCGGCCAATGAAGTCAGCGAGGACGGGGCGCCACCTGCACTGCAACAGAATTACGGCCTCGACCGCGCCGCGTTCGTCTTCGGCGAGCGCACCGCAAACGGCGCCGTGCCCAAGACCGGATCGGCCAGCTTCACCGGCGACATGATCGCCAGCATGGTGTTCAATCCGATGGGCGACACCGATCCCGGCTTCCCGAGCTACCTGCAATGGATCGAGGGATCGAACACGACGTCGGTCGATTTCGCCTCGCTGGCGGTCACCACCGAACTGACCGGCACCGTCCACGCGCCGACGCTCGATGCCTATACCAGCTGGGCTTCAGCGCTGCCGGCCGGTTCGCGCTTCGCCGCGTCTGCCACCGCCACGCTCGACCTGATCAACAAGGGCGGCTTTACCGGCAGTTTCGACAAGGCCAGCTTCACGCGCCCCGGCATGGACGACTTCACCGTGTCGATCGCGGGCTCAAGCCTCGACGGGGCGTTTTTCGGGCCGAACGGCGAGGAGATCGGCGCCGGCTTCCGCATCGTCGGCGGTACGCCTGACGAGCGCATCGACATCGTCGGCGCGTTCACGGGCAAGAAATGATGCGCGCCGCCGGAGCGCTCGCGCTCGCGGCGGCAGTGTCGGCCCCGGGGGCGCAGGCGCAAACGCTGCTCGACCGCTGCGTCGCACAGACGTGCAAGGCGCGGCTGACGCCCGACCAGCTGCTCGGCGAGGTCCAGGCGCTGATCGCGGCCAAGCGCTTCGACGAGGCGCGGCCGATGCTTGCCGCGCTCCAACAATTGCCCGACCGGCGTTTCGAAACACGCTATCTGACCGGGATGCTCGCCGCCGAAACCGGCGATCACGCAACCGCGATCGCCCAGTATCAGGCGATCCTGGCCGACGATCCCGGCCAGACCCGCGTCCGGCTGGAACTGGGCAAGGCGATGCTGCTGAGCGGCCGCCCGCAATCCGCCGACCGCCAGTTCGCGATCGCGCAGCAGGACGCCGATCTGCCGCCCGACGTCGCGCGCACGATCCGCACCGTCCGCGACGTCATCCGGTCGCAGAGGGCGTGGAGCTTCGACTTCAGCGCCGGCATCGCGCCCGACACCAACATCAACAACGCGACCAGCGCCGACCAGATCACCGTCGATTTCGGCGGCATTCCGATTCCGCTCGAACTCGACGACGCGGCGCGGGCACGGTCGGGCACCGGGCTGACCGCGACGGCATCGGCCGGATTGCGGCTGCCGATCGCGAAGGCGACGACGATGCTGGTCGATCTCGATGCCACCGGGACGAACTATGACGGCGCCGATTACGACGACTATCAGCTCCAGGCCGCGGCCGGCCCCGAAGTGCGGCTTTCCCCGAAATCGAGCGTCTCGGTACAGGCGGTCGGTGCGCAGCGCTGGTTCGGCGGTGACGTCGTCAGCCGCCAGTTCGGAACGCGCATCGGCATGCAGCACGGGATCGGCACGCGCGGTCGGCTCGGCATCCAGCTCGACGTGCGCCGCACCGACGCCCTGTTCGACGACGGCTATGACGGGACACAGGCCGGCCTGTTCGCCACCTATGAACGCGCGGTCGCACCCACGCTGGTGGCGTCGGCGGGGCTGTTCGGCCGCCGCGACTGGCTCGATCAGCCGGCCTATTCGAGCAAGGAGGGCGGATTCACGCTCGGCCTGGGCGGTGCGATGCCGCTGGGGATCAATTTCGGGCTGAGCGGTACCGTGTCGCGCGCGATCTACGACGCGCCGATCGCGCTTTTCTCTCCAAAGCCGCGCAAGGACTGGCGCTATGTCGCGCGCGCGACATTCGGCAACAGCAAGATCCGCGTGCTGGGCTTTTCGCCGCAGATCGGCTGGACCTACACCCGCGCCGAATCGTCGATCGGCTTCTTCGATGCGACGCGCAGCCGCTTCACCTTCCAGCTCGCGCGCTATTTCTGATCCTTGCGGGCAGCGCGCCGGGGCGGCATAGGCAGCGGCGAACCCCTCACCGCCGGGACAGCCGCATGAAAATCCGCATCATTGTCACCCTGAAGCCCGGCGTCCTCGATCCGCAGGGCAAGGCCATCCAACACGCGCTCGGCTCGCTCGGCTTTGCCGGCGTCGCTGATGTGCGCGCCGGCAAGCTGTTCGAGATCGACGTCGCCGACGACACCGACGATGCCGCGATCGACGCGATGTGCCGCCAGTTGCTCGCCAACACGGTGATCGAGAATTACCGGATCGAGCGCGCATGAAGACCGCGGTCGTCGTCTTTCCTGGCTCGAACTGCGATCGCGACGTCGCGGTCGCGCTGCGCGAGGTCACCGGCACCGCGCCGACGATGGTGTGGCACGGCGACAGCGACCTGCCCGGCGATATCGGCCTGATCGCGCTGCCCGGCGGGTTTTCCTATGGCGATTATCTGCGCTGCGGCGCGATCGCCGCGCGCTCACCGATCGTGGCGGCGGTCAAGGCTGCGGCCGAGCGCGGGGTACCGGTGCTCGGCATCTGCAACGGCTTCCAGATCCTCACCGAGATCGGACTGCTTCCCGGTGCGCTGATCCGCAACCAGGGGCTCGACTTTGTCTGCCGTGACGTCGCGCTGACGGTAGCAAACGACCGATCGGCCTTCACCAGCGGCTACACCGCGGGCGACGCGGTGCGCTTCCCAGTCGCGCATCACGACGGCAATTACGTCGCCGACGAAGCCGTGCTCGACCGGCTGGAGGGCGAGGGCCGCGTCGCGTTTCGCTATGCCGAGGCGGTCAACGGATCGGCGCGCGACATCGCCGGGATCGTCGACGAACGCGGCACGGTGCTCGGCCTGATGCCGCATCCGGAACGCCGCATCGAGGCCGCGCATGGTGGCAATGACGGCCGCCGCCTCTTTGAGGGACTTCTAGCGGCGGTTAGCTGAGGGCCGAAACAGGTGGCTGTAGCGCGCCAGCAGCGTGATCGCGACCGGCCAGAACAGCGTGTTCCAGATGTCGTGCCAGTGGGCAGGCGGATCGGCGGACTTGCCGAGCCCCCAGCGATCGATGATGTCCCAGGCCTCCCCCGTCAGCGCCGCAACCGCCACGAAGGCGACCGGCAATGCCGTACCGACGCGGCGCTTGAGCAGCAGCGACGCGGCGAACAGCACGCTCAGGCCCACATAGATGTGCAGCGCATCCTTCGGCAGCCCGGTGAATGCGAGCATCGCCAGCTTGGCATCCTGAAATCCTGACATGCTCACAGCTTGGCGCTGAACGGCGTGAAGTCGGTGTCCCGGTCGAACAGATCGACCCCCTCGGCGCGCTTCAACCGGCCCACGACCAGATAGGTGGCGGGCGTCAGCATGACTTCCCAGCCGACCTTGAGCGCCCAGTTGGTGACCATCACCGTTAGCACTTGCTCGGTCGACCAGATGCCGAGAAACGCGATCGGATAGAACAATAGGCTGTCGATCGCCTGCCCGACCACCGTCGATCCGATCGTGCGCGTCCACAGGTGCCTGCCGCCGGTCGCGACCTTGAGCTTGGCGAGGACGAAGCTGTTGACGAACTCGCCGGCCCAGAAGGCGACGATCGACGCCACCACGATCCGCCACACCTGCCCGAACACCGCCTCGTACGCCGCCTGCCCTTCCCAGCCGGGAGCGGGCGGCAGGCTGACCACCACCCAGCACATCACCGCCAGGAACAGCAGCGCCGCGAACCCGGCCCAGATGCACCGCCGCGCCCGCGCATAGCCATAGACTTCGGTCAGCACGTCGCCGAGTACATAGCTTACCGGAAAGAACAGGATGCCCGCACCGAACACGAACCCGCCGACCGCCGCGAGCTTGGCCGCGCCGACCACGTTCGACAACACCAGCACGGTGACGAACGCCGCCATCACCAGGTCGAAATGGCGGAACTGCCCGCTCGTCACCTGCGCCGCCGCCACCGCACGCGGCGCAGCCTGTCCGTACCCATCGCTCATTCCCGGCGCTATGATCGCCATTTCACCGCCGTGCAATCCGCGCTACGAGGCGAAGCGCGCGCGCCCGTAGCTCAGCTGGATAGAGCAAGGAGCTTCTACCTCCTTGGCCGGGGGTTCGAATCCCTCCGGGCGCGCCAATCGCTTACGACAGCGCCGCCAGATCGGCCGGGCGATTGATGTTGGCGAGCGGCTCGGGCCAAGCGATCGCCTGCGCGCCAATGCTGCGCGCCCATCGGGTGAGCGCGCGATCGCCGTCCGCCGCCATATGCTCTTCCAGCCGATCCAGTTCCGTCACCGGCCAGCGCGCGATCACTGGCGCCTGCGCGGTATAGGCCGCGCCATTGGCATGCGCGAGAAGCGCGAGGAGCCCGGGCGGGAGCCGCGGCATGTCGCATGGCACGCACAGGATCGCCGCGTGGCCCCGCACGCGGGCATGTCGAAGCGCGCCGCAGATGCCGCCGAGCGGCCCCAGCCCCGGTTGCGGCGCATCGTCGACCGAACACCACCGCGGGTCGCTGCGCCCGGCCACGACGATCTCGCGGACATGCGGCGTCAGGCTCGCGACCGCGTGCTCCAGCAATGACCGCGCATCGAGCAGAGCTGCCGCCTTGTCGCTTCCAAACCGCCGCGACCGACCACCCGCGAGCACCACGCCGAGCAGCGTCACGGCGCCGGGGCCACGGCGAGCATCGCGTCGCTGCGCGCCAGCATCACCAGCTTCAATCCGGCCTCGGACGCGCGCCGGACTGCAAGGTCGGTCGCGGCGGAGATCGTCACCAGCATCGGACAGTCCGCCAGCGCCGCCTTTTCGACCAGCTCGTACGAGCATCGCGAACTCAGCAGCGCAAAACCGCCGTCCCACCCCAGCCCGTCCATCGCCATCGCGCCGATCAGCTTGTCGAACGCATTGTGCCGCCCGACATCCTCGCGCACCGTCCGGATCGCGCCGTCGCTTCCGCACAGCGCCGCGGCATGTACCGCACCGGTGCGCTGGTTGAGCGGTTGACTGTCGCGCAGTGCGGCAAGCGCCAGAAAGATCGCGGCGGGCCCTGCGTCGGACCGGGAAGCCACCCGCGGCAACGGCCGCAGCGCCTGTTCGAGATTCTCGATACCGCACAGACCGCACGACGAATCGGAAATGCGATGGCGCACCCGTTCGTGCAACCGGGGAAGCCGATCCGGCGCAAGCGTCACGCGAACGATCCAACCTGCGATATGCTCGTGGAGATCGACATCGACGATGTCCTCCCAACGCTCGATCAGCCGCTCGCCCAGCGCAAAGCCCACCGCGAATGCTTCGAGCTGATCGGGAGTCGCCATCATCACCGCATAGCCGATCCCGTTGAACTCGATCGCGACCGGACATTCGACTGCTATCGGACGCATGCCCGCTATGACGCTGCCGTCATCAGCGATACGGTCGATCGCGATCGCAACCGTGCTGGCGAGATTTTCTTCAAGAGGCATTCCGCCCCCCGGGCTATGCGGAACCGGCGCCGGTGTCGACACGTCGAACAGGCTGAACCAATCGCGGATCGACCCGTTCCCTACCCCGTCCCGCGACACGGGTATGCCGCCGCGGATGAAAGGACCAAATCGCATGGCCGAGCAGCGCGACGACAAGCCCGAGATCAAGCCGTTCAAGGGTCCGGCCGGCGGCTGGGGATCGGTGCGCTCGCTCGCCGAGATCCTGCCGCGTGAGGGGGGCTCGCCCGAAGTGCTGCGCGAGCTGGCCCGCCAGAACAAGCCCGAGGGGTTCGCCTGCGTCAGCTGCGCCTGGCCCAAGCCCGCCAATCACCACCCGGCCGAATTCTGCGAGGAAGGCGCCAAGGCGACGGCCTGGGAACTGACCAGCCACCGCACCACGCCCGAATTCTTCGCCCGCCACACGCTCACCGAACTGCGCGGCTGGAGCGACTATGAACTGGAAGAGCATGGCCGTCTCACCCACCCGCTGCGCTATGATCCGACGACCGACCGCTACGCCGCGATCTCGTGGCAAACCGCCTTTGCCGAGATCGGCGCCGCGCTACGCCCGCTCGATCCCAAGTCGGTAGTATTCTACGCATCGGGGCGCGCCAGCCTCGAGGCTTCGTACATGTACGGCCTGATGGCGCGGATGTACGGCAACCAGAATTTGCCCGACAGTTCGAACATGTGCCACGAATCGACGTCGGTCGGGCTCAAGGCCGCGATCGGCGTGCCGGTCGGCACGACGCGCCACAGCGACTTCGAGCGCTGCGACGCGATCCTGATCTTCGGCCACAATGTCGGATCGAATGCCCCGCGCATGCTCCACGACCTGCGCGCGTGCCGCAAGCGCGGGGTCGAAGTGATCACCTTCAATCCGCTTCGCGAACGCGGGCTCGAGCGCTTCACCGATCCGCAGAACCCGATCGAGATGGCGACATTGCGCGAGACGCGGATGTCGAGCCAATATCATCAGGTCAAGGCGGGCGGCGACCTCGCCGCGATGATGGGCATCGCCAAGTTCCTGGTCGAATGGCACGACGCCGCACTCGCCGCTGGCAAGCCAGAGGTGCTCGATACCGCGTTCATCGACGAGCACACGCACGGCTTCGATGCGTTCGTCGCAGCAGTGCGGGCCGCCGACTGGGACGCCATCGCGCGCGAATCCGGGCTGACGCTGAGCGCGATCGAGGCTGCGGCGCGGGTTTATGCCAAGGCAAAGGCGGTGATGGCGGTGTACGGCATGGGCCTGACGCAGCACGTCAAGGGCGTCGAGAATGTCCGCATGCTCGTCAACCTGCTGCTGCTGCGCGGCAATATCGGCCGTGCCGGTGCCGGACCGACCCCCGTGCGAGGGCATTCCAACGTCCAGGGCCAGCGCACCGTCGGCATCACCGAAAAGACCGAACTGGTCCCGGTAGAGCGGATCGAGGCGCAATATGGCTTTAGCGCGCCGCGCGAAAAAGGGTTGGACACGGTCGGGGCATGCCGCGGCGTGCTCGACGGCTCGGTCAAGGCATTCGTCGCCCTGGGCGGCAATTTCCTGCGTGCGGTGCCGGAGACCGGGCCGATGGAAGCCGCATGGCCGCGCCTCGACCTGTCGGTCCAGATCGCGACCAAGCTAAACCGCAACCACCTGTTCGCCGGCAAGCAGACCTATCTGCTCCCCTGCCTCGGCCGCATCGAGCAGGACGTGCAGGCGACCGGACCACAAGCCGTGTCTGTCGAGGATTCGACGAGCTGCATCCACGGGTCGCGGGGCAAGGCCACCCCGGCCAGCCCGCATCTCTTGTCCGAACCGGCAATCGTCGCCGCGCTCGCCAAGGCCTGCCTGCCCGATCCGGCGCTGGCGCCGTGGGACGACTGGGTCGCCGACTATGCGCGCATCCGCGACGCCATCGAACGAACCTACCCCGAGATGTTCGCGAAGTATAACGAACGGCTGTTCACCCCCGGCGGCTTCTGGAAGGGCAACAAGGCGTCGCAGCGCATCTGGCAGACGCCGAGCGGCAAGGCCGAATTCCTCGCCCCCACCGGGCTCTGCGCCACCGGCTTCGGCGATACCGACGGCCGCTTCCGCCTGATGACGCTGCGATCGAACGATCAGTTCAACACCACCGTCTATGGCTATCACGACCGGTTCCGCGGGGTGAAGGGCACACGCGACGTGCTGTTCATGAATGCGGGCGACATGGCGGCGCGCGGTCTGCGCGCCGGTCAGGTCGTGGCGCTGGAAAGTGACGCGGAGGACGGGGCGCATCGCCGCCGCGACGGCCTGATCGTCACGCCCTATGCGATCCCCAGCGGCTGCCTCGGCGCCTATTATCCCGAAGCCAATGTGCTGATGCCGGTCGAGCATTTCGCCGAAGAGAGCCACGTCCCCGCCGCGAAGTCGGTGCCGGTGCGAATCGTCGTTTGATCCGGTCAGCCGCCAGGATCAACGCCCGACCGGCTCGAACCCCAGCGCCACCAGCCGCGGCTCCTGAGCAGCCTGCGCCACCCGTTGCACTTCAGCGGGCGGTGTCGAACGCGGGCCGATCCCCGCCCCGGCCGGCGCGGCCGGCGTGACCGGCGTGCGCTGGGCAACCCGCGCCGGCGCAACCGCAGGTGCAGGCGGCCGTGACGCGATCACCGGCTCGCTGCCGAAGCTGAACGACGCCGGCGGCGGTACGATGCGCGGCACCTTGACCCCCGGCGGCGCGACCGCGACGTCGTCGGTGATCGCCACCGCCCCGCCCATCGCGGTGGCGGCGTAGAGCTTCTTGGCGAAGGCAGTTGGAAAGCGGATGCAGCCATGCGACGCCGGATATCCCGGATTGTCGCCGGCATGCAGCGCGATACCGTCCCAGGTCAGCCGCTGCATGAACGGCATCGGCGCGTTGCTGTAGAGGTTCGAGCGGTGGAACGTCTTCTTCTGGAGGATTTCGAACGTCCCGGTGGGCGTTTCCTTGCCCGGCTTTCCGGTCGACACGCTCGCGACGCCGATCAGCGTCCCGGCGCGATAGACATAGCCGACCTGCAGCGGCAGGCTGACGACGATCGCCACCGGCCCGGCCGTCGGCTGGGGATCATGCCACAGCGCTTCGCCGCTGCCGAGTTCCAGCGCGGCACTCTCCAGCTTCGCGGGCGTGAGCGCCGCCTGCTGCGCACTGGCAATACCGGCGGTCGAGAGCGACCACAGACACGCGACGAAGGTCAGCCATTTCATCCGCATCTTAACAGGCTCCGACTCCGCTTGGTTAACGGCGCGTTCACCGCATCGTGCCACCGCTGCCGCTCGCGAACAAGTCGGACGAGGCGCCGCTTTTTCCCGACCAAGGACGAAGCCGGGCACATCGCGGCGGAACTTTGCCTGCAAATCGTGCTAGTTACCCGCTCATGCTCAATCCGATTTCATCTCGCCGCACATTGCTGCGCGGCGGCGCGCTCGCGCTTGGCGGGCTGATGGTTCCGGCGATGCTCGGCGACGGCAGCGGCCCGATCGCCCGCGTCGCGCCGAAAGTTCCGGCAGCACCGTCGGCGCCCGGCGACGTGCTCCTCGCCCGCGCCCGCGCCGCGCTCGACAGCCATCGCTTCAAACGCCGCGACCGGCTTGCCCTGGTCGATTTCGACGCCGCATCGGATCAGGCGCGGCTGCGACTGGTCGATCTCCACAACGGCCGCGAGCGCAGTCTGCTGGTGTCGCACGGCAGCGGGTCCGACCGCGGCCATACCGGCTACCTCCAGCATTTCTCGAACGAAATGGGCTCGGAAGCGACCAGCGAAGGCGCGTTCCGCACCGCCGATTATTATGTCGGCAAGCACGGCCGCTCGCAGCGCTTGGTGGGGCTCGATCCGACCAACGATCAGGCACTGGCCCGGGCGATCGTCGTCCACGGGGCATGGTATGCCGAACCGACCATGGTCGCACAGCATGGCAAGCTCGGACGCAGCCAGGGCTGTTTCGCGGTCGGCAAAAGCTGCCTCGCCACATTGTTCGATCATCTCGGCAAAGGGCGCCTGATCTACGCGGCCAAGGCGTGACGCGAATGGCATCGTAACCAAAAGCGCGATAGAGCAGCGGGCATGAGCCGGTCGCATCGCTTCTACTCGCACCACGCGCAGGGTTTTGTCCGCGTCGGCGCCGCCACTCCCGCCGCCAGCGTCGGTGATGTCACGGCCAACGCCGACAGCAGCATCGCACTGGCCCGGCATGCCGACTGCCAGGCGATCGACCTGCTGGTGTTCCCGGAACTCAGCGTCACGTCCTACGCCATCGACGATCTGCATCTCCAGGATGCACAGCTTGCCGCCACCGACGCGGCGCTGGCGCGCATCGCGGCGGCGACTGCCGAATTGCGGCCGGTGCTGCTGGTCGGTGCGGCGCTGCGTCGCAATGGCCGAGTCTATAACTGCGCGGTCGTGATCGCTCGCGGACGCATCCTCGGCGTCGTGCCAAAGAGCTTCCTGCCCAATTACCGCGAATACTACGAAAAGCGCTGGTTCGCTGCAGGGGCCGGCCTCGTAGGCCTGACGATCGATGTCGCCGGCACCGCCGCACCATTTGGCACCGACCTGATCTTTGCCGCCGCCGACCTTCCCGACTTCATCTTTCATGCCGAGATTTGCGAGGATTTCTGGGCGCCTGCCCCGCCATCTACCGCTGGCGCGCTGGCGGGGGCGCTGATCCTGACCAACCTGTCGGCGTCGAACATCGTCATCGGCAAGGGCCGCGAACGCGCGATGCTCGCCGCGTCGCAATCGGCGCGTGCGGTCGCCGCCTATGTCTATTCGGCGACGGGTCCGGGCGAGAGCACCACCGATCTGGCGTGGGACGGCCAGGGCATGATCCACGAGCTCGGCGAGCAGCTCGCCACGTCGCAGCGTTTCGATCTCGCGACCGAGATCGTCGTCGCCGACATCGACGTCGCGCGGCTGCGGCTGGAACGGATGCGGATGGGGACGTTCAACGACGCCGCCGCCGCAGCGGGCCATCCCGAAACCCGGTTTCGCCGCATCCTGTTCGAACATCGGCCCGATTTTGCGGATGTCGGGCTGCAGCGCGCCGTACGCCGCTTTCCGTTCGTGCCCAACGATCCCGGCCGCCGCGATGACGACTGTTTCGAGGCGTTCAACATCCAGGTCGAAGGGCTGCGCAAGCGCCTCGTCGCGTCGGAAACGAAGCGGCTGGTGATCGGCATTTCCGGCGGCCTCGACTCGACGCACGCCGCGATCGTCGCGGCCAAGGCGTTCGACCGGCTCGGACGACCGCGCAGCGACATCCTCGGCTTCACCATGCCCGGCTTCGCGACCGGTGAGGACAGCAAGGCCAATGCGTGGGCGCTGATGAAGGCGCTGGGCATCGCCGGTGACGAGATCGACATTCGCCCCGCCGCACGCCAGATGCTCGGCGACCTGGGCCATCCATTTGCCGATGGCGAACCGCACTATGACGTGACGTTCGAGAATGTGCAGGCCGGGCTGCGCACCGATTATCTGTTTCGCATCGCCAATCAGCGTGAGGGCCTGGTGCTCGGCACGGGCGACCTGTCCGAACTGGCGCTGGGCTGGTGTACCTATGGCGTCGGCGACCAGATGAGCCATTACGCCGTCAACGCCGGCGTCCCCAAGACGCTGATCCAGCATTTGATCCGCTGGGCGATCAAGACGGCGCAGTATGATGGCGAGACCGACCGGGTGCTCGATGCGATCCTGGCCACCGACTTTTCGCCCGAGCTAATCCCCGCCGGAGCCGACGGCGCGATCCAGTCGACCGAGGCGGCGATCGGGCCGTATGCGCTCAACGATTTCTTCGCCCACTACCTCATCCGCCACGGCCTTGCGCCGTCGAAGATCGCCTTTCTGGCATGGCATGCCTGGCGCGATATCGACGCGGGTCAGTGGCCGACGGGTTTTCCCGATGCCGACAAGGTTGCCTACGACCTTCCCACGATCCGCCATTGGCTGGAGAAGTTCGTTCACCGCTTCTTCGCGACCAGTCAGTTCAAGCGTTCCGCGCTTCCGAACGGTCCCAAGGTAACGCCTGGCGGCGCGCTTTCGCCGCGCGGCGACTGGCGTGCGCCATCGGACGGGACGGCGCGCGTCTGGCTCGACGAGATCGCCGCCAATCTCCCTTGAACGCCGCGTTCGACGGTGGGAATTTGCCGTTGCGCTCCCGGTCCGCGCCGATATGATCGACATCAAGGCCTTCGCCCGAAGACGGCACCCTTTTTCGTCTCGCGCGTTTGCAGCCGATCGACCTGAATAGAGTGCCTAGTACCGTAGTCTTCAAGCGTACCGGTTCAGCAGTTTTAGGAGCAGGCGAATGCAATCGCGATCGATCAAGCATACTGGTTGGCTTTCCCTCGGCGTGGCAGCCACCGCGCTCACGCTGGCTGCCTGTTCGGGCGGCTCCGACAGTTCCGAATCCGCCGACACTGCGCCGGCTGCCAACACGGCGGCTGCGGCACCCGCAGCGCCGGCGGCTGCTGCCGCCCCCGCCGCCAGCGACACCGCAACGGTCAGCGGCGCGACGCTTGCCAGCTTCACCGGCGACCCCGCGAGCGGCGAAACCGTGTTCCTGCAGTGCAAGACCTGCCACGAGGTCCAGGCGGGCGTGAACAAGATCGGCCCGTCGCTGGCCGGGATCGTCGGCCGCGCCGCGGGCACGATCGCCGGATTCAACTATTCGCCCGCCAACAAGAATAGCGGCATCACCTGGACCAAGGAAAAGTTGTTCCAGTATCTCGAAAATCCGCAGCGCGTCGTCCCGGGCACCAAGATGGCCTTTGCCGGCATTCCCGACGAGCAGAAGCGCGCCGACGTGATCGCCTATCTCGAGCAGCAATAAGCGTCTCGTCAGGTTGGACAGGCGGGCCGTCCGGACCATCCGGGCGGCCCGTTCTCATCTGGCGGCCCGGTCAGCGCCGAATGTGCAAGTCGGCAAGGTGGACAGGGAACGACAGCAAGAGCGGCGCGGCGATCCAGGTCCAATCGGCTCCGATCAGCGCCGCACGCAGCGCCAGCAGCATCAGCGCTCCCGGCACCAGTCGCAGGAACGCGTCGCGCGCGCTCCAGCGTCCGCTCCCGACCAGATAGGCAAACTCCACCGCGATCACCGCGAGCACGATGTCGACGGCATGGCCGCTCGCGAACAGCGCGTTCAGGAAAACGGTCCGTTGAGCGCGACGATCTGCCAGTTGAGCAACCCGGCCACCGTCACCCAGGCGAGATACGGCACCAGCAGCGCCGCCGCCAGCCACGAGCGCCGTGCCGCATAGAGCATCAGCATCACCACCGACACACCCAGCACGATCACCTCGATCGCCGCCCAGTCGGGCCGCTGCATCCGAAAGAACAACAGGCTCCACAGGATGTTGAGGAACCCGTTGAACGCGAACAGCCCGATCAGCATCTCGCTTTCGCGCCGGTCGGGCATCGCTCGCCATGCGGTAACTCCGCCCAGTCCGGTGATCGCGAAGATCGCGGTCCACGCCACCCCGTACAGGGCATCGGGCGGCGCCCAGTCGGGCTTGGCAAGGCTATAATACCACGGCCCGATATCGGTCATCGTCGCGCCCAGCATCGCGACAATCAGTGCCGCCGCCGCAGCGATCGCGACAGGGAAGATCCAGGCGCGGCCAAGCGCGGTCACGCCGCCGACCCCAGCAGGTGGCGGACATCCTTCCAGAAGATGCGAACATGCGCCATCGGTCGCGCGCGCACGAGCCGCTTGTTCATATAGGCTTGCCACGTCAGATGCTGGACGTCGGGGTCCTTGCAGATCGTAACGAAGCGCTCGCGCCTCTTGTCGCTGCGATACCAGAAATGCTGCATCATCCGCAGGATCCAGAACACCCGGCCATGCTCGCGCATGAACGCCCGGCGGGCACGGCGAAGCGCACGCGCATTGCCGGTCGCGAGGAACGTCTCGACCGCATCGGCGGCGTGCCGCCCTCCTGCCATCGCATAATAGATGCCCTCACCCGACGCAGGCGCGACGACCCCCGCCGCGTCGCCCGCGACCACCACGTCGCGGCCATTGTCCCAGCGCCTGAGCGGCTTGAGCGGGATCGGCGCGCCTTCGCGCCGGATCGTCGCGCAGCCATCGAGCCCCGTCTGCGCCCGCAGCCGCTCGACCGCGTCGCGCAAGGGGAATCCCTTGTTGGCGCTGCCGACGCCAATGCTGGCGGTGTCGCCATGCGGAAAGATCCACGCATAGAAATCGGGCGACAGATGCCCCTGATAATAGATGTCGCAGCGCGACCGGTCGAACGCGTCGCTGTCGCCCGAGGGCGATGCTATGATCTCGTGATAGGCGAATACGCACGGCGTCTTGCCCCCGCCCTTTAGCGTCGCGCGCGCCACGCCCGATCGCGCGCCGTCTGCGCCGATCACGCTTTTGGCGCGCACCCGCCGTGCCTCGCCCGAGCGCCCCTCGCGATAGACGACCACGGCGCAGCCGTCGGGGTCGCGCTCGACGCTCTCGAAAATGCCGGTGCGCCGCTCGGCCCCGGCCAGCGCGGAGCGGGCGCGCAGCCATTCGTCGAACGTCTCGCGATCGACCAGTCCGACAAAGCCGTCGCCGACCGGCATGTCGACGATCGTGTTCGACGGCGATACCATGCGCGCCGACCGCGCCTTGCCGACCAGCAGATGGTCGGGGATGGCGAAATCCTCGATCGCGCGCGGCGGGATCGCGCCGCCGCACGGCTTGATGCGCCCGCCCCGGTCGAGCAGCAGGACGTGCCGCCCTGCGCGTGCCAGATCGGTCGCGGCGGTCGCACCCGCCGGTCCACCGCCGACCACCACCACGTCGAAGTCGCCTGCCAAGCGAGAACTTTCGGTCATCGTGCCAACTCCCCCAGGGGTCCGATCGCGGGCCGCGGCGTCCGTCCGGTCGCCCCGATGGCAAGCACCGCGGCGACGAGGAACAGCAGCGCCTCGCCCGCGAACACCAGCCGGAACGCCGCTGCGTCATCGCCGATCGCGGCGCGCGCCCAGTCTACTCCGAGCGCGCCGATCAGCCCGCCCAGCCCGAACGCAATCGCCTGCGCCGCGCCCCACACGCCCATGCGCAGCCCGGCGCTGCCGTCGCCGTCCGCTCCTGCGAGCGCCATCATCGATCCGATCGCGGCGACCGCGAACACGCCATTGGCAAAGCCGAGCAGCGCCACGTTCGCCGCCAGCGGCCAGCCGGGACCGCTCTGCGCCGCCAGGACCAGCCCTCCCAGCGCCAGTGCCGACGCGCAGCAGCCGCAGACCGTCCAGCTCCGCAGCCCGGCCGCACCCTTCCCGCCGAACGCATTGCCGCCGATGCCGACCAGGATCATCCCCGCGAGCACGCCGCCATGCTGCACGCCCGCCAGCTGGGTCGACTGCCCCGGCGTATAGGCGAACACCAGCCCCGCGAACGGCTCGAGGATCATGTCCTGCATCGAATAGGCGAGCATCGACATGAACACGAAAACGGTGAAGCGCCGGGCGTCGCTATCGCGCAGCATCGCGCGCATGGCATCGAGCAGGCTGCGCTCCTGCCTGGACGGGACGGCGGCGATCGGCTCTGCCTTCCCCTCGATGCCGCGCACCGCAAGCAGCGCGACGACGAACGCGATCATGGCGACGCCGCCTGCGACCAGCGCAAGGCGTTGCAGCGAGAAGGGGTCGAGCAGCGCCCCCGCCGTGCCGGCCGACACCACGATTCCGGCAACCATCATCACCCAGGTCAGCGCCGCCGCGGCCGGACGCCGCTCGGGCGCGACCCGCGTCGCCAGCAGGGCGAGGAGCGAGGTGCCCGCCGCGCCGACCCCGCCCCCGATCATCGCGAACGCCGCGATGGCCAACGCCAGACCCAGCGCCGACCCCGATGCCAGCAGCGGCAGCGCATCGATCGCGATCAGCACGCCCAGCGCCAGCACCGCCATCCCGCCGGTGATCCACGGCGTGCGCCGCCCGCCACGATCCGATCCGTGGCCCCATGCCGGCCGGGTCAGCTGCACCGCATAATGCCACGCCACCAGCCCCGCCGGCAGCGCCGCGGCCAGCGCATACTCCACCACCATCACCCGGTTGAGCAGCGACGTCGCCAGCATCACCATCGCGCCGATCGCGCTTTGCACCAGTCCGAGCCGGACGACCCCCAGCCAGCCGAGCCTGGAAGCGTGGGGAAGCGCCTGCGTCACGCCGCGCTGCCCAGGCCGAACGCGGTCGCCAGCATTCCGGTCACGTACATCGCGACGCCGGTGGCGTTGTACCACGGCGCCCGCGCCTGCGGATCGCCGAGCATCCGCCGCATCGCCCAGAGCTGTCCGAGCACCAGCAGCGTGACGAAACCCGCGGTCGCGATCATGCCCCAGGCCAGCAGCAGCCCGAGCACCGCCAGTTGCGGGAGCAGCATCGTTGCGCAGGCAATGCGCGCGGCGCGATCGATCCCCAGTATCGCCGGCAGCGATCGCACTCCGGTCAGCCGATCGCCCTCGACCGCCTTGAAATCGTTGAGCGTCATGATGCCGTGCGCGCCCAGGCTGTAGAGCAGCAGCACCGCCAGCACCTGACCGCTCGGCAAGGCGCCCGCCATCACGGCGGCCCCGGTGAACCAGGTCAGCCCTTCATAGCTCAGCGCGACCGCGCCCGGTCCCCAGATGGCATTGACCTTGAGGCGCAGCGGCGGCGCGCTGTACGCCCATGCCAGCGCCAGCCCGAGCAAGGTCGCGGCGAACACCCACGGCCCCGTCGCCCATGCCACCGCCGCCGACAGCAGCGTCCCGAACACGGCGATCGCCAATCCCCATTGCCCGCCGATCCGGCCTGACGGAATCGGCCGCTCGGGCTGGTTGATCGCATCGACGTGCCGGTCGAACCAGTCGTTGACCGCCTGGCTGGTGCCGCACACCAACGGCCCCGTCAGCGCGATGCCGGCGATCAGGAACGGCCAGCGCTCGCCGACCGGTACGCCCGACGACACGACGCCGCAGACGAATGCCCAGATCGGCGGAAACCAGGTGATCGGTTTGAGCAACTCTACGACATCGCGCGGCGCCGGGATCGGCGCGCGGCGCAGCGGAGTCGTCGAACCTGCCATGCCCGAAGGCTATGCCTGCCGCTGCATGCCGTCAAACCAATTTGACACTCACCGTGTCCAGATTGTCGGATCAGGCCTCGTCGCTGGCGACCAGACTGCCCAGTCCGTGCCGGTGCAGCTTGGAATAAAGGCTCTGGCGGCTGACCCCCAGGATTTCAGCGGCTGATGCGCGATTATCGGAAGTGTAGGTAAGCGCCGCTTCGATGCACAGCCGTTCGATCAGGTCGGTGCTCTCGCGCACGATCTCCTTGAGCGACATGCGCCCGACCAGGTCGGTAAGCTGCTCGACCGATCGCGGAACGTCCCGGCCGGGATCGGCCACCTCGCGCAACCGCCGGCCGACCGTACGGATCGTGAATCCGAACTGCCCGGACCCGTTTTCGCCCGGCACAGCCACGCCCGAAACCTCGACTTCCTCCTCGCCGCCGCCCGATCCGCACAGCACCGTCGCGACGTTGCGCACCATGCCGTGTTCGCGAAGCTGCGCGGCGATGAGTTCGAGGTCGATGCCGGGCCGACCCAGCCACGCGTCGAGCGCCGCGCCGGTTACGCGCTCGGGCGAGGCCACTTCGGCGAGATCGACGAACGCGGCGTTGGCCGTCAGGATGGTCATGTCGGCATCCGCCAGCACGAAGGCATCGGGCATGCGCTCGACCACATCGCGCAGGCGATCGGGTTCGGCTTCCACGGGCGCCGCGCTCTCGACGGGTTCGATCCGTACGAGCAACAGTGCGATCCGCGCCTGGCGAAACAGCGTTGCGTTAATGCGGGCCTCGCCCAGCCCCTTGCGCAGCGCCGCGGTCAGCGGCGCGGGCGCGGCGGCCGCTTCGGCTGCACCGAAGAAGGCGACCAGCGCCTCGCGCTGATCGGCATCGACGAGCATGCTCGCCGGTTGATCGGCAAGCGCGCCGTCGCGTACGCCGAGCAACCGATGCGCAGCCGCGTTGGCTTCGCGTATCCGGCGCGTCGCGGCATCGACGATCAGCACCGGCTCGTGCGCGAGGTCGAACAACATGCGATAGCGCGCCTCGGCCTGACGCAGCCGGATATAGTCGCGCTCGAGCGATTGCTGCGTCTGCAGGAGGCGCTGCTGAGTCGCCGCCGCGGCGCGCATGTCGCGCCCGATCGCGATGATGCGGCCGTGCTGCCCCAGCGCCATTGCCAGATACCGAACCGGAACGTCGCCATTGGGCGTGGCGTGATTGACCTGTCGCCAACGCGGGGGCGCGCCCGCATCGACGTCGGCCAGCATCTCCCCGACCTTGGGCACGCTCTCGATCGTGACATTGGCAGCCCAGCGCGTCCCGACCCAGCCGCTTACACCCATCCGCGCCAGGTCGCGGTCGGACACGGCCATGTCGAGAATGGTGCCGTCGCGGTCGAGGATGAACGTGACGTCGCCGACCGCGCCCAGGATCGACGCCGCCGCTGCCGCGCTCAACGCTCCGGGATGCACCTCCGGATCGGCGAAACCCTGCGGGGCGGGAGGGACATGGTGGCTATTCATCGACGAGCCGCGGAGCTCCTGGCAAGATCCTCAGCCGGTACAACATGCCTTGCGCGTTGCCGCGCCGAGCAATGCCTCGGCCACTTCGAGTGCCGCGCGGGCATCGCGCGCCGTGCCGTCGGCACCAACCTGGTCCGCCAGCGACGGATCTCGGGTGAAGACGGGCCCCCCGACCATCACGCAGAGATGCGGATTGCGGGAAACACTGCGCAGCGCGGCAATGGCCGACGGCAGCGCGGCGATATGGCACTCGCAACTTGCGGTCAATCCGATCAGGTCGAACCACTCGTCCGCCAGCCGGTCGGCGAGCATGGCGTGGGTCGCATCGCACAGCCGGTCGGTGCTCCAGCCATTGCGCGCGAACAATTCCTCGACGACGACGGTGCCGAAGCTGTGCTGGTCCCCCGGGACCGGTGCGAATAGCGCCGACGCTGCCTCGCCGCCTGCCCGTTCGGCGGGGATGCGGTCCGACAGCTCGTGGACGATTTCCTGAAGCCGCCACAGCCCCATCGTCACGTCGACAAAGTCGCAACGATCCTGCTCCCAATATTCGCCCAGCGCTTTCGCGGTGGGCGCGAGGAGGTCGAGCAGAAGCGTTTCGACACCGATGCCGCGATCGAGCATCGCCTCGATCTGCGCGAGCAGCTCGTCAGCCTCGACCTGCATCGTCAGCGGCGCGAACATCGCTACTTCGAGCGGGTCGATCTGCGCTCCTTGCTCGGTCGGTCGTCCGAAACGGTGTGCGGGGTGCGCGACCATCAGCCGCGGAATGACCTCGCACTCGATCAGGGCCGACAGACTTGCGGGGACGATCGGACCAACCTGCGCGCCCGGTTTGCGACGGCGTTCGGCCCCGGAGCCGGATGCGCGACGCGTCGGTGGCGCGTAGGCGGTGGCCGCTTGGCCGACACGGTAACTGGAAGCCATGCGCCGCTCTCCCGGCAGTGGAGCCTTACTCCGACACGACGCGGCCGCCATTTTTGGTGTCCCCCGACGACTCGGATGCTATGCCTGTTCCGCCGTCTCGACAAGCGCGGAAACACGCTGCAGCGCACCATGTGTCATTATTATTGGACGTCAATTTGGTTTGACACTCGGTGGATCGCTGCCATACTCGGGGCAACTAGCACGAGAGGCAGGCGGGGACGATGCGGCCGGAAGCGGGCATCAGTAATGGGCAGCAGCAGCGGACACGATCGCTGTACACGCCCGAGCAACGCGCCCGCCGCGACGCCAGCCGCTGGACGTTGGTCCAGGGCATCCTCGCCCCCGTCCAGTTCATGATTTTCGCGGTCAGCCTGTTTCTCGTCGTCCGGTATCTGACGACCGGCGACGGCGCGGTCGCTGCTACCGTGTCGATCGTCGTCAAGACACTGGCGCTCTACGCGATCATGGTCACCGGCTCGATCTGGGAAAAGGTCGTGTTCGGCAAATGGCTGTTCGCCGAGGGCTTCTGGTGGGAAGACCTGTTCAGCATGGTCGTGCTGGCGCTCCACACCGCCTATCTTGCGATGCTGCTAGCCGGGATCGGCACCACCGCGCAGCAGATGACCGTCGCGCTTGCCGGATACGCCGCCTATATCATCAATGCCGGGCAGTTCCTGTGGAAACTGCGCATCGCCCGGGTCGAACAGCCCCGCGGGATGGCCCCGGCATGAGCCCGGCGCTGCCCCTGCCCGCATCAGGCGCGGATTGCGCGCCGGTGTTGCGGCAGCGCGGGCAGCGCGAGGTGTTCTGCGGCCTTACCGGCATCGTCTGGCTGCATCGCAAGGTGCAGGACGCGTTCTTCCTCGTCGTCGGATCGCGGACCTGCGCGCACCTTCTGCAATCGGCGGCGGGGGTGATGATCTTTGCCGAACCGCGCTTCGGTACCGCGATCATCGAGGAGCGCGATCTCGCCGGCCTCGCCGATGCCAATGAGGAACTCGACCGCGTCGTCGATCGGCTGCTGACGCGGCGTCCCGATATCAGGATGCTGTTCCTGGTCGGATCCTGCCCCAGCGAAGTCATCAAGCTCGACCTGTCGCGCGCCGCGCAGCGGCTGTCGGCCAAACACACCCCCGATGTTCGCATCCTCGCCTATTCGGGCAGCGGCATCGAGACGACCTTTACCGAGGGCGAGGACGCGTGCCTCGCGGCGCTGGTCCCCGAGCTCGCCGACGAACCCGCCGGAGCCGCGCCCGCACTGATGATCGTGGGCGCGCTGCCCGACATCGTCGAGGACCAGTTCCTGCGGCTGTTCGCGGAACTGGGCATCGGCCCTGTCCATTGCCTGCCCGCGCGCCGCGCCGGGGCGATGCCGCCGGTCGGCCCCAACACCCGCTTCCTGCTCGCGCAGCCCTTTCTGGGCGCGACCGCGACTGCGCTGGAGAACCGCGGCGCGCAGCGGATCGACGCGATCTTTCCGTTCGGTGCGGAGGGAACGACCGCCTGGGTCCACGCCGCGGCGCGAGCCTTCGGCATCGACGAGATGCATTTCCGCCGCACCGTCGCTCCCGGGCGCGAACGCGCCAAGCGGGCGATCGAGCATAGCCGCGAGAAGCTGGCGGGGAAGCGCATCTTCTTCCTGCCCGACTCGCAGCTCGAAGTGCCGCTGGCGCGGTTCCTGTCGAACGAACTGGGGATGGTCCCGGTTGAGGTCGGCACGCCCTATCTCCACCGCGCGCACCTTGCCCAGGAACTGGCGCTGCTCCCCGCGGGGACGCTGATCAGCGAAGGGCAGGATGTCGATCGACAGCTCGACCGCGTCCGCGCACATCAACCCGATCTCACCGTGTGCGGCCTAGGCCTCGCCAACCCGCTGGAGGCCGAGGGGCTGACCACCAAGTGGGCGATCGAGCTGGTGTTCTCGCCGATCCACGGCTTCGACCAGGCCGGCGACCTCGCCGAATTGTTCGCCCGCCCGCTGCGGCGGCGCGACGTGTTGCGGGTGTAGCGCGATGCAGCTGACCGTCTGGACCTATGAAGGCCCCCCGCATGTCGGCGCGATGCGCGTCGCGACCGCGATGGAGGGTGTCCACTACGTCCTGCACGCGCCGCAGGGCGACACCTATGCCGACCTGCTGTTCACGATGATCGAGCGGCGCGGGAAACGTCCCCCGGTCACCTACACCACCTTCCAGGCGCGCGATCTGGGCAAGGACACGGCCGAGCTGTTCCAGACCGCCGCGCGCGATGCGTTCGAGCGTTACCGGCCGCACGCGATGATCGTCGGCGCGTCCTGCACTGCCGAGCTGATCCAGGACGATCCGTCGGGGCTGATGGCGGCGATGAAGCTGCCGATCCCGGTGATCCCGCTCGAACTGCCCAGCTACAGCCGCAAGGAAAGCTGGGGCGCGGCCGAGACCTTCTACCAGATCGTCCGCACCCTCGCCGACCGCGATGTCCGCCCCGCCCCGCGCGAAGGCCGCCGTCCGCGCGCCAATCTGCTCGGTCCGACCGCATTGGGCTTTCGCCACCGCGACGACGTCGTCGAGATCACCCGGCTGCTGGGTGCGATGGGCATCGACGTGCACTGCGTCGCTCCGCTCGGCGCCAGCCCGGCCGACATCGCCAATCTCGGCGCGGCCGATTTCAACGTCTCGCTCTACCCCGAAACCGCCGACACCGCCGCGCGCTGGCTGGAGAAGAGCTTCGGCCAGAAGACGGTGCGCACTGTCCCGATCGGGCATGGCGCGACCCGCGATTTCATCGCCGAGGTCGCCGCGATTGCCGGCGTCGATGCCAGCGCCGTCCTTGATAGCGTCGAGAGCTCTGGGCGCCTGCCGTGGTGGAGCCGATCGGTCGATTCGACCTATCTCACTGCCAAGCGCGTATTCATCTTCGGCGACGCTACCCACGCCATCGCCGCCGCGCGCGTGGCGCGCGACGAACTGGGCTTCAAGGTCGTCGGCCTGGGCTGCTACAATCGCGAGTTCGCCCGCGACCTGCGCGACGCTGCCAAGGAATGCGGCGTCGAAGCGCTGATCACCGACGACTATCTCGAAGTCGAGGCTGCGATCGCCGAGCTGCAACCCGAACTGGTGCTGGGCACGCAGATGGAGCGCCACATCGCCAAGCGGCTCGGCATCCCGTGTGCGGTGATCTCGTCGCCGGTCCATGTCCAGGATTTCCCTGCGCGCTACTCGCCGCAAATGGGGTTCGAGGGCGCCAACGTCCTGTTCGACACCTGGGTCCACCCGCTGGTGATGGGGCTGGAGGAGCACCTCCTCACCATGTTCCGCGATGACTTCGAGTTCTCGGATGCCAGCGGCGCGAGCCATCTTCACGCAGTCCATGTAGCTCCGGAGCCCGCCGATCCATCTCAGGCACCATCCGGCGAAACTCCGGCCGATACGGAGCTGTGGACCCCTCAGGCCGAGGCCGAACTGCGCAAGATCCCGTTCTTCGTGCGTGGCAAGGCGCGCCGCAATACCGAGGCGTTCGCCGCCGAGCAGGGTCTGGCGACGATCACCCTCGACACGCTGTACGATGCCAAGGCGCATTATGCGCGCTGACGGCCCTCCCCCGACCCCGCCGGTGCGGGTGGTGATCGTCACCCTCGACAATCATCTGTCGGGCGCGTTCCAGCGGGCACAGCAACAGTTCGATCGCGCAGGGCTCGGCGTCACGCTCGCCTTCCACGCCGCCGCCGATTGGGAAGACCAGCCCGAAATGCTCGCCGCGGCACGCGCCGACATCGCCCGCGGCGACATCATCCTGGTGACGATGCTGTTCCTCGAGGACCACATCCGCGCGATCCTGCCCGACCTCGAGGCGCGTCGTGAGGCGTGCGACGCAATCGTCGGGCTGATGTCGGCAAGCGACGTCGTCAAGCTCACCCGGATGGGCGAGTATCGCATGGACAAGCCCGCCAGCGGCCCACTCGCCTTGCTCAAGAAGCTGCGCGGCTCGCCCAAGCCCGGCAACAGTTCGGGCGCCAGGCAGATGGCGATGCTGCGCCGCCTGCCCAAATTGCTGCGCTTCGTGCCGGGCACCGCGCAGGACGTGCGCGCCTATTTCCTGACGCTGCAATATTGGCTGGCGGGCAGCGACGACAATGTCGTCGACATGATCCGCGCGCTGATCGACCGCTATGCCGACGGCGAGCGGCGCGGGCTGCGCGGTGCGATGAAGGCGCAGCCGCCGCGCGACTATCCCGATGTCGGCGTCTATCACCCGGCGCTCCCCGATCGCATTGCGCATACCGCCACCGAACTGCCGCGCCGCCGCGATGCGCGCGGAACGGTCGGGCTGCTGATGCTGCGCTCCTACGTGCTGGCCAAGGATGCCGGGCATTATGACGGCGTGATCGCCGCGCTCGAGGCCAGGGGGCTCGACGTGATCCCCGCCTTTGCCGGCGGCCTCGACGGGCGCCCGGCGATCGAGGCGCTGTTCCTGCGCGACGGCAGGCCGGTGGTCGATGCAGTCGTCAACCTCACCGGGTTCAGCCTGGTCGGCGGCCCCGCCTATAACGACACCGCGCTGGCGGAGGAGATGCTGGCGCGACTCGACCGGCCCTATCTCGCCGCGCATCCGCTCGAGTTCCAGACGTTGCAGGCGTGGGGCGCGAACCGCCAGGGGCTGTTGCCGCTCGAGGCGACGATGATGGTCGCGATCCCCGAACTCGACGGCGGCACCGTGCCGATGGTGTTCGGCGGGCGCTCCGACGGGGCGGAGACGCCGTGCACCGGCTGCGAACGCCGCTGTTCCTTTCCCGCCGCCGGTGCGGTCCGGGCGATGGAAAGCTGCCCCGAACGTGCCGAGGCACTGGCCGGCCGCATCCTCAAGCTGGTCGATCTGCGCCGCGCGGAGGAAGCGGAGCGCCGGGTCGCGATCGTGCTGTTCAACTTCCCGCCCAATGCCGGCGCGGCGGGCACTGCGCAGTTCCTAGCGGTGTTCGAATCGCTCCACGCCACGCTCGTGCGGCTGGCGAGCGAAGGCTATGACGTCGAGGTGCCGGCCGATGCCGACGCCGTGCGCGAGCGCATCCTCGGCGGCAACGCCGCGCGCTACGGCAGCGAAGCCAACGTCCATGCCCGCGTCACCGCCGACACTATCGTCGCGCGCGAGCCGCATCTGCGCGAGATCGAGGCCGAATGGGGCCCCGCCCCCGGCCGCATCCAGTCTGACGGCGGTGCGGTGCAGATCCTGGGCGCGCAGTTCGGCAAGGTGTTCGTCGGCATCCAGCCCGCGCTCGGCTATGAAGGCGATCCGATGCGGCTGCTGTTCGAAGGGCGCTTCGCCCCGACGCACGCCTTTGCTGCCTTCTACCGCTGGCTGCGCGAGGATTTCGGCGCGCACGCCGTGCTGCATTTCGGAACGCACGGCAGCCTCGAATTCATGCCCGGCAAGCAGGCCGGCCTGAGCGCCCGGTGCTGGCCCGACCGGCTGATCGGCGATCTGCCCAACCTCTATCTCTACGCCGCCAACAACCCGTCCGAAGGCGTGCTGGCCAAGCGCCGCTCGGGCGCCACCCTGATCAGCTACCTCACCCCCGCGCTGACCAGGTCGGGCGTGTACAAGGGGTTCGCCAATCTCAAGGCGTCGGTCGAGCGCTGGCGCGCGCTGCCCCCAGGCGACGACCATGCCCAGCCGCTGGCGGAAATGATCGCCGATCAGGCATCCGCGCTCGACCTCGACGGATCGGACATCGCCGCGCTTTCGGCGCGCCTCTACGAGATCGAGCGCGAGCTGATCCCGCAGGGACTGCACGTCGCGGGTCAGGCAGCGACGCGTGCCGAGCGGATCGACATGCTGCTCGCGTCCGCCGAAAGCCGCGGCGAGACGCTACCGCGCGACACCATCGAGGCGCTGGTCGATCACCGTATCGCGGCCGATACGCCGCTGCTCGCCGACATGGCCGCGCTCGACGCGGCGCTGGCGAGCAATGGCGAACTCGACGGCATCGTCGCCGCGCTGGCGGGCCGCTACATCCGTCCGGTATCGGGCGGCGACCTGCTGCGCTCGCCCGAGATCCTGCCGACCGGGCGCAATATCCACGGCTTCGACCCGTTCCGCCTGCCCAGCGCATACGCAGTGCGCGACGGGGCGCAGCAGGCGCAGCGGCTGCTCGATCGCAGCGTGGCCGATGCCGGGCACCTGCCCGAAACCGTCGCGATGGTGCTGTGGGGCACCGATAATCTCAAGAGCGAGGGCGCACAGATCGCGCAGGTGCTGGCGCTGATTGGCGCGCGGCCGCGCTTCGACAGCTATAACCGCCTCGCCGGGGCCGAACTCATCCCGCTCGCCGAACTCGGCCGCCCGCGCATCGACGTGATCGTCACCCTGTCGGGCGTGTTCCGCGACCTGCTGCCGCTGCAGACGCGGATGATGGCGGAGGCGGCGCTGCTCGCGGCGCAGGCCGACGAACCCGACGCGCTCAATTTCGTGCGCAAGCACGCGCTCGCCTGGCAGGCCGAGCAGGACTGCGACCTCGACACCGCGGCGCTGCGCATATTCTCGAACGCCGAAGGGGCGTACGGCGCCAACGTCAACCTGATGATCGACAATGGCGGCTGGAGCGATCCCGACGAGCTCGCCGACTGCTTCGAGCGGCAAAAGGGCTTCGCCTATGGCGTGCGCGGCGCGCCGGTGCGCCAGGCGGGACTGCTCGCTTCGGCGCTGAAGACGGTCGATTGCGCCTATCAGAACCTCGAATCGGTCGAACTCGGCATCACCGCCATCGACCAGTATGTCGATACGCTCGGCGGGATCAGCCGCGCCGTCACTCGCGCGAGGGGCGTCGCGGCACCGGTATATATCGGCGACCAGACGCAGGGGTCGGGCAAGGTGCGCAGTCTGCAGGAACAGGTCGCGCTCGAAACGCGGACGCGGCTGCTCAATCCGGTATGGACCGAAGGCCTGCTGCGCCACGGCTATGAAGGCGTGCGCCAGGTCGAGGCGCACGTCACCACGACGATGGGCTGGTCGGCGACGACCGGCGAAGTCGATCCCTGGGTCTATCAGCGGATCAGCGAAACCTATGTCCTCGACGATGCGATGCGCGCGCGGATCGCCGCGATGAACCCGCGCGCCGCCGCCCGCGTCGCCAATCGCCTGATCGAGGCTTCGGAGCGCCAATACTGGCATCCCGACGCCGCTACCCTCGCCGCCCTCCACGCCGCCAGCGACGACATCGAGGACCGCCTCGAAGGCGTCGTCGCGGTCGCGGCATAAGGAACAACAGAATGGCCCTTCACGATCCCATCCGTCCAGACGGCGACGGCAGCGTCCAGGTCCAGCTCGACCCGCGCGACCGCATCGGCACCGCCAAGGTCTTCGCGGTCTATGGCAAGGGCGGCATCGGCAAGTCGACGACCTCGTCGAACCTCTCCGCCGCCTTCTCGCTGCTCGGCAAGCGCGTGCTCCAGATCGGCTGCGATCCCAAGCATGACAGCACCTTCACGCTGACCAAGAAGCTGATGCCGACAGTGATCGACGTCCTCGAAACGGTCGAGTTCCATCATGAGGAACTGCGTCCCGAGGATTACATGTTCGAAGGCTTCAACGGCGTGATGTGCGTCGAGGCGGGCGGGCCACCAGCGGGCACCGGCTGCGGCGGCTATGTCGTCGGTCAGACGGTCAAGCTGCTCAAGCAGCATCACCTGCTCGAGGATACCGACGTCGTACTGTTCGACGTGCTCGGCGACGTGGTGTGCGGCGGCTTCGCGGCGCCGCTCCAGCATGCCGAGCGCGCGGTGGTGGTCGCCGCCAACGATTTCGACAGCATCTTCGCGATGAACCGCATCGTCGCGGCGATCCAGGCCAAGTCCAAGAATTACGACGTGCGCATGGCCGGCGTCATCGCCAATCGCTCGGCGGCGACCGACGAGATCGATCGCTTCAACGAAGCGACGGGCCTCAAGCGCCTCGCGCATTTTCCCGACCTGGACGCGATCCGGCGTTCGCGGCTCAAGAAATGCACGCTGTTCGAGATGGAACAGACCCCCGAGGTCGAGGCCGCGTGCAACGAATATAAGCGCCTCGCCGCGCATATGTGGGCCGGAACCGACGCGCTCGATGCCAAGGCGATGAAGGATCGCGACATCTTCGAATTTCTGGGGTTCGAGTGATGACTGCGACCTACGCCTCGTACCGCAGCAAGCTCGAAACCTATTTCGACCGCACCGCGTCGAAGACCTGGGAGCAGCTTACCTCCGATGCGCCGGTCAGCCGCATCCGCGCCACCGTCCGCGCCGGACGCGATCGGATGCGCGCGACGATCCTGTCGTGGCTGCCTGCCGATCTTTCCGGCCTGAGGCTGCTCGACGCGGGCTGCGGCACCGGCGCGCTGGCGGTCGAAGCGGCGCAGCGCGGCGCGCAGGTGGTGGCGATCGACATCGCCGGCAGCCTGGTCCACGTCGCGCGCGATCGCTCGCCGCCGGGGCTGTCGATCGACTGGAAGGTCGGCGACATGCTCGATCCGTCGCTGGGCCGGTTCGACCATGTCGTCGCGATGGACTCGCTGATCCACTATCCCGCCTTCGACATCGTCGACGTGCTGCGCAGCCTGGCCGATCGCACCTCCGGGTCGATCGTCTACACCTTCGCCCCCGCCACGCCGATGCTGACCGCCATGCACAATGTCGGCAAGCTGTTCCCCCGCAGTGATCGCGCGCCCGCGATCATCCCGGCCACCGAGCGGCTGCTGCGCACGCTCGCGTCGAACGCGATGCCGCATGCGCGCGTCGGTCGCACGCAGCGCATCGCCAGCGGCTTCTACACCAGTCAGGCGATGGAGATCGTCACGGCATGAGCAGCGCTGCCGCCCTGTGGACCCGGATCGGCACCCGCTTCCTGCCGTTCGCCGACGCGGCGAGCGCGGAGCTTCCGCTGGGCCGCCTGCTGCGGCTGTCGCTGTTCCAGGTATCGGTGGGCATGGCCGCGGTGCTGCTGACCGGCACACTCAACCGGGTGATGATCGTCGAACTCGGCATGGCGGCATCGGTCGTAGCCGGCATGGTCGCGATCCCGCTGCTGTTCGCGCCCTTCCGCGCACTGATCGGGCACCGCTCGGACCATCACCGCTCAGTACTGGGATGGAAGCGGGTGCCATATATCTGGTTCGGATCGCTGCTCCAGTTCGGCGGCTTCGCGATCCTGCCGTTCGGAATGCTGGTGATGTCGGGCGGCGGTGTCGGCCCGGGCGCCGCCTGGGCCGGGCATTTCGGCAGTGCGCTCGCCTTTCTGATGGTCGGCGCGGGCATGCACATGACGCAGACCGCCGGGCTCGCCCTCGCCACCGATCTCGCACCCGAGGAGACGCGCCCGCGCGTGGTCGCGCTGCTTTACGTGATGCTGCTGATCGGCATGCTGATCAGCGCGGTGGTGATCGGGCGGTTGCTGAGCGATTTCACGCCGACCAGGTTGGTGCAGGTGATCTCGGGCGTCGCAATGATGACGATGCTGCTCAACATCGTCGCGCTGTGGAAACAGGAAGCACGCAATCGCGCCGCGACCTCCGCCGATACCCCCCGCCCCCCGTTCGCGCAGCTCTGGGCCGAATTCGTCGCGCGTCCGCGCACGCGGCGGCTGCTGGTTGCGGTCGGCCTGGGCGCGGCGGCATTCAGCATGCAGGACGTGCTGCTCGAACCCTATGGCGGCGCGATCCTCGGGCTGTCGGTCGGCGCGACCACGTCGCTCACCGCGCTGTGGGCTGCGGGCATGCTCACCGGCTTCGCGCTGGCCGCACGGGCGATGGCGCGCGGCGCCGATCCGTTGCGGCTCGCAGGCTATGGCGGCGTCGCCGGGATCGCCGCGTTCCTGTGCGTGCTGTTCGCCGCGCCACTCCAAGCGGTGCCGCTGCTGGCGATCGGCGCGGCGATGATCGGGCTGGGCGGCGGACTGTTCTCGGTCGGCACGATGGTCGAGGCGATGGGGCTGGCCGAGGCCGGGCGCTCGGGGCTGGCGCTCGGCGCATGGGGATCGGTGCAGGCGAGCTGTGCGGGGCTAGCCATCGCCATCGGCGGCATCTCGCGCGACCTGGTTTCGGCAGCGGCGGTCGCGGCCGATTTCGGCCGGGCGCTCGCCGATCCGGCGACCGGCTACGGCGTCGTCTATTGTCTGGAAATCCTGTTGCTGCTGGGCACGCTGATCGCGCTCGGGCCGTTGGTGCGCGGACGCGGCGACGCCCCCGGCCCGGCACCGCGTCGCTTCGGCCTCGGCCAGTTTCCGATCTAGAAGGGGAAGGCACATGAACGTCATCATCACTCCCGGAATCGACGTTGCGCTGCTCACGCTCAACGCCTTCTTCCTGTTCTTCATCGGGCTGCTCTTCTATCTGCGTCGCGAGGACCGCCGCGAGGGCTATCCGCTCGAGGACGAGATGTCGGGTCGGCTCGACACGCCGGGCGGCGTGCTGCTCCAGGCCGAGACCAAATTCTTCCGCCTCCCGTTCGGCCACGGCATCGTCTCGGCGCCGACCAAGGGGCGCGAGCCGGTCGACATCGCCGCGCGCCGCACCGACCGCTTCGCCGGTGCGCCCTATGCCCCGACCGGCGATCCGCTGGTCGACGGGGTCGGTCCCGCCGCCTGGGCCGATCGCGCCAAGCGTCCCGATCTCGACATGGAAGGGCATCCGCGCATCGTTCCGCTCGGCGGCGCTTCGGAATTCTGGATCGTCAAGGGCGACCCCGATCCGCGCGGCATGCCAGTGACCGCCGCCGACGGCCAGGTCGCCGGCACCGTCAGCGAAGTGTGGATCGACAAGGCCGACCGGCTGATTCGCTATCTGTCGGTGGAGATCGGCGGGGCGCCGGGCCGCGTCGTGCTGGCGCCGATGTTCATGGCCTCGATCGAGCGCCGCAAGGGCCGGGTGGTGATCGACGCGATCAACGCCGAGCAGTTCGAGCGCGCCCCCACCGCCGGCGCCGACGGCACGCTCACCCTGTACGAGGAAGAGCGCATCCAGGCCTATTTCGGCGGCGGCTATCTCTACGCCAATGCCAATCGTCAGGAGCCGTTCCTGTGATCACCGAATATGAGATCGAGCCGATCCCTGGCCTTCCCGCCGCGCTGCCGCCAGGCGAGCGCATCCTGTGGCAGGGAAAGCCGCAATGGCGCGCCCTTGCCCGCACCGCATTCCACACCCGGCTGGTCGGCGGCTATTTCGCGGTGCTGACGGTGGTGGCAGCGATCGGATCGGGCGGCAGCCTGTTCGGCATCGCCATGACGGCCGTGTCGGGCATCGCCGCCGTCGCGCTGCTTTCGGCGCTGGCATGGGGCACGGCGCGCGGCGCGGTCTATACGCTGACCGACAAAAGGCTGGTGCTGCGCATCGGCATGGCGCTGCCCAAGTGCATCAACCTGCCGCTGCCGCTGATCGAGGCGGTCGATTTCGCCGCGCGGCCCGACGGCAGCGGCGACATAGCGGTGCGGATCAGGGGCGCGCAGTCGCTCGGCTTCGTCGCCTTGTGGCCGCACGCTCGCCCATGGATGCTGGCACGGCCGCAGCCGATGCTGCGCAGCATCGTTGATGCCGAGCGGGTCGGTGCGATGCTTGCCCGGCTTTGCCTGACCGCACATCCCGACGGCCAGCTGCACGCTCCCGAGGCTTCGCGCAGCCATGCCCCGGCCTATGCCGAGGCGGCGGCGGCATGACCGCGCATAGCCACGAAAACACCGTGCCGCGCGGCGCGCTGCTGCTGGTCGGCGGACTGGTCGGCTTCGCATTGCTCGCCACCGCGACCTTCCGTATCGCCGACCTGCCCCCGGCGGCCTCGCCGGTTCTCGAACGCGCATCGGCGCATGTTGCGGCGGTCGAGAGCCAGACGCTGCGCTTTGCCGACATGGACGATGGCGGCGTGCGGATCGATCGCGTCGGCGGGGCGAGCACGATCATCCATCCCGGCGAGCAGAGCGGCTTCGTGCGCGGCGTGATGCGCGGGATGGCGCGCGATCGCCGCATGCGCGGTATCGGCAGCACACCGCCCTTCACGCTGACCTTATGGGCCAATGGCGGTTTGTCGTTGACGGATACCGCGACCGGGCGGATCATCGAGCTCAACGGCTTCGGCCTCGACAATCGCGCAACCTTCGCCAAGCTGCTGGAGCCCGCCGCATGATCGGTCGCACGCGTTTCGACACTCCCTGCCGGATCGAGGTGGAGCATAGCGACGAGTTCCTGTGCGCGCATGTCGAGCTGGCGAACGGCGTCGCGCTTCGGCCCGGCGACAGCGTGCGCGTCCACGGCGCGCCGATCCATGTCGATTTCGGGCAGCGCCGCAGCTTCCACCGCACCGCCACGGTCGAGCGCGCCGGCGCGGTCGAGCGGCTGTGGACCAAGTTCGCCGGTCATTTCGAGATGACCGAACTCTACGAAGTCAGCTTTTCATCGCGGAGCATGCCATGAACGCCGTGACGCCCACCATCGCCGCCGACACGGGGTCCCCGCAGAACACTGTTGCGCGGGGGAACCCCGACACGATGGCGATCGCCCGGGAAGACACCGCGCTGTCCCCGCGCTTCTACACGACCGATTTCGACGCGCTTGACGCGATCGACGTGTCGAGCGTCCGGGCGGAATGGGATACGCTGATCGCCGAGATGGCCGCCGATCCGCGCAAGGCGCATTTCAAGCGGACCCGCGCCTTCGAAGGCGTGATCGAAGGACTGCCCGACGGGCTGCGCGAGGAGTTCATCGACTTTCTGGTGAGCTCGCTGACCGCCGAATTCTCGGGCTGCATCCTCTATGCGGAGATCGCCAAGCGCACCAGCAATCCGGACGTCAAACAATTGTTCAAGCTGATGAGCCGCGACGAGAGCCGCCATGCCGGGTTCATCAACGACACGCTCAAGGACGCCGGCATTGGCATCGACCTGGGCTTCCTCACGCGCGCCAAGAAATACACCTATTTCCGGCCGAAATTCATCTTCTACGCGACATACCTGTCCGAAAAGATCGGCTATGCGCGGTACATCACCATCTTCCGGCACCTCGCCGCCCACCCCGACCACCGCTTCCACCCGATCTTCAACTGGTTCGAGGAATGGTGCAACGACGAGTTCAGCCACGGCGAGGCGTTCGCGCTGCTGATGCGCGCCGACCCCAAATTGCTCGCCGGGCACAACCGGCTGTGGATCCGTTTCTTCCTCGTTGCGGTATATGCGACGATGTACGTGCGCGATCACAACCGCCCGGCGTTTCACAAGGGGCTCGGCATCGACCCGACCGACTATGACCTTCAGGTCTATCGCGTCTGTTCGGCGATCACGCGGCAAGTGTTCCCGGTGGTGCTCGACACCGACGCGCCGGGTTTCCGCGCGGGGCTGGAAGCGATCCGCAACGCCGCCGCCCGCATCGACGACGGCAAGCGCCAGGGCGGGATCGGCGGCGCGTTCAAGCGCCTGACCGGGATGGCGGGCGCCGGGCTCGCGTTCATCCGGCTCTATTTCCACCGCGCCGAGCGCAACGAGGCCCCGGCGAGCGTACGGATGGTCCCCGCCTGGTGAGCGCGCCGCCGCTCCTGTTCGCGCTGCTGATGTGGTTCGTCGGCACCGCTGCGGTGGTGTGGCTCGACAGCCGCCCGCGCGCGACCTTCGCGCGCAGTTTCGCGTGGAGCGGAATCGCGGCGCTGGCGGCAATGGTGGCGCTGTGGTGGATCGCCGGCGATACCTCGCCCGGCGGCGCCTATCTCGGCTTCGCGGCGGCGATCGTGATCTGGGGCTGGCACGAAATGGGGTTCCTGATGGGCTTCGTCGCCGGCCCGCGCCGCACTCCCTGCCCGCCCGGCCTGCATGGCTGGGCACGGTTCAGCGCCGCAACCGCCACCGTCATCCATCATGAAGTCGCGCTGGCGGCGACGGTGCTCGCGCTGTTCGCGCTGTGCTGGGGACAGCCCAACCAGGCCGCGCCGCTGACCTTCGCGCTGCTGTTCGCACTGCGGCTGAGCGCAAAGCTCAACCTGTTCCTCGGCGTGGCGAACCTGTCGGACGAGATTTTCCCGGCGCATCTCGCCTATCTCAAGACCTATTTCGGGACGCGGCGGATCAGCTGGCTCTATCCGGTGTCGCTGCTCGGCTGCATGCTGCTCGCGACGCTCGCGTGGCGCGCGGCCGAGGCGGGAAGCGGCGGCGGCGCAGTCACCGCGACGCTGCTCGCGGGGCTGGCGGTGCTGGGACTGGTCGAGCATCTGTTTTTGATGCTGCCATTAAAGGACGGGACATTGTGGCGCTGGGCTTCGGCCGAGCGCAAGCCGGCGGTACTGCCCGCCGCGACGACGGAATAAGGGGGAGGACGAACATGGACTACGAAGCATTCTTCCAGGTCGAACTGGACATGCTGCGCGACGACGGGCGCTACCGCGTGTTCGCCGAACTGGAGCGCAAGGCGGGCAATTTCCCGCATGCCGAATGCTTCAACCATGTCGGCGTCGACAAGGTCACGGTATGGTGCTCGAACGACTATCTCGGCATGGGCCAGCATCCCGCCGTGCTGAAGGCGATGCACGAGACGCTCGACCGCTGCGGCGCGGGCGCGGGCGGCACCCGCAACATCTCCGGCACCACCCACGCGCATGTCGAGCTGGAGCGCGAGCTTGCCGACCTCCACGGCAAGGAATCGGCGTTGCTGTTCACCAGCGGATATGTCTCGAACTGGGCGGCGCTCAGCACGCTGGCGGCGCGCATCCCCGGCTGTATCGTGCTGTCCGACGCCTTGAACCACGCGTCGATGATCGAGGGCATCCGCCACAGCCGCGCCGAATGCCATCGCTTCGCGCACAACGATCCCGAGGATCTCGACCGCCGCCTCTCGGCGCTCGATCCGGCGCGGCCCAAGCTGGTCGCGTTCGAAAGCGTCTATTCGATGGACGGCGACATCGCCCCGATCGAGGAAATCCTCGACGTCTGCGAAAAGCACGGCGCGATGAGCTATATCGACGAGGTCCACGGCGTCGGCCTCTACGGACCGCGCGGCGGCGGCGTTGCCGAGGCTCGCGGATTGATGGACCGCATCACCGTGATCGAAGGCACGCTGGGCAAGGCGTTCGGCGTGATGGGCGGCTATATCGCCGGGTCCGCCGCGATGTGCGATTTTGTGCGCAGCTTCGCCAGCGGCTTCATCTTCACGACGGCACTCCCGCCCGCGCTGGCAGCGGGCGCGGCGGCGAGCATCCGCCACCTCAAGGCCAGCCAGGTCGAGCGCGATCGCCATCAGGAACGCGTCGCCTATGTCCGACGCCGCCTCGACGCGATCGGCATCCCGACGATCGACAATCCCAGCCACATCATCCCGGTGATGGTCGGCGATGCGCACAAGTGCAAACGCATCAGCGACTGGCTGATGGAGCATCACGGCATCTATGTGCAGCCGATCAATTATCCCACCGTGCCCGTAGGCACCGAACGCCTGCGCCTCACCCCCTCGCCGGTCCACACTGACGACGACATCGACAAGCTGGTGCGGGGCCTGAGCGAAATCTGGTCGATGTGCGAGCTGGCGCGGCGCGAGATGGCGGCCTGAAGCCGGCGAGAGGACCGGGAACGCATTGTCGGGACACAGCAGTAGGCGCGCCGATCGTTGACCTTGGGTACTTGGACGACCGGCCGCGCCCATCCCGCGCGGCGTCGCGACCTTGCCGTTGGTGCGAGGTTCGCCCCCCCCACGCCGACTGGCACGCAAAGACAATTTTACTTAGCTGAAGCGGACCTCAAGGACGCGTAGCGACCGATTGCAATGCTGATTAGCGGGCTACCCACCGTGAGCACCGCCAAAGCTGCGATCCAGCTGACCATGCCGCCAGCGAAGGCGCTGACGCCGATAGCGATCGAGGTCCAGCTCCGCCGCAAGATCGGCAGCATGTCGTCCACGGCAACATCCTCGTCGAGTAGCTCGGGAGAAGCTATGATGCTGCGGATTAGCTGTCGGTTCAGAACTCCGAGCACTACCAGCCAGCCGGTGTAGAAACCGACAGCAACTCTTAATTGCACGTGTTCGCTGATCACCGCAGTCGGGAACGGCATAAAGGCCACAGCAAGCAGCAGAAGCAAATTGACTGCGATCAACCGCCGATTGGTACCTTTTAGAACGCCCATCACTTCGTGATGCACGATCCAGAATCTTCCGAGTACCGAAAAGCTTACCAGAAACCCGATATAATTTGGTATCAGGTTGAGCAGCGCCTGACCCAACTCTTCCCCGGTGGCATGGGGAATGTGCGGCAGCTTCACCTCGACTATCAGAAGGGTCATCGCGATCGCAAACACCGCATCCGAAAAGAATGTGGTCCGCTCAAGGCCTTGTTTGTCGCGATCTTCATCGGCCGCCTTACGCTTCATTGCGTTGACCCAGCCAAACCCACCCTGCCCGTGTCGACGCTCCTCATGCTGTATATGCCCCCTGCGTTTTCGCGGCGAAAGCTGCGTTCAATTGACGACGATCGTTCCCGTCATCCCGAAGGTGGAGTGCATGAAATGCGAACAATGCGCTTTGTAGCGGCCCGGCGCTGGCGCGACGATGTGAATGTCGAGCCCTTCGCCACCGTTGAGCCTTATTCCACCCGTCTTGACATATACACGATCCGCAGGCGCGACATTCGCGGCGGTGAAGAAGTTTTCGGCGACGAAGTCGTGACCCCCGCCAGAATGGTTCACGAAATGCAGGACGTACGGCTTGTCATGGGCCAAGGTGATGGTGGCTGGCGAGTACTTGAAGTTCGACATCTCGATCTCGATACGCTCGCCATCTTGGGCCCTTGCGGTGCCGGCAGCGAGAAGAAGCGTTGCTAGGATGAAAATGCGCATTGTCGCTCTCCTGGGCCCTTGGCCCTCGCTCAGTGAGCGTATCCCGCTACGCTTGGACTGTCGAGCGTCCTCAATCGAACGAGCCCACCTTGGCGAACGTGTTGCAATGGTGCCCCTGAATAGCATCAAGGACTGTCCCATTTGCCACCCATTCCACGACGGCCACTTCGAACCGCGCGCCGAGTCATCGATGCCGCAACGGGCTCGATCCGGAATTTATAGATCGTATTGTGCAGTGCGCTTGGGAAACAGCCCGACGTTCCGCTTCGGCTCGCAACCGACGCGGCACGCACTTACTCCTCCAGTCCCCGGCGCAGCGGCCGGGCGAGGACCCATACCGCGAGCATCACCACCGGCACCGCCGCGGCCACGATATACGGCTTGGCCTCCGCCCCAGCCGGATACGCCAGATAGCCGATCAGCGAGACGAGATAATAGCTGATCGCCACCACCGACAGCCCCTCGACCGCCTGTTGCAGCCGCAGCTGGAGCCGCACGCGGCGGTCCATCGATTCGAGCAGGTCGCGGTTCTGCTTGGCGAGCGCGATATCGATCCGGGTGCGCAGCAGCGAACTGGTCCACGCCGTGCGCTGCGACAGATCCTCCAACCGCGCCGAAAAGCTCTCACAGGTTCGCACCGCAGGTGCCAGCCGGCGTTCTGTGAAATCGGCCAGCGTCTGGAAACCGCGCACCGCGCCGACCGCCAGGCTGGCGAGCCGTTCCATGCTCAGCTGCGCATAGGCGCGCGTCGCGCTCATCCGATACCGCGTCGCCGCGACCAGCCGCGCCAGCTCGGCCGATACCGACGTCAGCTCGTCGAGCAGCGCGTCGTCGCTGGTGCTGCGCTCGGACACCTGGTGCGTCAGCGCCGACAGCCGCTGCTCGATCGCGGTGACCTCGGGGGTCAGCTGCTGCGCCAGCGGCAGGCCGAGCAGCGCCATGTTGCGGTAATTGCCCAGCTCCTGCATCCGCACCACCACCTGCGCGGTCTCGTCGCCTTCCAGCGCGATGTCCTCGACCAGCAGCCGCCCGAAGCCGTCGCCGTGCAGCATGAAATCCGACGCGATCCGCGCCTTGCCCTGCGCGACGTTGCATACCGTCAGCGCCGACGGATCGAACCATTCGCCCAGCGCGGCCCGATCGGGCATTCCGCCGGCATGGCGGATCACTGCGATCTGGGTCGCGCGGATCACCTCGCCCGGCAGTCCGATCAGGATCGACGCCGCCTCGCCGTCGAACACCGCCGTATCGAACGGATCGCCGAAGCTTCCCTGCCGGATCAGCGTGAAGCTGGCGAATTCGGTATGCCCCTCCCACACCAGGGTGAAGCCGCCGACCGGCAGCACCGCATAGCGCGACGCGGGCGCGATGCGATGCCCATGCGCGGTGGCGATGTCCTCGACATAGGCGCGGCTCTCGCGCGCGGCCTGGTCGCCGAGCAGCGTCACCACCTGCAGCAACCGGCACGGGCTGGCAAAGCGCGGCAGGCGCCGCACATGCATCTCGGCCGACAGGCTGGCGCGCAGCGGATGGCTGCGCGCGCTCAGATCGTGCATCGCACCTCCGGTCCGCCCCGGCGTACGTGCCGGGGCCTTGGGGCAAGACTTACCGGGCGGGTTCCTCCACCGGTGCGCTCGGCCGGTCGGCGGGTGCCGCCGCCGGGCCGGTGTTGACCGCCTGCGGATCGTCGAACGCGCGTTCGGTCGCAACGCGTCCGGCGACGCCGCCGACATCCTCCGCCGCCGCGACTCCGATCGGGCCGCGCAGCGTCGGCGATCGCGCCAGCATGCTCTGTCCGCCCAGTGGCTTATTCAGCCCCTGATGACAGGTCATGCAGTTGACCTTGTACGGATCGCCCTGCGGCCCCTTGCGATTGGCCGGGAATACCGGCGCGAGCGGATTGATGTGCGCGTCGTTGATGTCGTTGACCATGCGGATGCCGTAATAGGCGGTCGCGCGCTGCGGCCGGCTGAGGTTCCACGCGCCCAGCGACTGGGTGTTGTGGCAGAAGGTGCAATTGACCCCCAGCGATTGCGACAGATGCATCATGAAGCCATAGCTGGCCTCAGTCTCCTTGGTGGATTTCCCGGTGCCCATCGGGTGCGACGTCTTGCCGGCCACGCGCGAGCTCAGCCCGCCCTGCAGATAGGCGACGAACGGATCGTATGGCAGCGAGGCATAGCCGACATTGGCATTGGGCGTGTTCTGCCCACGCTTGTTGTTGAGGATCGAGCGCGGATCGGGCGTGCCCTGCTGCACCGCCCAGGTATATTGCGGAACCGCATTGCCGCGGTGGCAGGTATAGCAGGTCACGCCGGTCTGCTGGACGTGCGTCGACCATTTCGAATTGATCGATTGCGTCATGCGCAGCATCTGGCGGGCGACCAGCTTGGTATAGACTTCGTCCGACGCCATGTTCGCCGGATTGTGGCAGTAATTGCACCCCGCCTCGGGCGGCGCGATCCACTGGGTGATCTGCGCCATCAGGTGGTTGAAGCGCTCCGCCGACACGTCGCCCAGCACCTGGACGTTCTGATAGACCTCGCGCGCGCGCGGTCCGGTGTCGGGCGGCAACGGATAGGGATCGTCCGGGATCGCCGCCTGCTCGCCGACCGTGCTCACGTCGATCACCTGCGCCATGCCGGTGCCGCGATATCCGGTCTGCGTCGATTGCTTCGGCCCCAGCTCGCATCCCGCCAGCGCAAGCGCCGCGCCGGTGACGCCGCCGATCAGCAGCATGGAGGAACGTGCCCGCGCGATCATTGCGATGCTCCCACTAGGGTCGATGGATCGACGACGCCGGTGCCGGGATAGGCAGGCGCATAGCCATGCTCGATCGCCCACAGATACCAGTTGTCGACGACGGTACCGGTCAGCAGGATGCCGATGCCGCCGGTCAGCGTGGTCAGCACCGCGAACCACCAGGCCCAGCGATGGATCGATTCCATCGTCGCGTTGAACCCCATCGTCCAGCGCCAGAACAGCGCCGCGCGCTCGGAAGCCGTTCCGCGGTCGGTGATCTGCTCGATCTCGCGCTCGCCGCCATAGCGCCCGACCGCCAGGATCGTCGCGCCGTGCATCGCGAACAACAGCGTCGATCCGTAGAGGAACGCGATCGAAAGCGCGTGGAACGGATTGTAGAAGAGATTGCCGTAGCGGATCGAGAACGCCGCGGTCCAATCGAGGTGCGGGAAGATGCCGAACGGCACCGCCTCCGCCCAGCTGCCCATCAGCAGCGGCCGGATGAAGCCGAGCACCAGCATCAGCCAGATCGCCGACAGGAACGCCCACGACACATGCGTGCCCATGCCCAGCGCCTTGGCGCGGCGATAGGTGCGCAGCCACCACAGCAGCACGCTGGCCGACATGAAGAAGCCCGCAAACTGCCACCACCCGCCTTCGGCAAGCGGCACGAACAGCGTGAAGCCCCATTCCGGCCCCGGCGGCTCGAGAGCCAGCCAGGGCAGCTGCCGCACGAACTGGACCGGGTCCCAGCCGACGCTGGCGAACATGTTCAGCCCGACGATCTCGAAGGCGAGGAAGCCGCAGACCAGCGAGGCGATGCCGAGCCGGCCGAGATAGATCGGCCCCAGCTGCGCACCGCCGAACTTGCCGAGCCAGTACGAAAACCCGCCGCGCCCCGTCCGCCCGAAGGTCGCGCCGTGCAGCGGCGGGCCGAGTTCGGGAAGCGACCGGATCTGCACCTGAGTGAAGAGATTCTGATAGCGTGCCATGACGTTTCCCCTCAGCTCCAGATCGGCAGGTCGAGCCACCACGTCCACCATTCGGGCCAGCCGCGGGTCCATAACGGGCCGGAAATGATGATGCAGACCGCGCTCCAAAATCCCGCCGACAGCGCCAGGAACAGGCCGAGCCGGTGGATGCCCAGCGTGCCGATCGAATAGCCGATGGTGTCGCGGAAGAACGCGTCCTCATATTCGGGCGTCTTGACCTCGCCCGGGCTGCCGTCGCGGTTGCGCGCCGGGTTGACCGCCGACAGCACCAGTGCGCCGTGCAGCGCCAGCGCCAGCGTGGTGGTGAAGAAGAAGCTCACCGCCAGCATGTGCGCCGGGTTGTAGTGGAAATGGAGATATTGGTAGCCGGTGTTCGACACCCAATCGAGATGGCTGAAGATGCCGTAGGGAAAGCCGTGCCCCCAGGCGCCGAGCCATACCGGGCGGATCACCACCAAGCTGATATAGGCGAAGATCGCCACCGCGAACGCCACCGGTACGTGATAGCCGATGCCGAGCTTGCGGCAGATCTCGACCTCGCGCAGCGCCCACGAACAGAATGCCCCGATCGCGCAGATGGTGATGATCTGCCAGAACCCGCCCTCGCGCAGAGGGGCGAGCGCCAGCCCGTAGCTCAGGTCGGGCGGCGCGATCGAGATCAGCCACGGGTTCCAGGTCGGCCCCAGCGACGCCGCGTAGAAAATGAGCAGCGTGCCGAGCGCGGCGAAGAACGCCGTCGTCACGCCGAAAAAGCCGACATAGAAAGGCCCGACCCAGAAGTCGAACAGGTCGCCGCCCAGCAGCGTCCCCCCGCGCACCCGGTACTTCCGCTCGAAACTCAGCAGAGCCATGACCATTCCTCCGCGCGCGGACCGGAGCCCTGCGTCGTTGCCGTTGCAATATTGGACCGGGTAGCGAGGTCATCCCCCGGACGACCCCGCCTGCCCCGACCCGCGCGCGCCGGGACGGCGCGGCGCGGGGTACGCAGACCGGCGCTACGTCGCCGGAGCGGCCATCGGCGCCGTCGCGGCGGCCGGAGCCGTGCGCGGGCCGTCAAGCCAGTTGAACCGGTCGGTGCTGAGCAGGATGAAATGAATCAGGATTGCCAGCACGAACAGGAAGATCGCAAGCGCGACCAGCGTCCGGCGCGGGTCGAAGATGAGCCAGGTTCTCCACATGACCGCTTCCTCCCTTATGCCAGGAACGAGGTGAGGACGGCCTGCGCCACCTGCACCCCGTCATTGATCGACGCATAGCCGTTGGGACCGGGCAGCCACGGCCGCCACGACCATACCAGGAAATGCGCGATGATCGCGACGATCGTGAAGCCCAGAAAGCTCGCCATGAAGAGCTTGTGGAACTCCTTCGCTTCTTCCGGGGTCAGGTAGGTTCCTGGCCCCATCCTTTCGTCTCTGATGTCACTCATATCTTCGTCTCCATTGTTCCCGACGAGGACGGGAGCCCGGAACATGCTCCCAGGCGGTATCGCGGCCGGGAAAGCCCGGCAGCGATCTTGGCACCGCTTGGTCCCCGTGCGGGGTCAGGCGGGAATGGCATTGTCGCGGTCATCGTCCGCGGCTTTCGGTAAGCGCGTCGGCCAGGCGGCGTTCGCTGACACGGGTTTCGCCCGCGCGCCGCGCGGCGCGTTCGGCGGCATCGCGGATGCGCTTGGCGGCGGAGATGCGCACGAGTACCGGCTCGCGCTCGACCGCGGCATCGAGCCCGGCCTTGGCGGCGTCGTCCCAGCCGATCTCCGCCTGATCGCGCGCCGGTGTCGGATCGACGGCGTCGAGCTGGCTGGCCAGCGGGAGGATGTGGAACAGCGCATCGAACAGCGCATTGCACACTTCCTGGACCAGATAGGTCGCGCCGGCATAGCCCATGAACGGCGTGCCGGTATGGCGGCGGATCACCGCGCCGGGGAAGCTCGCGGGAATATACATTCCGCGCCCGCCCGCCTCGGCCATGTACATGCGCTCGTTGAAGCTGCCGAACAGCACCAGCGGCGGCGTGTCGCGGATCGCGTCGCGCACCGCGTGATTGTCGGGCTTGATCCCGGCGCTGCGCGAAAAGGCGAAGGTGCAGGGCAGTCCCATGTCGCCTTCGAGGAAATTGCGGATGCCGCGCGCATAGGTATCGGTGGCGACGATGCCGAAGCTCGCCGTGCCGAAAAAGTCCTGCGTCACCGACCGCCACAGGTCCCACAGCGGCTTGATCGTGGTGTGCTTCTCGCGCTCGATGAACGGTTCGGGATCAAGCCCGAGCAGTTCGCCGAGCTTGCGCAGGAACCGCGTCGTGCTCTCCAGCCCGATCGGTGCCTGCAGGTACGGGCGCTCGAGCGTCTCGCACAGCCCGCGTCCGAACTCGCGGTACATACAGATATTGACTTCGGCCTCGGCCAGCCGCCGCACGTCGGCGAGGTGGCTGCCGAGCGGGAACGCCATCGCGACCTCGGCGCCGATCCCCTCGATCAGTCGCCGGATTTCGGCGAGATCGCTCGGCATGTTGAAGGTGCCGTACATCGGGCCGATGATGTTGACCTTGGGCCTTGCCCCTTCCTTGCGGCGGAACGGCGGCACTTTCTTGGGCCCGAACTGCGTCCACAGCCAGGTGAGCGCGCGATCCGCCGACTGCCACTGGTCCTCGTCGATGGTGCGCGGCAGGAAGCGGGCGATGTTGGTCCCTTCCGGCGTCACCCCGCCGCCGATCATCTCGGCGATCGATCCGGTGACGACCACCGCAGGCAGGTCGGGGTCGAGCGTCTGCCACGCCCGCCGCATCGCGCCTTCGGTGCCGTCGCGGCCCAGTTCCTGTTCGGACAGCCCGGTGACGGTGATCGGCAGTTCGTGCGGCGGCAGTGCGTCGGTGTAGTGAAGAACCGACGTCACCGGCAGGTTCTCGCACCCGACCGGTCCGTCGATGATGACCTGCAACCCCTTGATCGCAGTGAACGCGTACACCGCCCCCCAATAGCCACCCGCACGGTCGTGATCGAGGATGAGGGTCACGATCCCACCGCTTCGACGGCCTTCGCCGCCGCGATCCGCCGCGCCGCATATTTCGCCTTGAAGTCCGGCCGCTCGACCGGCGTCTCCGTCCATAGCCCGGCGCTCGGCCCCGCCCCGACGCCTTCGAAGAACTCGGTCATCCTCGCAAAGCGGTCGCGATTGGCCATCGCGGCATTGACCACCATCGCCAGGCTGCCCGCCCCCGCCGGCCCCATCAACGGCCGCGCCGAGATCAGGTTGGTGAAATACAGCGCCGGGATCGAGCGCGCCTTGGCATGCTGCACCACCGGCGTCGTGCCGATCGCAAGGTCGGGGCCGAATTCATGGAGCGCGGCGATGTCCCGTTCGAGGCTGGCGCGGAACTGGACGCGAACGCCCTTCGCCTCCAGCCATTCGCGGTCGGGATCGGACCAGCGCGTTCGGGGGCAGGCGGTGCCGACATAGGGCACGTCCGCCCCGCTCTCGATCAGCAGCCGCGCGACGAGCAGCTCGGATCCTTCATAGCCCGACACGGTGATCCGCCCCGCAATCGGCTTGGCCGCCAGTGCCGCGGCGATGGCCGGAAGGAAGCGATCCTTCGCCGCATCCACCTTGTCCCGGGCGATCCCGCAGGCGGAGCCGATCGCGTCGAGCCATGCCGCGGTGCCGTCGACGCCGACCGGCGCGGACCCGACGACGCTGCGCCCGGCCGCTTCGAACTCGCGGACGCTGGCGGTGTAGAAGGGATGGATCGCCGCGACGACGGCGCAGTCGAGCGCAGCGTACAGCTCGCGCCATTCGCGCGTCGGCACGACCGGCCCTGCGGCGAGGCCCAGCGGCTCGAGCATCTGCCCGATACCCGGGGGGTCTGCAGGAAACATTTCGCCCAGGAGCGTCACCGTCGGGCGATCGGACCGCTCGCGCGGCGCGGCGACCGGGCCGATCTCGGCTTCCTTGCGGGCATAGGCCAGCATCGCGCCGGCCAACACGTCCTTTGCCTCGGCATGCGTCGGCACGCCGAATCCGGGAACGTCGATGCCGATCACCCGCACGCCGTTGATGCTGTCGGGCAGCAATTGCAGCGGCACGCCGCTCGCGGTCGGCACGCACAGATTGGTCACGACGATCGTGTCGTACAGCGCCGGATCGGCGAGCTGGTGCACCGCGTCGCGAATGTCCTCGAACAGCTTGCCGGTGACCAAAGTCTCCGAACTGAACGGCACATAGCCGACGCTGCGCCGCGCGCCGTAGAAATGGCTGGTGAAGGTCAGGCCATAGACGCAGCACGCCGACCCCGACAGCACCGTCGCGGTACGCCGCATGCGCAGTCCCACGCGCAGCGATCCGAAGGCGGGGCACATCGACTGTGGCTGGTCGTGCGGGCCTTTGGGGTAATCCGCGGCGTACCGGTCGAGGACATCCGATTTCCCGGCCTCGACCGCCGCCGCGCGCAATGTCTCGCCGCTGGCGCAGCCTCCCTCGGCAGGCGCGATCCGATCGCGCTCGCGCGGTGGCGTGGCAAAGGCGTCAGACTGCGTCATAGACGACTTCGAGGCTCGGCTTGGTGACAAACGGCTTGCCCCGCATGTCCGCCTGCGTCGCGGGCTTAAGCGTGACGTTGCCGCCGGTATCCTCGGGCTTGAACAGCCCCAGCAGCCCGTCCTGGTCGAGCGGGGTCGGGCGTACCGGCGGAGCGGTCGCGACATTGTCGGCAAGCTCGGCGAACAGCGGACCCCATTGGCTGTCCGACGTGCCGATGATCTGGTAGTTCGCCGATTTCTTGCGGATATCCTCGTGCGCGGGAATCGAGATCAGCGTCGGGATGCCGACCGCATCGGCAAATGCCTGCGCCTCGCCCGACCCGTCGTCCTTGTTGATCAGGATGCCCGCCACGCCGACATTGCCGCCCATCTTGCGGAAATACTCGACCGCCTTGCAGACATTGTTGGCGACGTAGAGCGATTGCAGGTCGTTCGACGCGACGACGATCACCTTCTGGCACATGTCGCGCGCGATCGGCAGGCCGAAGCCGCCGCACACCACGTCGCCCAGGAAATCGAGCAGGACGTAGTCGAAGCCCCATTCGTGAAAGCCCAGCTTCTCGAGCGTCTCAAACCCGTGGATGATCCCGCGCCCGCCGCAGCCGCGGCCGACTTCCGGCCCGCCCAGTTCCATCGCGAACACCCCGTCGCGCTGGAAGCACACGTCCTCGATGCCGATCTCCTCGCCCGCCAGCTTCTTGGCAGACGAGGTCTCGATGATCGTCGGCGTCGCCTTGCCGCCGAACAACAGGCTGGTGGTATCGCTCTTGGGATCGCAACCGATCAGCAGCACCCGCTTGCCCTGCTGCGCCATCATGTAGCTCAGATTGGCGAGCGCGAACGACTTGCCGCTGCCGCCCTTGCCATAGATCGCGATGATCTGCGTTTCCTTCGTGACCGGGCCGCTCGGTACCGGATCGGGCTCATGGCTCGCCTCTTCGCGCAGCGCGCCGATGTCGAGCATGGTCATAGCGCACTCCAGTCGAGCACCATCTTGCGGCACTCGGGGTCGGTAAAGGCGGACGGATAGGCATCGGCCGCGTCGGCGGCGGGTCGGACATGGCTGATGAGCCCGTCGAGCGAGAGGCTGCCGGCATCGATCAGCGCGGTGACCGCGGCGACGTCGGCAGGGGTGAACTCGGCGGCGATCCGCAGCCGCGCCTCGCGCATGAACGCGGGCGGAAATGCAAAGGTCAGGCTGTCGTAGAATCCCGCCAGCGTGATCTCGCCGCCCTTGGCCAGCCGCATCACCAGCGTATCGAGGATCTCGCCCGCGCCGCTCGCGTCGCAGATCGCGCGATAGTCGCGGCGCTCGTCGCGGATCGGGTCGATCACCCGGTACGCTCCGCCGCCGTCGCGCCGGTCGAACCGGATCTCCCACACCATCGGCGCAGGTTTGCCCATCGCGATGACGATCCGTGCGATCAACCTGCCCAGGATACCGTGCCCGACGATCAGCTCGGGCGGAGCCGCGGCATCGACCGCATGGAAGGCGGTTGCGGCCAGCGCCAGCAGCGTGCCGCGGGCGCCGAGCCGCTCGCTGACCGGCAATGCGCGCGCCGAGGGAAGGATGACCCGGCGCGCGCTGCCCCCGAACAGGCCGCGGGCATCGACATAACAGTTCGCACCGGGAACGAAGACCCATTCGCCGATCCGTCCGCGGACTTCGGCGCCGGCGTCGACCACGCGCCCGACCGACTCATATCCGGGCACCAGCGGATAGCCGAGCCCCGGAAAGGGCGGCATCCTGCCACTCCACAGCAGTTTCTCGGTCCCGGTGCTGACGCCGCTCCAGGCGATTTCGATCAAAAGGTCGCTACTGCCCATCGGCTGCAGGGTCAGCGGACGCAGCGAGAGGCGCTCGGGAGCCTCCAATATGATCGCCAGCGCCTGCATTGCGCGCTCCCCTGATTGGCGAAGGGTCCAGGCCGGACCTCTTCCGCACCTGTCATCCTAACTGGACAGTTGATGTTGTCAATGTTGATTGACGATGGTCATCGTCAGGCGGTGGCGACAACCACCCTTGCCGTGATCGGCAATTGCGTCCGCAACAGCCGCGACCTCGCAAACCCGGCGTCGGCAAGCATTGTCCCGATCTCCCTCGGGCTTCGCGGCCGCCCCGAACCCATCGCCCACAGATACCAGCCGAAATACGCGTCGCCCGATGCCACGGCACCCGGCGTCCCCGCCATCGGCTCGGCGATCACCAGCTGCCCGCCGGGGCGCAATGCTGCGCGAATGTTGCGCAGCAATCGCGCTGCCGGGTCGGCATCATGGTCGTGCAGGATGCGCACCAGCGTGACGCACTCCTGCTCTCGCGGCAGCTCCCCTGCCAGGAAATCCCCCCCGACCGCGTCGAGCCCGCCAAGCCCCTTCGCCGCGAATCGCGCCCGCGCGCGCTCGGCCACTTCGGGCAGGTCGAACACCGTCGCGCGAATCGCCGGGTGCCGCTCCTGCAGCCGTTCGACGAACGCCCCTTCGCCGCCGCCGATGTCGAGCACGCGGCGATGTGCGCCAAAGCGATAGGCGTCGATCACCTGGTCGGCGACCAGCGGCTGCGACGCCGCCATCAGCGCCGAATAGCCCGCCACCTCGTCAGCGCTCCCCTGCCCGCTGTCCTGCGCGTAGTGCCAGTATCGCGCCAGCGCGCCGCCCCCGCGTGAACGCAGCGCCGCCAGCGGATCGGCGAGGTCGGCGTAGAGCAGGCGATGGTGCGCGATCATCTCGAGGATGCCGCGATTGCCGAGCAACGCCGCGCCCGCACTGCCCAGCATCCAGTGCGTCCCGACACGCTCCGCCAGCCGCAGCGCCGCGGCGGCGCGCGCCAGCCGTTCGCTTGCCTCCACCGGCAACTGCGTCGCCTCGGCGAGCACCGACGCGTCCATCGCACCGGGTTCGAGCGCCGCCAGCATTCCGCTCTCGACGAATGCCGCCAGCGTCTGCGAATAGGTGAATCCCGCCACCAGGTCGAACAGCGCCCGGGCCTCGCTGCGTGCCACCGGTCGTGTCGGCGCAAAGCGCGCGGCGAAGCGCTGGAACCGGGGATCGGCCAGCAGTCGATTGCGCCGTTGCACCAGCGCCCTGCGCCATCCGTCGCTCATGATTGACAATCCATATGTCCAAGGGTTTGGACAGCTGCTACGATCGCGTCAACGGCGATCCTGAAAGGGGTAAGCGATGCCCCGGCAACGGGTGACGATCCTCGGCAGCGGCATGGGCGGGCTGGTCACGGCCGCGCTGCTTGCCGCGCGCGGGGACGAGGTGACCGTGGTCGAAGCGCAGTCCGGCCCCGGCGGCAAGCTGCGCGCGCTCGATGTCGATGGCACCGCGATCGACGCGGGTCCGACCGTGTTCACGATGCTCGATGTGTTCGAGGAGATTTTCGAGCGCTGCGGCGCGCGCCTCGCCGATCACGTCAGCGCACGGCCTGCGGCAGTGCTCGCCCGCCATGCGTGGGGCGATGACCGCCTCGACCTGTTCGCCGATCCTGCCGCCAGCGAAGACGCCATCGGCCGGTTCGCCGGCCCCGGTGCCGTCACCGGCTATCGTGCCTTTCGCGAGGAGGCACAGGGCATCTTCGACGCGCTCGATACGACCTTCCTGCGCGCGCAGGCGACCAATCCGCTCGGCCTCACCGCGCGCATCCTCGCCACCGCGCCGGCGCGCGCGTTCCGGCTCAATCCCTATCGCTCGCTGTGGAGCGGGCTCGGCAGGCATTTCGCCGATCCGCGGCTGCGCCAGCTGTTCGGCCGCTATGCCACCTATTGCGGATCGTCGCCCTTCGCCTGCCCCGCCACGCTGATGCTGATCGCGCATGTCGAGGCGCGCGGCGTGTGGCTGATCGACGGCGGCGTGCACCGCCTCGCCGCGGCGCTGGAGGCGCTGGCAAAGGCGAACGGGGCGCAGTTCCGCTATGCCGCGCCGGTGGCGACGATCGACATCGTGCGTGGGCGCGCGGCCGGGGTCACGCTCGCGTCGGGCGAGCACCTAACCGCCGATGCCGTGGTCTGCAACGCCGATCCGGCTGCCCTCGGCGATGGCCGGTTCGGCCCTGACGCCGCGCGCGCCGTGCGCCGCATCCGGCCCCGCAACCGCTCGCTGTCGGCGATGGTGTGGGTTACGCGCGGCCGCGCCGCCGGCTTCCCGCTGCTGCGCCATAACGTGTTCTTCTCGCCGGACTATCGTGCCGAGTTTGCCGCACTCGCCGCCGGACGCCTCGCCGCCGACGCCAGCGTCTATGTCTGCGCGCAGGACCGCGACGACACCGCCGCCGACGCCCGCAGTGGCGAAGAACGCTTCCAGATCATCGTCAACGCCCCGCCGCGCGGCGACCGCGGCGGCTTTTCCCAGCAGGAGATCGAGACATGCACCCAGGCGATGCGCAATCGGCTGTCGCAGGCCGGGCTTTCGCTCGATTTGCCGCCGCCGGCAACCCGGCTGCTGACGCCGAGCGATTTCGAGAGCCTTTGTCCGTCGACGGGTGGAGCCCTGTATGGACGGGCCTCGCACGGATGGGCGGCGTCCTTCCTGCGCCAGGGCAGCCGGACGCGGATCCCTGGGCTCTACTGCGCGGGCGGGAGCTGCCATCCGGGCGCGGGCCTGCCGATGGCCGCACTGTCCGCCAGCCTTGCCGTCGATTGCCTGGAAGCGGACCGCGCTTCGACGTCCGCGTCGATGCGAATGGCTATGCCTGGTGGTACATCGACGCGACCAGCGCGGACGGCCAGCACGGCCTGACCCTCATCGCCTTCGTCGGCAGCGTGTTCTCCCCTTATTACAAGCTGTCCGGTCGCAGGCGTCCCGACAATCACTGCGCGATCAACATCGCGCTCAACGGCCCGCGCAGCAGCGCCTGGGCGATGACCGAGCGGGGACGCAGGCACGTCACCCGCGACGCGGATCATTTCCGCGTCGGGCCAAGTTCGATGGCGTGGGACGGCGACTGCCTGACGATCGAGATCGACGAGATTTCCGCGCCGATCCCCTATCGGGTGCGCGGCCGGGTCAAGCTCTACCCCGACATGCTCGCCACCACCGCCTTCGCGCTCGACCCGCAGGCGACGCACCGCTGGCATCCGATCGCGCCGCGCGCCCGAATTGAAGTCGAAATGGGCCGCCCCGGGGTGGCGTGGACCGGCAGCGCCTATCTCGATTCCAATTTCGGCGACGAACCGCTCGAGACGGGGTTTCGCAGCTGGCACTGGTCGCGCGCGCATCTGCGCAACGACGTCGCCGTGCTGTACGAAGGTGTGTGCGACGACGGCCGCCCGTTCGATCTCGCACTGCGCTGTGACCGCCAGGGCCGCTGGCGCGATGTCGAGCCGCCCGCATCCCAGCGGCTGCCGCGCACCGGCTGGGCGATCGATCGCCGCACCCGCAGCGACCACGGCGCGGCGAAAGTGGTCAAGACCTGGATCGACGCCCCCTTCTACGCCCGTTCGGGGCTGGCGACGCGGCTGTTCGGCGAGGATGCGTTCGCGGTCCACGAAAGCCTGTCGCTGACGCGGTTCGCGTCACCTGTCGTCCTCTCGATGCTCCCCTACCGCATGCCGCGCGCGCTCTTCTGACCCGGACGCGTCCCTGGCCGACTTGTCCCTCGCGATCTCGCGGTTGATCGACACCAGCTGCCATATCGCGAAGCCGACCACCGCGACGACGACGATGCCCAGGTCGACCAGGCCGTAATAGTTCGGATCGATCATGCCGGTTGCTCCGCATGCGCCAGCGCGCCGCTAGCCTCGGCAAATGCGATCACGATGTCGGCGATATCGACCGGCCGCTCTTCGTGCATCAGATGCCCCAGCCCGGAAAGGTGCCGGACCTGCGCACCGTCGATCCGGGCCGCGGCGGCATCGACTGCGCTGGCCGGGATCGCCGCGTCGCGATCGCCGTGGACCAGCAGCACCGGCACCTGCACCTCGCCGAGCCGCGCCGCGAACGAATCGAGGTCCCATTCCGCCATCATCGCGATCGCGCCGCCGCAATGCCCGGCGTCGCGGAACACGCGGCCGTAGAGATCAGCCCCGGCGGCATCGATCGCCGAACCGGTGCTGCGCGCCAGAAACCGCCCGACCTCGCCCGGCCCGCGCGCGATCTGCGCGAAGATGTGCGGCGCGAACGGGTTGACGAACAACAGCTTGGCCAGCGTCGGGAACAGCTTCGCGGCGATCCCCGGAAACGGCAGCAGCGCGGGGTTGAGACCGATCATCGCCCGCGGCGCGATGTCGCGGTCGAGTGTCATGCGAATGGCGATCGCCGCGCCTGCCGAATGTCCGACCACCATGCCGGGGCCGACCTCCAGCGCAGCGAGCAGCTCGGCGAGCGCGCCCGCCATCGCCGCCATCGACAGCCCGCCTGCCGGACGCCCCGTGGTAAAGCCATGTCCCGGCAGGTCGGGTGCGATCACCGTGAACCGCGCGGCGAGCAGCGGCATCACGTCGCGCCAGCTATGCGTCGCCGCGCCCGTGCCGTGCAGCAACAGCAGCACCGGGCCGCTGCCCATCACCTGCACGTGCCAGCGAATGCGGCCGACGCTGACAAACCGGCTGGCGGAGCGGTTGGGCCAATCGGCGCCTTCGCGATCGAAGCGGAGCGTCATTTCGGCATGGCCTCCCTGACCGCCGCGTGCATCGCACGCGCATCGGCGCGCGGCAGCGGCAGATAGCGCGCGCGCATCGCCCCCGCCAGCGCCGCCCCTTCCGCGCGCGGTCGCGCCGAGATGTCGACAAATGCCCCGTCGATCCCGGCCGCGCCGATCGCCTGCGCCGCGGCCTGCGCATCGCCCTGCGCCGCGCCGCGCGGCCCGCCTGCCAGCGCGACGTTGGCACGCCCGTCGCTCAGCACCACCACAAATGCCGTGCGCCCGCGCGCTACGGCAGCTTCGGCCAGTTCGCGCGCCAGTGTTAGCCCTGCCGCGATCGGGGTTCCCCCTCCGCCCGGCAGTTCCGCCAGCGCCCGCCGCGCCCGCGCCAGGCTGCGCGTCGGCGGCAGCAACAACTCGGCACCCTCACCCCGAAACGCCACGAGGGCGACCTGCGCCCGCTTTACATAGGCTTCGGCCAGCATCAGCTCGACCGCACCTTTGGCCTCGGCCAGCCGCGCCAGCGCCGATGATCCCGACGCATCGACCGCAAAGATGGTCGTCGCCTCGGCCCGGCTTTCGAAGCGGCGAATCCGCAGGTCGTCCTTGCGGATGCGGATTCTTGCGTCCTCGCGCCCGCGCAATCGCTGCCACGGCGCCGCCGCGCGCAGCGTGTCGATCAGGCTCAGTCGCAATCCACCGCGTGGCACGCCCGAGCGCGTGCCCACCGGACGTCCCCGCGTCGGCGAGCGGCGCTTCTCTCCCTTGCCGCGCGCCCGAGTCGCGGCCGCGCGCGCGCTGCCCTGCGCGATCGCCGCGAGCATGTCGGGGGGCAGCGCCGCCAGCACCGCCTCGAGCACGACGTCGTCGAGCTGGCGCGGCTCGCCCTGCGGTTCGTCCCCCGGCGCGTCGCTCGGCGGCGACGGTTCCGGCGCCTCGTCCTCTTCCGCCGCATCGGGTTGCGGCAACCGGGTCGCGCGCGGCGCCAGCACCAGCCGCGCCGCCACCGTGACATCGCCGTCCGACACCGCATCACGCCCTTCCAGCCGCGCCAGCGCCAGCGCCGCCCGCACCGCGAACAGCTGCGCCCGCATCGAGTCGATCCCGAGCGCGCTCGCGACCGACGCGATCGCCTCGATCTGCACCTCGTCGATAATGGCCTGCGTCGCCGCGGCACTCATATCGCAAGCAGGCGGCAGGCCGTCCCCGGCCCCCTCCAGATCGAAGCGAAACGCCAGCCGTTCGGCAAGCGGTGCCGCCACGGCCTCGTCCTCGATCCCGTCGTCGAGCGCCACCACCACGAACCGCGCCGCATCGCGCCGGCTCAGGCCGTCACGCTCCGCTACAACCATGCCGCTGTCGAGCGCGGCGCACAGCGCGCTCACTACCACGTCGTCGGTCCGCTCGGCGCCCGGCAGCAGCACTGCGCCGCCATCGGCCTGTGCCAGCAGCCCCGATTGCGCGACCGGCCGCCCCAGCGCCAGCGTCGCGCCCAGGTCGAGCCCGCCGACCAGACGATCGACGTCGACGTTGCGCGGCAGCGTGCGCGCCGCCCCGATCGTCTCGACGACCCGATCGCGCGCAGGTCCGTCGCCGCGCAACACCACTCCTCCCAGCAGCGGATCGATCCGCAGCAGCGCCATCGCCAGCAGCGCATCGCCAAGCACATCGGGCGCCGGATCGCCCGCCCCGCTCATGCCGCCGCCAGCTCGCCCATCGCGCGTTCGATCCGTGCGGTCGATCCGGTGTCGTCGAGCGGATTGCGCCGCAGCCGGTGGCGCAGCGCCAGCGCCGCGACCCGGTCGAGATGCGCGTCCGCCACGACCTTCGCCCCCTCCAGCGCCGCCAGCGCGCGCGCCGCACGCATCAGGGTCAATTCCCCGCGCAGGCCATCCGCGCCGACCGCGCTGCACAGCCGCGCCGCGCGCGACAGAATGCTGTCGGGCATCTCGACCTTGCCGACCAGATCGCGGCCGCGCGCGATCCGCTTGAGCGTCTTCTTCTCCTGCGCCGCCCAGCCTTGCGCGAACCCCGCCGGATCGCGCTCGAACGCGTCGCAGCGCTTCAATATCTCGACCCGGTCGGCGATGGCCTGCGGCGTGCGCACTTCGACCGACAATCCGAAGCGGTCGAGCAACTGCGGGCGAAGTTCGCCCTCCTCGGGATTACCGCTGCCGATCAGCACGAACCGCGCCGGATGCCGCACGCTCAGTCCCTCGCGCTCGACCAGATTCTCGCCCGACGCCGCGACGTCGAGCAGCAGGTCGACGATATGATCCTCGAGCAGGTTGATCTCGTCGATATACAGGAACCCGCCATTGGCCCGCGCCAGCAGCCCCGGTTCGAACGCCTTGACCCCTGCCCCCAGCGCGCGTTCGAGGTCGAGCGCACCCACTACCCGGTCCTCGGTCGCGCCCAGCGGCAGGTCGACGAACGGCACCGCCGCCTTGCCCTTGGCCGGGGCGGCCCCCTCGGCATGATAGCCTACCTGTCCCGCAGGCACCGGCGGCAGCAGCGCGGCAAGCGCGCGCACCGCGGTCGACTTACCCGTCCCGCGGTCGCCGAACACCATCACTCCCCCGACCCGCGCATCGACTGCGGCGATCAGCAGCGCCAGCTTCATCTCGTCCTGGCCGACGATCGCGCTGAAAGGAAATGGGGAACGCATCCCCGAACGTGTATCATGCGTTGGACGTTCGACAAGCTAGACAGGGAAGATCATGGCAATCGACTGGACCCCGATCGTGACGGCGGGCGGCGCGGCGCTGGCGCTGGGCGGGATCGGCGGCGCCACCACCCCGATCGGGCAATGGTATGCCGATCTGCGCAAGCCGAGTTTCCAGCCGCCCAACTGGGCGTTCGGCCCGGCGTGGAGCGTGATCCTGACCTGCGCCGCCAGCGCCGCGGTGGTCGCGTGGAACGCTGCCGACACTCCGGCCGAGCGCGCCGACATCCTGATCCTCTACGCCGTCAACGCCCTGTTCTTCCTGCTGTGGAGCCCGCTGTTCTTCGTGGCGAAGCGTCCCGACTGGGCACGGATCGAGGTAGTTTTCCTGTGGGGATCAGTGCTCGCGCTGGCGATCGGGCTGCGGCCGATCTCGCCGACGGCGTCGTGGCTGGTCGCTCCGTATCTCGCCTGGGTCAGCTTCGCGGCAGTGCTCAACCACGCCATCGTGCGGCTCAACGCGCCCTTTGCGCGTTGAGTCTTCGCGTCTGCGCCGAACGGGTGTAGCATCGGTGCAAGTCACGAAAGGAAGTCCGCCGCTCTCGAACCGCTGAAGGAAGTGTCATGGCCGTCACGACGTCTCCGCATTCCGCCCCCGCATCTCCGTCCGCCGCCGACCCCGAAGTCCGGCGCATCGGCAAGGCCGATATCGACTGGGCGCTGGCGGAAGGGTGGAAGGATTTTCGGGAGAAGCGCGGCGACCTGATCGTCATCGGCCTGCTCTACCCGATCGTCTGCCTGGTCGCGGCTTTCGTCACCTTCAACGATCCGCTGCTGCCGCTGTTCTTCCCGCTGGTCGCGGGCCTCTCGATCGCCGGGCCCGCCGCCGCCTCGGGCTTCTACGAACTCGCCCGCCGCCGCGAGGAAGGACTCGAATCGAGCTGGTGGCATTTCCTCGATCCGTTGAAAGGGCGCAGCCGCACCCCGATCGCGATCCTCACGCTCGGCCTCGCCGGATTGTTCATCGGCTGGCTGATCGCCGCCTATGTCCTCTACACGCTGACGCTGGGCGCCGAAGCGCCGATGCGGCTCAGCGAGATCGGCCGGCTGTTCACCACCGCTTCGGGCTGGACGATGATCGTGCTCGGCCATCTCGTCGGCCTGGTCTTCGCAGCGATCGCGCTGGTATTAGCGTGGGTGTCGTTCCCGATGGTCGTCGACCAGCCGGTCGATGCCGCCACCGCGGTGCGCACCTCGATCGCCGCCGCGCGCAGGAACCCCAAAGAAGCGATCGGGTGGGGCATCCGCGTGGGACTGCTGCTCGTCGCCGGCACGCTGCCCTTCGCGATCGGGCTGGCGATCGTGCTGCCGTGGCTCGGCTATGCGACGTGGCATCTCTACACGCGGCTGGTGGTTCGGTGAGCTAAGGACGCCCGTCCCCGTTCGTTTCAGACGCTTCGTGACGTGGGTCGATTACGTCTGAAATGGACGGGTAAAGAGGCGTCACGCCAGGCGCGCTGCCTCGTCGCTCCGCAGCGTTAGCACTTCCACACCCCCGCGCGTTACCGCCACGGTATGCTCGAACTGCGCTGACAATTTGCCGTCGCCGGTCACCACCGTCCATCCGTCCTCCTCGGTCGCGGTGCGGCGGGTGCCCTGGTTGATCATTGGCTCGACGGTGAACACCATTCCCTCGCGCAACCGCATCCCCGTCCCGCGCTTTCCGAAGTTCAGTACCTGCGGCTCCTCGTGCATCTCGCGCCCGATGCCGTGCCCGCAATATTCGCGTACCACCGAATAGCCGTGCCGCTTGGCATGGCGCTCGATCGCGAAGCCGATATCGCCCAAATGCGCGCCGGGCCGCACCTGGCCGATGCCCTTCCACATCGCCTCCTGCGCGACGCGTACCAGCCGCCGGGCCACAGGCGAGGCGCTACCGACCAGATAGGTTTTGCTCGAATCCGCGATGAAGCCGTTCTTTTCCAGCGTGATGTCGAAATTGACGATGTCGCCGTCGCGCAGGGTCGCGTGCGGATCAGGTACTCCGTGGCAGACGACGTGATTGATCGAGCAATTTAGCACATGGCCAAATCCATATTGCCCCTTGCTTGCTGGCCGCGCGGCGAGTTCGTCGGTGATGAAGCGCTCGACCAACGTATCGATTTGCAGCGTCGACATCCCCGCCAATTCCAGCCGGTCGAGCATTTCGAACACTGCCGCCAGCAGCTTGCCCGATACCCGCATCAGCGCCAATTCTTCGGACGTCTTGACCATGTCAGGCGGCCGCCTTGTATCGATCAATCATTTGTACCGCCAAGCTCCCGAACCGTCACCTCGGCGAACGCTGGGGTCTCAAACCTCGCTCGAAGGTATCGAATTAGGTCCCGGAACACCGGCTACCCCTTTTCGATCAACGAACCTTTCCACGCCCGCCATGTCGTCAGCCTTAGCCCCTCCAGCACGAGATACCAGCCTGCGCCAGCAAGAGGGTGTATGCATCGCTGTCCTACGCGCAGATGTTCTGCTATTGTTCCCCGGCTATGCCCGTTGCGACTCGCTCTGCCGGACTCGTCTCCGCCCCTGCGGCCAGCACCCTCGCGCCCGCCCTCGGCAACCCCGAACGTAGGTGTGAACTTTCTCAACTTCACTCCGCCACCCTGGCATTTCCACCGCGTCCGCTGCGCTGGCTGTTCCTCGATCTCAACAGCTATTTCGCCAGCGTCGAGCAGCAGCTGAACCCCGACCTGCGCGGTCGTCCGGTCATCGTCGCGCCGGTCGACAGCGACACCACCGTGGCGATCGCCGCATCGATCGAGGCGAAGCGCTACGGCATCTCGACCGGCACGCCGGTTTGGGAAGCGCGCCGCCTGTGCCGCGACCTGATCGTCACGCCCGCGCGGCACGAAAAATATGTCGAGTTCCACGACGCCATCGTTGCCGAGATCTGGACCCATATTCCGGTCACGAAGGTCTGCTCGATCGACGAGGTCGCCTGCCGCCTGCTCGACAACGAGAATGACCGCGACACGGCAATGGCGCTCGCGCGGCGGATCAAGGCGGGGATCCGTGCGCGGGTCGGCGAATGCCTGCAAAGCTCGGTCGGCATCGCCCCCAACCGCCTGCTCGCCAAGCTCGCGTCGGATCTGCAAAAGCCCGATGGACTGACCGTGTTCGAGGCACTCGACCTGCCCCACCGCCTGTTCGACCTCAAGCTGCGCGACATTGCCGGGATCGGCGCGAAGATGGAGCGGCGGCTGGCGCAGGACGGGATCAACGAGATCGAGGAGCTTTGCCGCCGCCGTCCGCGGGATGCGGGCACGGCGTGGGGCGGAACCAATGGCGATCGCCTGTGGTATCTGCTCCACGGCGTCGACCTGCCGGAAAAGCCGACGCAGAGCCGATCGATCGGCCACAGCCATGTGCTCAGCCCGCAGAAGCGCGGGCTGGAACCGACCCGGCTGACCGCCCGCCGCCTCGCTCTCAAGGCGGCATCGCGGCTTCGGCGAAAGGGTTATCGCTGCCGGCTGCTGGTGCTTCACGGCAAGTTCGAGGACGACAAGAGCAACTGGCACGCATCGGTCAAATTGCCGAGCACGCAGGACAGCTTTGTCATCCTGTCGGCGCTCGACGCCCTGTTTCCGCGCCTTGCAGGCGCGGGGCGGCAGCGTCCCGGAGGGTTTCGGCTGCGCATGGTCGGCGTCACGCTGTGCGAGATCGAGCCGGTGGTAGGCGAGCAGGGTTCGCTGTTCGCCGCGCTCGACCCCGACGATCCGCTTGCGCGCGAGACGCGCACGCTGGCGCTCAGCCGCGCGATGGACCGCATGAACGAACGCTTCGGGCGCAACGCCGTCACGGTCGGCCCGCTGGGCGGCGGCCGCCTCGACCGCGTCGGCACCAAGATCGCGTTCGGGCGCATCCCCGACCTCGACGAGTTCCACGAATAGGAACCTGCGTCCTGCCAGCGAGTTATTGCTGCAACGCAACGATCCGGAGAAGCGAGCGATGAAGCCAGCGTTGATACCGATGACGATGGTCCTTGCCGCGGCGTTCGCGCTGTCGGCGTGCAACGTCCGTTCGGACGAAGAGGCGGCCGCTTTGGACGGCGAGACCGCAGCCGCCAGCGGCGACAACGCGGCGGACCTGACGCCGGAAGAAGCGGGCATCTTCGACAAGCTGCTCAACAACGGCACGCCGATGAAGCTGTCGGTGGAGCAGATTCACCCCAATGGTGGCGTGCTCCGGCTCAACTCGATCCAGGTCAAGCCGACCGAGACCGTGGTCAACATGACCTATGTCAACGGCCACCGCCGCGAGGTTCAGCTGAACTGGGCCAATTACAGCAAGCACACCTATCTGCTTGCCAATAACCGCAAATTCTTCCTGTCGCCGCCGATCACCGACGAAGACGTCAAGATCGCCAGCGGCGCCACCGTCACCGGTGATCTCGTCTTCATCGGCGCGGTGCCCGAAGGCCCGCAGGTGCAACTGGTCATCAACGAGAATGGCGGCACGAGCGAAGGCTCCTACAATCCCAAATTCGTCGTCGACATCCCGGTGACGACTGCGGCCTATTCCGACGACGGCTCAAAAAAAAAGTCAGTAGCCTAAGGGCATTCGCCGCCGGCAATTCGCAGTTGCGCAGCGCCGGCGGGGTGCAGAGCGGCCTTGCGGCGGGCAATGGCTCGGGGCAGACCCAGTTGAGCCAGGTTCAGTCGCTCCAGTCCGACCTTGGTGCCACGCAGACCGATCGCGGCACGTTGGTGTCGCTGCCGGGCGACGTGACCTTCGACTTCGACAAGGCGACGATCCAGCCGGACGCACGGGGGACGCTCGACAAGCTCGCAGCGCTGATCGCGGCACAGAATCCTCCGAGTGTGTCGGTCGAAGGCCATACCGACGCCAAGGGCGATGACGCCTACAATCAGCGCTTGTCCGAAGCGCGCGCCGAAGCGGTGCTCGACTATCTCGCGGCTCAGCGCGGCGTCGATCGCGCCAGGCTCAAGTCTATCGGACTTGGCGAGTTGCGACCGATCGCACCCAATGCCGGTCCGACCGGCGGCGACGATGCCGAGGGGAGGCAGAAGAATCGCCGGGTGGAGGTCATCCTCGGCCGCTGAACCAAACCTGAATCGCGGCGGTGCAACATGGGAAACAATAGGTTACAACGTATCGCTTGACCTTGTCTCCCGCGTGCGCGAAGCAGCCGCCTGTATGCGAAACCTCCCAATCCTGCTCGCCGCGGTAGCGCTATCCACGTCGCTCGCCGCTTGTAAGCCCGAGACCGAAACGGTCACCACGCGCGCACCCGATCCGCTCGCCGACGAAAAGGCCAAGGCCGCGCCGGTCGAACTGCCACCGCCGGTCAAGGCGTCGGTGACGTTCCGGTGCCAGCCTGGCAACGTGCTCCGCTACGTCGATTTCTTCCAGGGCGACACCCAGGCCAATTACCGCGCTGAACAGGGCGATACGCCGATCCGCCTCAAGGCACCCGCGGCCGGCGAGCCATTCACTGCCGAGGGCATCACCGTCACCGGCGGTCCGAACAAGGCGACGATCGCAGAAACCGGACAGGGCGAGCTCAGCTGCTCGGCCTGATCGGTCCCGATCCATATCCCGCTTAACCAGGGGGCCGGTGGCAACACCGGCCCCTTTTTCGTCGCCCGGCGGCTTGCGCTCCGCGCCGCAGCCAGCCACCTTGGCGATCGGGAGCAAGCATGGCGGCGATCGCGATCTACAGCCTGAAGGGCGGCGTCGGAAAAACGACGATGGCGGTCAACCTCGCCTGGTGCTCGGCGATGCGCTCGTCGCGCCGCACCTTGCTTTGGGACCTCGACCCGCAAGCCGCCTCGACCTATCTGCTGCCGACCGGCAAGGGCGTGAAGGATGGCGCGCAGGCGATCTTTGCCAAGGACATCGATGCCGCCAAGGCGATCCGCCCGACCGGCATTGCCCGGCTCGACCTGATTGCCGCCGACGCGTCGCTGCGCGGTCTCGACCAGCTGTTCCACGACCTCGCCAAGAAGAAGCGGTTGGCCAAATTGCTCGGCACCGTCGCCGACGGCTATGACCGCGTCATCCTCGATTGCCCACCCGGCCTTACCGAGACCGCCGAGCAGGTGATCCGCGCCGCGGACCTGATCGTGGTGCCGGTAGTGCCGTCGCCGCTCTCGGCGCGCGCCTTTGCCGATCTTGCCGCACATCTCGATCGCAAGGGACCGGCAGTGCCATTGCTGCCGGTGCATGTCATGGTCGATCGCCGCCGCAAGCTGCATGCCCAAGCCATCGCCGAGAACCCGGGCTGGCCGGTGATCCCGATGGCGAGCATCGTCGAAGCCATGTCGGTGCGCCGCGCGCCGGTGGGCCAGTTCGCCGCAAGTACCGCACCTGCCAAGGCGTTCGACGGCCTGTGGAGCGCCATCGAGCGGCAGCTCGCCCGATGAGCCATCCGCGCCCCCAGCATGAGGAGCTCGATCCCAATCTGGTGCTGCGCGCCTATGCGATGGGCGTGTTTCCGATGGCCGACAATCGCGATGCCACCGGCGTCTATTGGGTCGAGCCCAAGCTGCGCGGCGTGCTGCCGCTCGACCGCTTCCACCTCAGCCGCTCGCTGCGCAAGACGATCCGCGCCGACCGCTATCGCGTCACCACCGACACCGCGTTCGACGCGATCCTCGCTTTGTGCGCGCAGGCCGCCGACGATCGCCCGGAAACCTGGATCAACCCCGCGATCGCGCATGTGTTCTCGCACCTCCACCGGATCGGCTTCGCGCATTCGGTCGAAGTCTGGGACGGCGATCGGCTGGCGGGCGGCTTGTACGGGTTGGCTCTGGGCCGCGCCTTTTTCGGCGAAAGCATGGTCAGCCGCGGGCGGGACGCATCGAAGGTCGCGCTCGCCTGGCTGGTGGCGCGCTTGCGGGTGGGCGGCTTTGGGTTGCTCGACTGCCAGTTCCAGACCGAACATCTTCAGACGATGGGCACCGTCGAAGTGCCCCGCGACGACTATTCGGCGTTACTGTCCTCGGCGCTCGGCGCATCCTCGGCGGGGCTGGCCACCGGAGCAGCGTCGGTAGACGCCGATTGGGGGGCGCTCGATCGTTTGGGCGCGGCACCCGCCTTCGGCGCGGCGCCGTCCTTGCCCAGCACGACCGTATCGGGTCCGGTCTCGGGCCGCGACATCGTGCAGCTCTTGGGCCAGACATCGTAGATCGGGTGCTCGACCACGTTGAGCGACGGCCGCTCGGCGTAGAGCCAGCCCGAAAATGCCCGGCGCCAGCGGCGATCCGATCCTTCGACATCGAGCTGGACGAACGCCCCGGTATATTGCTCGGTTTCCCATGGCGCGGTGCGTTCGCATGCGCGCAGCCGCACGATCGCGTCGCCGACGCGCACCGCCTGCCCCGGCCTGAGCTTCAAGTCGCGGCTCTCGCCGTTGCGCTTGTTGAGCAGGCCGATCACCGCGACTCGCTCGCCCATCGGCGTCGCACCAGCCGACACGATCGTCTCATTGCCATCGGATACTGTCTGTACCGCCGTCGCTTCCCCGCCCTGCCGCGGGCTCGGCGTGGACTGGATCGGAGCCGCTGCGGTCGCCGACGCTTCGGCGCGGTCGTGATCGAACCATGCCGACCCCTGCCAGATGCCGACCGCTGCAAGCGCGGCGATGCCCACGCCGCCGGCGATCCAGTGCCGCATGGTCATGCGGTGGCCCAGTGCCGAAGCGTCATGCGTCGGGCGTCCACGCCTCGTAATCGCCGGTAGCGCGCACCCGAGCGCCGCCCTGTTCGAGCGCACCGGGCGGACGATAGGCAAGCGCGGTGCCGGTGGCGTTGGCCAGCGCCGGCTTTTCCCAGACGCGCGGCGGCGGCAGCGCGCGATCGGGCACGTCGTCGACCTGGCCATGCAGCCAGCTGAACCATTCGGGCGGGACCCGGCTCGAATCGTTCGATCCGTTGTAGATCACCCAGCGACGCGGATTCCCGGCCGTGTCCTTGCCGCCCATAAAATAGCGGTTGCCCAGCGCATCCTCGCCCATCGCCTTTTTCCCCCGCAATGCGAGCGACGTGCCGATGGTGGCGCCGTTCCACCAGGTGAAGATCGAACCGAGAATGCCCATGCGGCTGCGACTAGCGTCCCCGGCCCTGCGTGACAATCGCCAACCGCCTGCTCGCCGGGATCAGGTGCCCGGTCCGCCGGCGAATCGCACCTTGTCGCCCGGCGAGATCAGGTTCTCCGCCGCCTTGCCGCCCTTGAGCTCGAGGACGGCTGCGATCGGCTCGCCGGAACGGATCTGCGCTTCGGAAAACGGCGCGGCATTCTCGGCAATGCGTGCGATCGAACCGTCGGCGCGGATGAAGAGGAGGTCGAGCGGGGTCGGCGTGTTCTTCATCCAGAAGCTGGCCTCGCGCGGGCCGGTGCCGTCGGGGGGATAGGGATGGAACAACATTCCGCCGTCGTCGGGGATGTCGGTGCGGTACATCAGTCCTTGCGCCTGCTCCGCCGCTGTCCGCGCCGTCTCGACGCGGAAACGCTTGTCGCCATCGGCTGTAGTGATGGTCACCTCGACCAGTTCGTCGGCCGCCGCCGCCGTCGCCGCGCTGTTCGACGTGCCATCGGCCGAGCACCCGGCAATGGCGAACGCCGCCGCCAGCGCCGCGCCGACCCTTCTCGAAGCTCGCATCAAATCAACCGTCCTTCTCGACCGCCACTGCCAGCGGCCCCTTCTCGCCATCGACGATGCGCGCCCGCAGCGGCTGTTCGGGTTCGACTTCCTCGATCCCGGCGCGGCGCAGCGTCTCCATATGCACGAACACGTCCTTTGCATCCTGGCCGCGCACCAGGAAGCCATAGCCTTTCAAGCGATTGAACCATTTGACGCTGACCGCCTCGAACGGGCCGGCGGCATCGACCAGCCGGGTTCGATCGGTGCGTTCGGGCGCGGCGCGCGGGCGCACCGGTTCGACCGCGGTCGACAGGTCGATGTCGGTGATGATCCGCGCCTGCAGCCCCCTTTGGCGGCGCATGGCGATGCATTCCACCCGCGCGCCTTCCGGCAGGCTGCGGCGACCATGTTCCTCGAGCACCGAAAAATGGATCAGGATATCGCCTATCTCGGCGTCCTCGGTGACCAGAAAGCCGAACCCACGCGTAACGTCGAACCATTTGACCGTCCCCGACAGCCGCACTTCCCCGTCGCCGACAGTGTCGGCGGTTGGTGCCGCATCGACGTTTGCCACGTCGAACTCATCCGGCCTACGTTGCGGATCGATACGCATAGAGCTCCTTCCCCCGCATTTTCGTACCACAGCGCGGTTGCGGAATGAAAACATGTTTTCGCAACGCTACCGTTAACCTTCGATGCTGTCCTGTCCCGGGACCATCGCGACGATCCTGCGCGCGGTGTCGAACGAATGCCCCGCGCGCAACATCGCCGCAATCTGCTTTTGCGCCTGCGCCCGGTCGGGAGCGGTCATGGCGAACGGTCCGATGCGCTTGCGCCGCGCGAACGTCATCGCCGACTCCTCTTCGCGTTGCGCGATATCGGGGGCCAATGCGTCGCGATCCTCGACGTCCAGCCCCGCATGGCGCAGCGTGTCGGCGATACGGCGCTTGCCCAGGCCACGGCGCGCCATCGCCGTCGCCTTCGCCTCGCCGTACAGCCGGTCGTCGATATAGCCGAGCTGCGCGAACCTGTCGGCCAGTGCCTGCAGGTCCGGCCCGGTATCGCCTTCCCAGCCCCGCTCGCGCAGCTTGCGCGTCAGATACTGGACCAGCCGCCCGCGCGTCGTCGCATAGCGTTCGACATAGCGCAGGGCGAGGCGATCCAGCCGCTCGCGGTCGAGCGGAGGCGGCGGCGTTCGAGGGCGGTCGTGGCGGTCGGCGCGAGCCATCGTCATGTTTGTGCCACAGTCGAACCCAATTTTGAACGATAGTGCGCTGCACCTGTTGTCGGTTGGGGCTTGCCCGCGGCGGAGATTGCCCGCATCCGGGGAGCTTATGCGTTGTTGATCACATGAAATTCGGGATCGCACCTTGAAGAATGCCGCCATCGACCCGGCTGAGCAGCCCTTGCCGACCGCGACGCAGGACGGGCTTGCGCGCCGCTTTTCCGACTTCGCCACGTTGGGCGAGGCGCTGGATTATGCCGCCGGCGGCACGCGCGGGCTCAATTTCCATGATCCGCGTGGCACGCTGGTGCGCGCCTATCCCTATGCGGAACTGCGCCGCGACGCGCAGGATCAGGCCCGCCGCCTGATCGCTGCCGGCGTCAAGCCGCACGACCGCATCGCGCTCGTCGCCGAGACCGGGGCCGAATTCGCCAGCCTGTTCTTCGGTGTCGTCTATGCCGGCGCATGGCCGGTGCCGTTGCCGCTGCCCACCTCGTTCGGCGGCGCGCAGCACTATATCGACCAGTTGAGCGTCCAGCTCGAAAGTTGCGATCCAAAGATGCTGCTCTACCCTGCCGAGCTGGCCGCGATGGCGGGCGAAGCTGCGCGGTTAAAGGGCATCGAGGGCATCGATTGGGAAAGCTTCGCCGCGCGTGCCGCGCCCGATGCGCCGCTCGCGCAGGCACGGCCGGACGACATCGCCTATCTACAATATTCCAGCGGCTCGACGCGATTCCCGCATGGCGTCGCGATCACCCACCTCGCGCTGCTCAACAATCTGGCGGCGCACGCGCATGGCATGGAGCTGATCGACAGCGACCGCTGCGTATCTTGGCTGCCCTGGTATCACGACATGGGGCTGGTCGGCTGTTTCCTGTCGCCCGTCGCCAACCAGGTCTCGGTCGATTACATCAAGACCGAGGATTTTGCGCGGCGGCCGCTGGCATGGCTCGACATGATCAGCCGCAACGAGGGTACGACCCTCTCCTATTCGCCGACCTTCGGCTATGACATCTGCGCGCGGCGCATCTCCAGCCAGACGCGGGCGACCGATCGCTTCGACCTGTCGCGCTGGCGCGTGGCGGGCAACGGCGCCGACATGATCCGCCCCGACGTGATGCAGGCGTTCGTCGATGCGTTCGCCGATTGCGGGTTCAAGGCATCGGCGTTTCTGCCGAGCTATGGCCTTGCCGAAGCGACGCTGGCGGTATCGATCATGCCGCCGGGCGAAGGCATCGTCGTCGAACTGGTCGAGGAGACCCAGCTGTCGGGTGTGCCGCAGGGAGCAAACCGGCCGCAGCGGTTCCGCGCGATCGTCAATTGCGGCAAGCCGGTGCGCGACATGCTGGTCGAAGTGCGCGAGGAGGATGGCACCCCGCTGCCCGAGCGCGCGATCGGCAAGATGTGGTGCAAGGGCCCGTCGCTGATGACCGGCTATTTCCGCGACGACGCGGCCACCGCCGCATGCATGGCCGACGGCTGGCTCGACACCGGTGACATGGGATATCTGTCCGACGGCTATGTCTACATCGTCGGCCGCGCCAAGGACATGATCATCGTCAACGGCCGCAACCACTGGCCCCAGGACATTGAATGGGCGGTCGAGCAACTCCCCGGGTTCAAGGCCGGCGACATTGCCGCGTTCGCGATCACCACGCCGGGCGGTGAGGAGACACCGGCAGTGCTGGTCCAGTGCCGCGCCTCCGACGAGGACGAGCGCACGCGGCTCCGCGAGGAGATTCGTGAACGCGTGCGATCGGTCACCGGCATGAACTGCGTGATCGAACTGGTCCCGCCGCGCACCCTGCCCCGCACCAGCTCTGGCAAGCTGAGCCGGGCCAAGGCGCGCAATCTCTATCTCGCCGGAGAGATCAAGCCCTACGACATCGCGGCCTGAACGCGGCGCCCAAGAAAAATCGTCCGGACCGGTGGCGGCGGCAACCGATCGCTAACCACCGCCGCGCTATGCCGACCGGGTGAGCACCCCGTCCGACACCCAATTCGCCCGGCCCCAGATCGACGCGCGTGCGCTGCTCGGTCTCTACGATCCTGCGGACTCGGTAGATTGGGGTCCGATCCGTGCCGCGCAGCTTCAGGCCGGGGGGGCGCTCGCGCTGTTCCTGTTCGCCGCCAATCTGGTCGCTGCGCTTGCGGTAGCGTTCCTGTTCGCCTCGGTTACGCCGCTGTGGCAGCTGGCCTGTTGGGGCGGTTTCGTAGCGGCGGTCAGCCTTACGGTGACGTTCCGCCGACTGACGCATCGCCGCCGCGATGCGGGCCGCGCCGATGTCGGTGAAGTGCGCGACACGGTGCTGGAGGGGGTCGCGCTCGGCGTAATCTGGTCGGTTCCCTCGCTGCTGTTCGCGTCCGGCGCCGGGCCGATGGCGGCGCTCGGACTGTGGATCGCGCTGTCGATCCTGATGGTTGCCTCCGCGGTGTCGATGGCGGCGCTGCCGCTGGCGACGATGGCGTTCCTGCTGATCGTGGGCGCATCAAGCGCGGCGGCGATGGCGATCAACGCATCGGCGGCGCTCGCGGCCGCAGTGCTGGTCTACAGCGCGCTGTTGATGCTGGTCTGTTTCATGCGTGCGAAATCGCTGGTGGTGATTCGCGCCAACGAGATCGCGCTGCTCGAACGCGACGAAACCGTCAGCTTGCTGCTGCGCGAATCGGAAGAGGATAGCGGCGACTGGCTGTGGGAAATCGACGTCCAGCGCCGTGTGGTTCGCGCCAGCCCGCGCTTCGCCTATTCGGTCGGGATCGACCCTGGCGCGATCAACGGCATGCCGTTCCTGCAGGTCATTGCCGGACCGACTTGGGAATCGGGCAATTTCGCCGCCGGGCTGCGCACGCTCGCCGACCGGCTCAAGAATCGCGAAGCGTTTCGCGACCTGCTGGTGCCGGTCTATGTCGATGGTGAGGAACGCTGGTGGGAAATGGCGGCATCGCCGCGCTTCGACGATCACGGCAGCTTCATCGGCTTTCGCGGCGTCGGATCGGACCAGACCGAAGCGCGTCGCTCGGCCGACAAGATCAACCGCATGGCCCGCTACGATACGCTGACCGGACTTCCCAACCGACTGCTGATCAACGAGGCACTTGGCCGGGCGATGGCGGAGGCCGACAAATGGGGCTCGCGCTGCGCGTTCATGATGATCGATCTCGATCGCTTCAAGGCGGTCAACGATTCGCTCGGTCACCCGATCGGTGACCGCCTCCTCGGCCGCGTGTCGGAACGGCTGCAGCAGCTGGTCAGCGAAAACGAGGTCATCGGCAGGCTCGGCGGCGACGAGTTCGCAGTGGTGATGCGCGATGCGACCGACAGCGCGCGCGTCGAACGCCTCGCCAACGCCATCATCGAGCGGCTGTCGGTTCCGTATGAAGTCGATCAGCACACCCTTTATATCGGCGCCAGCGTCGGCGTCGCGGTCGGTCCGCGCGACGGCCGCACCGCAGAGATGCTGATCCGCTCGGCCGATCTCGCGCTTTATCGCTCGAAGGACGCGGGCGGCGGCGTCTACCACGCCTATGAACCGCAATTGCACATGGTTGCCGAGGAACGCCGCGTGCTCGAAATCGCACTGCGCAATGCGCTCGCCAATGACGAGCTTCACCTCAACTACCAGCCCGTGGTCGATGCGGTGTCGGGGCGGCTGACCGGGTTCGAGGCGCTGGTACGCTGGACGCATCCCGAACTCGGCGTCATCTCGCCGGCCAAATTCGTGCCGCTGGCAGAGGATGCGCGGCTGATCGCGCCGATCGGCGAATGGGTATTGCGCACGGCGTGCGAGGAAGCCGCAAGCTGGGACGAGCCCGTGCGGATCGCCGTCAACGTATCCCCCGAACAGCTGCATAACCCCAATTTCGTCACCGTCGTGGCACAGGCATTGTCGCAGAGCGGACTGCCCGCCGACCGGCTCGAGCTCGAAGTCACCGAAAGCGTGTTCATGCGCGAGGGCACCGGCGCGGTACAGGTGCTCGACCGCGTGATCGATCTCGGCTGCCGCCTTAGCCTCGACGATTTCGGCACCGGCTATTCGTCGCTCGGCTATCTGTCGCGCACTCGCTTCTCGTCGATCAAGATCGACCGCAGCTTCGTCCAGTCCGCGTCGAAAGGCGTGCGCGAGGCGATCGCGATCATCCGCGCCGTCGTCGCGCTGGCGCAGAGCCTGGGCATGGCTACCACCGCCGAAGGCGTCGAGACCGAGGAAGAACACCGCATGGTCGAGGGGCTGGGGTGCAGCAAGGTCCAGGGCTATTATTTCGGCCGCCCGCTCCCGGTCGAGGAAGCACGCGCACTCGCCAGCCACGAACGGCGCGACCACGCCGCCGCCTGAGCGGTTCGCTGGCGCTTGCGCCCCGACACGCGCGGCGCTAAGCGCTGCTGCGCACAGGAGTGTAGCTCAGTTGGTAGAGCATCGGTCTCCAAAACCGAGGGCCCACGGTTCGAGTCCGTGCACTCCTGCCATTGCCGCATCGCCGGATTTTCCGCTGCCCGCCGCTTCGCACGCGTGCACTCGCGACTTGCGCAAGGGTGCCACAGCCGCTAGATAGCGCGCTTCTATCCTACAGCCTGGATGAAGCGGCCCCGGTCCCCGGATCGGGCAGCGGCCTCATGTCCGGCGGTGGGCAGATCGAACAGCAGGTGAAGCCGGTGGCCAAGACGTCCCCTCTCGAATTCATGCGGCAGGTCCGCGCAGAGACGGCCAAGGTCGTGTGGCCGACGCGGCGTGAGACGGTGATGACCGGGGTCATGGTCGTCGTCATGACGACGCTGCTCGCGCTGTTCTTCTTCGGCGTCGATTCGGTGTTCGACGCGCTGGTCAAGGCGCTGCTCAGCCTCGCCGAATAACAGAAACGGAATTTTACGCCCATGTCGCGCTGGTACATCATTCACGCCTATTCGGGCTTCGAGAACAAGGTCCGCGAATCGATCCTCGCCGACGCTACCCGCATGGGGCTCGACACGCTGGTAGAGTCGGTGGAGGTCCCGACCGAGACCGTCACCGAGGTGCGCCGCGGCAAGAAGATCCAGTCCGAGCGCAAGTTCTTCCCCGGCTACGTGCTGGCCAAGCTCGACATGAACGACGACGTCTATCACCTCGTCAAGAATACGCCCAAGGTGACCGGCTTCCTGGGATCGATGGGCAAGCCCCAGCCGATCAGCGAGGCAGAAGCCGCGCGCATCCTCAATACCAAGGAGGAAGCCGCCGCCGCCCCCAAGCAGCAGATCAAGGTCGATTACGAGATCGGCGACAACGTCAAGGTGCTCGACGGTCCGTTCGCCAGCTTCAACGGCATGGTCGAGGAGCTCGATTTCGACAAGTCCAAGGTCAAGGTTTCGGTCTCGATCTTCGGGCGCGCTACTCCGGTCGAACTCGACTTCGAGCAGGTCGAGCGATCGAAATAACGGGGGCCCCGGCGTAGGCCGGGGTCCTGGTTTCAGGCGCTGCGCTCGCGGCGCCTGAGCCCCGGCCTTCGTCGGGGCACGAAGCGAGCAGAAAGTGCGGGAGGCAGTTCGCTGCCGCATGAACCGCTAAACTTGAACCGGATCGCGGGTCTCGGCCCGCCGTCCATTACAGAGTGAGTGAGATGGCAAAGAAGATTACAGGCTATATCAAGCTGCAGGTGCCCGCGGGCTCTGCAAATCCGTCGCCGCCGATCGGCCCGGCGCTGGGTCAGCGCGGCGTCAACATCATGGAATTCTGCAAGGCGTTCAACGCGCAGACCGGCGACCAGGACAAGGGCACGCCGCTGCCGACCGTCATCACCGTCTATGCCGACCGGTCGTTCTCGTTCGAGACCAAGACCCCGCCGGCGAGCTATCTGATCAAGAAGGCCGCGAACCTCAAGTCGGGTTCGAAGGAGCCGGGCAAGGTATCGGCCGGAAAGATCAAGCGTTCGGCGCTGAGCGAGATCGCGAACGCCAAGATGAAGGACCTGAACGCCAACGACATCGATGCGGCGACCCGCATCATCGAAGGCTCCGCCCGCGCGATGGGCCTCGAAGTGGTGGAGGGCTGATCCGATGGCTAAGCTGAGCAAGAAGGCAAAGGCGCTGGCGACCTCGGTCGATACCGCCAAGCTGTACAACATCGACGAGGCGATCGCGCTGGCCAAGACCAACGCGACGTCGAAGTTCGACGAGACGATCGAGATCGCCATGAACCTGGGCGTCGATCCGCGTCATGCCGACCAGATGGTCCGCGGCGTGGTGACTTTGCCCAAGGGTACCGGCAAGACGGTGCGCGTCGGCGTGTTCGCCAAGGGTGCCAAGGCCGACGAGGCGCGCGAAGCGGGCGCCGATGTCGTCGGGGCCGAAGACCTGATGGAAACCATCCAGGGCGGCAAGATCGAGTTCGACCGCTGCATCGCGACGCCCGACATGATGGGCATCGTCGGTCGTCTGGGCAAGGTGCTGGGTCCCAAGGGCCTGATGCCCAACCCCAAGCTCGGCACCGTGACGATGAACGTCGCCGAAGCGGTCAAGGCGGCCAAGGGCGGCCAGGTCGAATACCGCGTCGAAAAGGCCGGGATCATCCATTCGGGTATCGGCAAGGCATCGTTCCCGGCCGAGGACCTGCGCGCGAATTTCGACGCGCTGGTCGACGCGGTGGTCAAGGCCAAGCCGACCGGCGCCAAGGGCAAATATGTCCGCAAGATCGCGGTCAGCTCGTCAATGGGCCCGGGGATCAAGGTCGACACCAGCGAAGTCGCCGCCTGAGTATCCAAGCGGTTTCAAGACACGAAAGGGCCGGGGAGCGATCCCCGGCCCTTTTTTTTGCGTTCGCGGCAGGGCCACCCTTCGGCCGCCCGCCCGCGGAGGGAACGGGCGAGCGGCGATGCTGCCGGGTCAGGCGGCCAGCTTCGCAGCCGTCTCTGCCACCCGGCGTCCCTGATAGCGCGCGCCGTCGAGTTCGACCGCGCTCGGCATGCGGCTGCCGTCGCCGTCGGCGATCGTCGTCGCGCCATAGGGCGAACCGCCCTTGACCTCATCGACGCCCATCTGGCCCTGAAAGCCATAGTCGAGCCCGACGATCGTCATGCCGAAGTGCAGCATGTTGGTGATGATCGAGAACAACGTCGTCTCCTGCCCGCCATGCTGGCTCGCGGTCGAACTGAACGCCGCGCCGACCTTGCCGTGCAGGGCGCCGCGCATCCACAGGCCCCCGGCCTGGTCGAGAAAGCTTGCCATCTGGCTGGCCATCCGTCCGAACCGGGTCGGCGATCCGATCACGATCGCGTCATACTCGGCGAGCTTGTCGATGCCTTCGATGACCGGATGCGTGTGATCCTGCTTGAAATACGCCGCTTCGACCACCGCCTGCGGAGCGGTTTCCGGCACGCGCAACACATCGACCTGCGCACCGGCGGCGCGTGCTCCTTCGGCAATGGCATCGGCCATGATGCTCATATGGCCATAGGAAGAATAATAGAGAACGAGGACTTTCGGCATTTTGCAATTCCCTTCAGATAGCCGTCACCCGGCGAAAGCCGGGGTGACGGCCGAGCGTTATTCGGCGTCGACCAGGACGATCTCGGCATCGTCGATTGCGGTGATGGTGACGGACTGTCCGCCCGACAGCGCGGCGCCATCGCGCGCCTCGAACCGGACACCGTCGATGTCGATCGCGCCGACCGCGGGGACGAGATAAGCGTGCCGCCCCTCCCCCACGCGATGCTCGACGCTTTCGCCGGCCTTGAGCGCCACTCCCATCACCCGCGCATCGGCGCGGATCGGCAGCGCGTCGGCGTCCTCGGCAAAGCCGCTCGCCAGCACGACGAACCGGCCGCTGCGGTCGTCCCTTGGGAACGGCTTGGCACCCCAGGACGGCGCGCCGCCCGTCCGCTTCGGCTCGATCCAGATCTGGAACAGCGTCGTCGTCTCGGGCTCGAGATTATATTCGGCATGGCGCACGCCGGTCCCGGCCGACATCACCTGGACGTCGCCCGCACCGGTGCGCCCCTTGTTGCCCAGCGAGTCCTGATGGGTGATCGCGCCGCTGCGGACATAGGTGACGATCTCCATGTCCTTGTGCGGATGCGGCGGAAAGCCGTTATTGCCGGCGATCTCGTCGTCGTTCCACACCCGTATCGATCCCCAGCCCATCCGGGCAGGATCGTAATAATTGGCAAAGCTGAAATGATGGCGCGCGTTCAGCCAGCCATGGTCGGCATGGCCCAAACTGGCGAACGGGCGGCGGTCGATCCGCGCGGCGGTCATGGTATCTGGCATCGGACTTCTCCGGACAAAGACTGCGGTTGATTGTCGCAAAGATAGGCGGCACGATCGGAACGTAAATGGAAACGCCAGAAACAGATCGTTTCGAATGATCAAACTTCCCGATTTCGAAGCATGGGCGATCTTCGCCTGCGTCGTCGAGCATCGCTCGTTCAGCGGCGCCGCCGCGGCCCTCGGCATTTCCAAAGCGACGGTGTCGAAGGCGATCACTCGCCTGGAGGCGAGGTTGGGCACCAGCCTGTTCCACCGCACGTCACGTAACCTCACCCTCACCGACAGCGGCCAGCAACTCGCCGAGCGCGCCCGCGAGCTGTTGCTGAGCGGACAGGCGGCGGAGGAAGTTGCGCGCGATACCGCGACGCTGCCGACGGGGCGCATTCGCGTCGCGGCTCCGATGACGTTCGGCATCCATCACGTCGCGCCGGCGATCGCGGAGTTCCTCACCGCGCATTCCGGGATCGAGATCGACCTGACGCTGTCCGACGCCCGCATCGACATCGTCGCGGAAGGAATCGACATTGCGCTGCGCATCGCCGACCTGCCCGACAGTTCACTGCGCGCCCGCCGCCTTGCCCCGGTCCGCATCCACATCGTCGCCAGCCCCGACTATCTCGACCGGCACGGGCGTCCACGGCACCCGGCCGAACTCGGCGAGCATGCCTGTTTCGGATACACCAACGTCGCCAATCCGGCGCTATGGCATTTTCGCGGCCCCGGGGGCGAGGAAGCGGCGGTGCGCGCTACCGGTCCGCTCAGCACCGACAATGGCGAGGCGATGCTGCCGTCGCTGCGCGCCGGGCTCGGCATTGCCCGGCTCCCCGACTTCATCGTCGACGCCGATCTGGCGGCAGGCACGCTCGAGGAAATCCTGCCCGACTGGTCGCTCAGCAGCGGCGCGCTGCATCTCGTCACGCCGCCCGGAACGCTCCGCCCGGCGCGGGTCGAACTGCTGCTCGATTTCCTCGCCGGCCGCTTCAAATCGCTGTGCTTGGCCCGCGACTCGTGGAGTCAGGCGGGATAAGAAGAAATTAACCTTTTGCCTTCAGATGTGCTTAGGTTAATGAAATGCCATTGAGCGCGTCCAACAGGGGGGCGGCTCGGCATGAGGGGGAACAAGCCGATGCGCGTATTGCTGATCGAAGACGAACCCACGGTGGCCAAGGCGATCGAGCTGATGCTCTCGTCCGAAGGCTTCAACTGCTACACGACCGACCTGGGCGAAGAAGGCCTCGATCTCGGCAAGCTGTATGATTACGACATCATCCTGCTCGACCTCCAGCTGCCCGACATGCACGGATATGACGTGCTCAAGAAGCTGCGCGTCGCCCGCGTGACGACGCCGGTGCTGATCCTGTCGGGCAACGCCGAAATGGACAGCAAGGTGCGCTCGTTCGGGTTCGGCGCCGACGATTACGTGGTCAAGCCGTTCCACCGCGAGGAACTGGTCGCGCGCATCCACGCGGTCGTGCGCCGCTCCAAGGGCCACAGCCAGTCGGTCATCAAGACCGGCAAGCTCGCGGTCAATCTCGATGCCAAGACGGTCGAGGTCGACGGTGCCCGCGTGCACCTGACGGGCAAGGAATATGCGATGCTCGAGCTGCTCAGCTTGCGCAAGGGCACGACGCTGACCAAGGAAATGTTCCTCAACCACCTTTACGGCGGCATGGACGAGCCAGAGCTCAAGATCATCGACGTGTTCATCTGCAAGCTGCGCAAGAAACTGAGCATGGCGACCGACGGCGAGAACTATATCGAGACCGTCTGGGGACGCGGCTATGTGCTGCGCGATGCCGAGGAAGTGCCGCTGGCCATGGCAACGCCGCTGGCGGCTGTCGCCTGAACCGATCACCCGAGCGGGAAATGAAGCGGCGCCGGTTGGAAGAAACCGGCGCCGTTTTCGTTGTGGCCCCCGTCATTGCCACGAAAGCGGGAATCCAGCTTTCTCTCCGAGCAGGACAAGTCGCGCTTTCTTAACCGCTCCCGGCCTAAACCCACCGCCGGAGGCCACGATCTACCAGCACGCCATCTCGACCCGTGCCATTGCCGAGCCGCGCGATGCGATCCCCGCGCCGTGCATTGCCGCGCCCGCGATGCGCGGCGCGATCGTGTCGCTGGCCGAGCTCGGCCGCGAACACGCCGCGGCATGGGACGACTGCGCCGCGAATGCCGCCGAGCCCAATCCCTTCACCGAACGCTGGTTCACGATGGCCGGCGTCAACCATCTGCCCGGTGCGGCCACGATCCAGGCCGTAGTTGCGTTCGACGGCCCGCGCATCGCCGGACTGATGCCGATCGAGCGGCATCGCAGCTACTACCGCCTACCCGTCGCCAATCTCCAAAACTGGGTCCATGCCAACGCATTCCTCGGAGGGCCGCTGCTGCGTGCGGGGCAGGAACAGGCCGCGTGGGACGCGATGCTGTCGGCGCTCGACGCATCCGCTGGACCGGCGGCATTGCTCCATTGTACCGCAATCGTCGAGGACGGTCCCGTACATCGCGCGATGTGCACCGTCGCCGCCGCACGCGGCCGCCGCTGCGACGTCGTCCAGCGCGTCGAACGTGCGCTGCTCGCCAGCGATCTCGATGCAGCGCGCTATTACGAAACCACCGTGCGCAAGAAGAAGCGCAAGGAGCTCAAGCGGCTCGCCAACCGCCTCGGCGAACTCGGCACCGTCACCACGCGCCGCATCGCCGCGCACGACGATATCGACGAATGGTGCGACGCCTTTCTCGCGCTCGAACGCTCGGGCTGGAAAGGCCGCGCCGGCTCCGCGCTTGGCAGCGATCCGGCTAAGGACGGCTTCTTTCGCGCCGCGCTAACACAGGCGCATGCGATGGGGAGGCTGGAGATCCTCAGGCTCGAACTAGACGGCCGCCCGCTGGCGATGCTGGTCAATTTCCTCAGCCCGCCCGGCAGCGCATCGTTCAAGATCGCGTTCGACGAGGAATTTGCCCGCTTTTCCCCCGGCGTCCTCGTCCAGCTCGACAATTACGCGATCCTCGACCGCCCCGACATCGCCTGGATGGACAGCTGCGCGGCCGAGAACCATCCGATGATCAACAGCCTGTGGGCAGAGCGACGCGGTATCGTGCGCGTGTCGATCCCGCTGGCGGGCTGGCACCGCCGCATCCGCTTCGCCGCCGCGCGCGCGCTCGAAACCGGCTATGCGTCGCTCAAGGCGCGGCGCGCCTCCCCTTCCCCTCCCAAGCAGGTCGACGATGATGACTGATGTCTTCGATGCGGGCAGCCGCGCCACGTTTCTCACCCTCTATCCCGAGATTGCGGGCCGGATCACGCACCGGCTGTCGGGGCACGAGCTGTTCGAGCTCGAAGCGCTGATCGCGCTGGCCGGGCGGATGCGGCCGGTCGATGTCGAACAGAATCTGGCGAACATCCCGGTCGGGATCGATCCCGACCAGCTCGAGCATAACGGGCTGTCGATCGCGGATTCGATCCGCTCGATCGAGGAGAATGGCTCCTGGATGGTGCTCAAGTTCGTCGAGCAGGATCCGATCTACAAGGCGCTGCTCGACCGGGTTCTCGACGAGATCGAGCCGCTGGTCGCGCGCCGTACCGGCAAGATGCTCAAGCGCGAGGGCTTCATCTTCGTGTCGTCGCCGAACGCGGTCACGCCGTTCCACTTCGATCCCGAACATAATATCCTGCTGCAGATCCGCGGATCGAAGGTGATGACGGTGTTCGATCCCACCGACACCGACGTCGTCAGGACCGAAGCGCACGAGGCATTCCACCGCGGCGCGCACCGCAACCTGCCCTTCGACGAAGCCGTGCGCGACCGCGGCACCCCGGTGTCGCTCGAGCCGGGCGAGGCGATCTACGTTCCGGTCAAGGCGCCGCACTGGGTCCAGAACGGGCCGACGACCTCGGTGTCGTTCTCGATCACCTGGCGGTCGGAATGGAGCTATCGCGAGCAATATGCCCACAATCTCAACGCGATCCTGCGCGATGCCGGGATGAATCCGGCCGCGCCGAAGCGCTTTCCGGACCAGAATGTGGTGAAATCGACCGCCTATCGCGCGATCGACAAGGTCAAGCGGATGACCGGCGCGCGCAAGTAACCGGGTTTCCGTTCGTGTCGAGCGAAGGCGAGACGCATGCTCGAGCGTACCGCGAACCTCGACGTCGCTCGGGACGAACGGCAGGGGGCGAGGCGCCCTACTTCGCCTCGAACACCTTCTCACCGCCCACCCACGTCTCAAGCACCCGCGTCGCCCGCAACTCCTGCGGCGACACCTGCGTCACGTCGCGATCGACCACGATGAAATCCGCGCGCAGCCCCGGCGCCAGCCGCCCGAACTTCCCTTCCGCAAACCCGGCATAGGCCGCATCGACGGTGAACCCCTTCCACGCCTGCTCGCGGGTCAGCGCTTCCTGCGGTCGCCAGCCGCCGACCGGCTGCCCCTGCGCATCGGTCCGCGTGAACGCGACTGCCCAGCCGACGAACGGATTGGGGTTCTCCACCGGAAAGTCCGACCCCAGCGCCAGCCGCGCGCCGTTCGCCATCAGCGTGCGCCAGGCATAGGCGCCGCCCAGCCGCTCCTGCCCCAGCCGCGCTTCCGCCATGACCCGGTCCGACGTCTGGTGGACCGGCTGCACCGACGCGATCACGCCGTTCCTGCCGAACCGGGACAGGTCCTCGGGCGCGATGATCTGGGCATGCTCGATCCGCCAGCGCCGATCGCCGGTATAGGTCGGCGCCATCTCGTCGATCGCGTCGAGCACCTGCTGGTTGGCGCGGTCGCCGATCGCATGGACCGCGATCTGGAACCCGTCCATCGACCCCCGGCTCATCAGGTTGAGCAGCTGGTCGTCCTTGAGGAATGGCAGTCCGGTATTGCCCGGCGCGTCGGCATAGGGCGCCTTGAGCCATGCCCCGCGCGATCCGAGCGCGCCGTCCAGATAGAGCTTGATCCCGCCCATGCGCAGCTTGTCGTCATACAGCCACGGCGTGGGGCCGCTGCCGCCGATCACCTGCGCCGGCTCGATCCCCATCGAATAGCTCATCACCCGCATCCGCAGATTGCCGATGTCGGCCATCCGCCGATAGGTCATCCAGTCGTCGATCGTCGTGCCCATGTCGGCCGTGGCAGTGACGCCCATTCCCAGGAGGATCGCCTGCGCCTTGAGGAACGCGGCGTTGCGGTCGCGCGCGCTGGGTGCGGGCAGCGCGCGCTTCACCAGGTCCATCGCCGCGTCGACGAAGACGCCAGCCGGCGCCCCGCCCGCCGCCTTCTCGATCCGTCCGCCGCCCGGGCTGGCCGTCTTTGCGGTGATGCCTGCCGCCTTGATCGCGGCCGAATTGGCCCACGACGCATGGCCATCGACGCGCTCGAGCAGCGCCGGGCGCCCGCCCGTCACCTGGTCGAGTTCGGCCGCGGTCGGAAAGCGCCCCAGCCCCCATTGCTCCTGGTTCCACCCGCCGCCGGTGATCCACGGCCGGTCGGGATTGGCGGCGGCATAGGCGGCGATCTTCGCCTTGGCCTCGTCGAGCGATCGGGTGTCCGACAGGTCGAGCGACAGCGCGCGGAACCCCAGGTCCATGACATGGCCATGCCCGTCGATCATGCCGGGGATCACGATCCGCCCCTTCATGTCGGCGCGCCAGTCGAGCTTCTGCGGTCGCTTGTCCCCGCGCCGCAGCAATCGCGTGACCTTGCCGTCGGGCGACATCAGGATGCCGTCGAAGCGCACCACCCGACCATTCTCGTCGAGCGTCATGCCGTTGACGTTATCGACCAGTGCGTCGGCAAGCGCGGGGGTCGCGATCAGACCAAGGGCGGTAGTGGCTGCAATCAAACGCTTCACTTCGGCAATCTCCTTACCAGCGCGCTCGTGTCCTGCCGCGCGCCGCCCATTTTCTGCACTTCGCTGTAAAACTGATCGACCAGCGCCACCACCGGCAACACCGCGCCGTTGCGCTTCGCCTCGTCAAGTGCGAGCCCCAGATCCTTGCGCATCCAGTCGATCGCGAAGCCGAAGTCGAAGCGGTCCTCGCTCATCGACTGCCAGCGGTTGACCATCTGCCAGCTTTGCGCCGCGCCCCCCGACACCGCCTCGAACACCTTGTCGAGGTCGAGGTCGGCCGCTTGGGCGAAGCGTAGCGCCTCGCTCAGCCCTTGCAGCACGCCTGCGATCGCGATCTGATTGACCATCTTGGTGGTCTGTCCCGCGCCCGGTCCGCCGACATGGACGATCCGCGCAGCATAGGCCTGCATCACCGGCTCCGCCGCCGCCATTGCCGCGCCGCTGCCGCCGCACATGATCGACAGCGCGCCCTTCTCGGCCCCGGCCTGACCACCCGAAACCGGCGCGTCGACGACCAGCAGCCCGCGCGCCTCGCCTTCCCCCGCCAGCCGCCGCGCGATCGCCGCCGATACCGTCGTGTGATCGACGAACACCGCACCCTCGCGCATCGCCGCGAATGCGCCGTCGGAACCCAGCGTCACGCGCTCGAGATCGGCATCGTTTCCGACACAGGCAAGGACGACGTCCTTGCCTTCCGCCGCTTGTGCCGGGCTCGCCGCGACCGCGCCGCCATGCGCCTGCGCCCAGGCCTCGGCCTTGGCACGCGTGCGATTATAGACGGTGACGTCATGCCCTGCGGCGACCAGATGTCCCGCCATCGGCGCGCCCATCACGCCCATTCCGATAAATGCGACTGCTGCCATGGCAGTGCCTTACGCAGGCAGGCGCGGCGCGGCAACGGGCGGTACGCAGTCGGCGGCGCTCACTTCGTGCGTCACCTGCAACCCCGGCGTGACGTACCCCACCCGCCGCTCGCCGCCATTGTGACAGCGCAGCAGGAAGTGCGCGTCGCCGTCCGCGCGCCCGGCCCAGTAATGTTCGGCGAACTCGCGCATCGGTCGCTCGCTCTCCGCCGAAACCAGCGCCGCGCTCGCCAGGCGATTGTCCGGATCATAGACCACCGCAAAGCCGCGAAGCCACAGATCGACGAACGCCACCGCGATCGCGGCCAGCACGACCAGCCCCGCGATCCTCAGCGAAAAGAAATACCGATGCATGCCCTGCCATGATCGCCATCGCGCCGCCGCCGCGCAAGACGGTTTCCCGTGCCCGCGCGATCGGCTAGGCGCACAAGATGGCTACCAACCCCGCTCCATCGGCGCCTGCGCTGCCCGTCACCCTCGCCGATGTCGAGGCCGCGCACCAGCGGATCGCGCCGTCGATCGTGCGTACCCCGACGCTGCACAGCCGCACCCTGTCGCAGCTGACCGGCGCCGAGGTCTATCTCAAGTTCGAGAACCTGCAGTTCACCGCAGCGTACAAGGAGCGCGGCGCGCTCAACACGCTGATGCAGCTGGACGACGCAGCACGCGCCAAGGGCGTGATCGCGGCGTCGGCCGGCAACCACGCGCAGGGGCTGGCCTACCACGCCACGCGATTGGGCATCCCCTCGACCATCGTGATGCCGCGCAACACGCCGACGGTGAAGATCACCCAGACCGAAGGCCATGGTGCCACCGTCATCCTCGAAGGCGAGACGTTCGACGCCGCCTATGCCCATGCGCGCAAGCTCGAGGCATCGAACGGCTACAGCTTCGTCCACCCGTTTGACGACGCGCGCATCATCGCCGGGCAAGGCACCGTCGCCGTCGAGATGCTGGCCGACATCCCCTCGATCGACATGCTGGTCGTGCCGATCGGCGGCGGCGGGCTGATCTCGGGCATGGCCACCGTCGCCCGCGCGGCGGACCACCCGATCGAAGTCGTCGGGGTCGAGGCCGAACTGTTCCCGTCGATGTACAACCGCATCAACGGCACCGACTATCCGTGCGGCGGCGACACGCTGGCCGAAGGCATCGCCGTCAAGGAACCCGGCGGCATTACCGCGCGCATGGTCGAGGCGTTGGTCGACGACATCGTCCTGGTCGGCGAACGCAGCCTCGAGGAAGCGGTGTCGCTGCTGCTCCAGATCGAAAAGACCGTGGTGGAGGGCGCCGGTGCCGCCGGCCTTGCCGCGCTGCTGTCGCATCCCGAACGCTTCAAGGGGCGCACCGTCGGCACCGTGCTGTGCGGCGGCAACATCGACACGCGGCTGCTCGCCAACGTGCTGCTGCGCGACCTTGCCCGCTCGGGCCGTCTGGCGCGCCTGCGTGTCCGTTTGCAGGACCGCCCCGGCGCACTGTTCAACGTCGCCAAGATCTTCCACGAACAGGGCGTCAACATCATCGAGGTCTACCACCAGCGGGTGTTCACGACGCTTCCGGCCAAGGGCCTGATCACCGACATCGAATGCGAAACCCGAGACGCGGCGCATCTCGACCGGCTGATGGTCGCGCTCAAGGCGAGCGGCTTCGAGGCGAGCCTGGTCGAACTGGCATAGCATCCACCGCACCCGGGCGATTTCGTCGAACCGAATCCCCACCGCGCCGAGCCGAGTCCCCCGCGCCTTGGCCCGCGATTCAGCCCGACCTATAGTGCGCCAGCGTACGCTTCGAACGCGCGGACATTCGTCCACAGAAATGCGCCTCCGTTAACCTTCAATCATGGTAAAGCGCCTTTTCATCATGGAATCGGCGACGCATAGTGGCGGCAGAGGTCATCCGGAACGGGTGATCGGAAGGGGCCTGACCGGGTGAGCGCACCGTTTCGTTTTCCACGATTCTTCGTCACCAGCCCGTCGCCGTGCCCCTATTTGCCCGGCCGTCAGGAACGCAAGGTATTCACCGAGCTGGGCGGCCTGCACGCGACCGAATTGAACGACGCGCTCGGCCGGATCGGCTTTCGCCGCAGCCAGTCGGTCGCCTATCGGCCGAGCTGCGCGGGCTGCACCGCCTGCGTGTCGGTCCGCATCGTCGCCGATCGCTTCGTCGCCAATGCCACACAGCGCAAGCTGCTGCGCCGCCACGGCGACCTCGAGGTGTCGGCGTGCCGCGCCTGGGCGACCGACGAGCAGTTCCAGCTGCTGCGGCGCTATCTGCGTTCGCGCCATCCCGGTGGCGGCATGGCGACGATGGACGAGCAGGATTTCGCCGACATGGTCGAGCAGAGCCCGGTCGAATCGTTCATGGTCGAATATCGCGAACCCGCGGTCAATGGCCGCCCCGGCAAGCTGGTCGGCGCCTGCATCACCGATCAGCAGGCCGATGGTCTGTCGATGATCTACAGCTTCTTCGACGCCGATCATCCCACCCGGCAGGGGCTCGGCAACTTCATCATCATGGACCATATCCTGCGCGCGACCGCTGCCGGTCTCAACTACGTCTATCTCGGATATTGGGTGCGCGGGTCGGCGCGGATGGCGTACAAGGTCCGCTACAAGCCGCTCGAGGCGCTCGGCCCCAATGGCTGGGCGCCGCTCGATCCCGATGTCCCCGCTCCGCAGCGCATCCATCCGCCGGTGCTCGCGGAACTGGTATAGCGATTCCGCACAACGCTGCGCGCCGCTTGGGCGAAGGCCCTTACTCCTCCGCCCCCGTATCGACCGCCAGCCGCTCGCGCCCCGGCCCCAGCCGCGAACCTGCCACGGGGGCCGCGGTCAGGCTGTCGAGGCCGATGGCGACGCGCGCATGGTCGCTGCCCGCGCATTCGCCGCAGCTGGGATCAAACGCCATCCAGCCGCGCCCTGCGACATGCGCCTCGGTCCAGGCGTGCGGCACCGCCAGCGCGTCTCCCTCGACCGAGCGATATCCCCAGACATAGCGTGCGGGTACGCCCATCGCGCGCAGCCCGGCGATCAGGATGTGCGCGGCATCGCGCGGAGCGTGGGTGGCGGCGTCGAACGCTTCGCGCGCGCTGCGCCCGTCATCGGGACCATCGCCGTCGAGCGTGATGTGCCGGAACAGCCCGCGATTGGCGCCGTGCAGGCGTTCGAGCGGGTCGCTGCTCTGCATCAGCGGCGCCAGGAACGCGACGAGATGGTCGTCGGCCAGCGTCCGGTCGGTCGTGCGCAGATACAGCTCCGGAGGAAACGGCTCGGTCGCGCCGCTGACGATGCCGTCGTCGCCTTGCCCGGTCAGCACTTCGCCCGACACCTCGATCTCGATGGCATCGATCGGCCCGTCGGCATACAGCATCGTCACCCGGTTGCCGAAGCCATCGCGCCCCTGCCGCAGCCGGGCGTCGCGGTCGACATCGATGCGCCAGTCGATCACCGTCTGCCCGTCGGTGTCCTCGGGGGTGAGGCGCAGCATCTGCACCAGGCGCAACTGCGCCTTGGTGAAGCTGTAACGGGTGCGATGATGGATTTTCAGCCGCATCACAAGAACCTGAACTGGCGTTTGATCGCCGCGTCGAGCAGCGCATTCTCGCGAATGAACGCCTGAAGATACTGGTGCAGCCCGCTGACGATCACTTCATGCGATCGCGTCCGCTGCAACCGCGCCGATCGCGCCCGCGCCATGCGATCGGCCTCGCCCTGCAGTCCCGTCCGTTTGCCGAGCAATCCCAGCATCTCGACCGTCTCCTCGACGCACGCCGCCAGCGAACGCGGCAGTTCGGGCCGCGCCAGCAGCAGGTCGATGACCAGCCCGGGCTTCAGCCCCTCGCTGTAGAGCCAGCGATATGCCGTAACCGCCGACACCGTCTGCAGGATCGTCGTCCACTGGTCGCGATCGACCACCCCGCCAACCGGCTCGCCTTCGGGCAGCAGCAGGTGATATTTGACATCGACCAGCCGCGCGGTGTTGTCGGCGCGCTCGACCGCCGCGCCCAGCCGGATGAACCACGTCGCCTCGTTGCGCATCATCCGGAACACCGCGCCTTCGAACCCGCGCGTCTCGGCCTTGATCGCCTCGACCAGACCCAGCGTCGCCATCGTCCCGCCCGGCCCGGCGCGGTTGTGGAACACCAGCCAGGCGCGGTTGATCGCGGTCCACGCCTCGCGCGTCAGCGCAGTGCGCACCGCGCGCGCGTTGTTGCGCGCGGATTCCAGACAGCGCACGATCGACGCCTTCTGATCGCGATCGATCGTCAGGAAGCGCGCGACATTGGCCTGGTTGATCGGCATGCCGGTCGCCTTGAACGCGTCGCTGGCATAGGTCACGGCCAGCGCGCTGTCCCAGGCCGCCTCCCCCGCCGGCCGCGCCGACAAGGCGTCGAGCCGCACCGTCGCCTCGACCAGTCGCGCGACGAAATCCGCGCGCTCGACATACCGGCCGAGCCAGTAGAGCGACGACGCCGCGCGTGAGAGCATCAACATGCCGGGCGTGCCCCCCTCATGACGGCAATTCCTGTTGCTGCACCATCGCTCCCAGCATCTGCACCTGCCTTGCGGCATCGTCGGGCAACAGCACGAAACTGTCCTTCGTCCCGCCGCCCTGGCTGGAATTGACCACCAGCGACCCTTCGCGCAGCGCCACGCGCGTCAATCCTCCCGGCACCACCTGCACGCCGTTCGATCCGGTCAGCAGGAACGGCCGGAAATCGACATGCCGCGGTGCGAGCCCGGCCTCCACCATCGTCGGAACGGTCGACAGCGCCAGCGTCGGCTGCGCGATATAGCGCTCGGGATGCGCGATCAGCGCCGCCCGGAACGTCTCGATCTCGGCCTTGCTCGCGGTCGGACCGACCAACATGCCATATCCGCCCGACCCGTCGACCAGCTTGACCACGACCTCGTCCAGATGCTCGAGCACATATTTCAGCGCCTGCGGCTCGCGGCAGCGCCATGTCTCGACATTGGGCAGCTTGGCCTCGCCGCCCGAATAGAAGCGCACGATCTCGGGCATGTAGCTGTAGATCGCCTTGTCGTCGGCGATGCCGTTGCCCGGCGCGTTCATCACCGTGACGTTGCCGGCACGGTACGCCGCGATCAGCCCCGGCACCCCCAGCAGCGAATCGGGACGGAACACCAGCGGGTCGAGGAAATCGTCGTCGATCCGGCGATAGATCACATCGACCTTCACGCGCCCGGCGATGGTCTGCATCCACACCACGTCGTCGTCGACGACCAAGTCGGCCGGCTCGACCAGTTCGACTCCCATGCTGTCGGCCAGGAAGCTGTGCTCGTAATATGCGGAATTGAAATGCCCGGGGGTCAGCACGACGCAGACCGGGTCCGAACCGCACCGATGCGGCACCACCGATCGCATCGTCTCCAGCAGCCGGTCGGGATAGCTGTCCACCGCCGCCACCCGAAAGGCGCGGAACAGTTCGGGGCACAGCCGGATCATCGCCTCGCGATTTTCCAGCATGTACGATACCCCCGACGGGGTCCGGGCATTGTCCTCCAGCACGAAGAAATCGTCCGGCCCCGTCCGCACCAGATCGATGCCGCAAATGTGCGCCCAGATATCGTGCGACGGCTTGATCCCCGCGACCTCGGGGCGGAATTGCGGATTGCCGAAGATCAGGTCGGGCGGCAGCACGCCCTCCTCGACGATGCGGCGATCGCCATAAATATCGTCGAGGAACGCGTTGATCGCCTCGACGCGCTGGATCAACCCTTGCGAGAGCCGCGCCCATTCGTCGGCAAGGAAGATGCGCGGCACGATATCGAACGGGATGATCCGCTCCGCCGCCTCGGCATCGCCGTAAACGGCGAAGGTAATGCCCAACTGGCGAAACGCGGTTTCGGCGGACTGGCGACGGCGATGCAGTTCGTCGGCCGGCGTGTCGGCGACCCACGTCGCCAGCGCCGCCAGCGCATCGCGCGGGTTGCCCGGTTCCCCGTGCCCCCAAAGCTCATCGAACGCGCCGAGTGTTCCCATCCGATCTCCCAACCCACACAGGTGGCTTGGGGTCCATGCTGATCAATATTGCTGCGCCGCACAAGGCTAAATGGTCAGGCTATCCGGCATATTTGACTGAGCACCCATAGGGCCGCGTCTCCGCTACCGATATTGGCTTGCCCGCGCGCATCTCGCCCAGGGCCGCCAGCACATGGTTGCGCGCGCCGGCGATATCGGCCTGGTCCGCGGTCGGCTTGTCGTCGATCCCGCCTTGATAGACCAGCGTGCCGCGGCCATCGATCACGTACAGATGCGGCGTCGTCTTGGCGGCATAGCCCTTGCCGACCACGCCCCGGGGATCGAGCAGATAGCGGGTCGGCTCCGCCTTCTGCTCGGCCATCAGCGCCTTGGCCTCAGCGCCCGACATATGCCCCTGCTTGCCCGGCGCACCCGAATTGATCGTCAGCCACACCGCGCCCTGCGCCCGCGCCGCCGCTTGCGTCTTCTGCATATTGCCGCCGCCATAATGTTTCTGCACGAACGGACAGCCGGGATTGTGCCATTCGAGCACCACGGTCTTGCCGGCGAAATCCGACAGCGCGACGGTGCGGCCATCGACATCGGTCAGCTTGAAATTGCCGGCCTTCTGCCCAGTCGTCTGCTGCGCGGTGCCCGGCACTGCCAGTGCCAGTGCGGCGGCACCGATCCAGATCAGCTTGGTCATCACGCAATCTCCTCGCTTGCGGTCACGTCCTCGTCGTCATCTTCCCGGCAAGTCGGTCAGCATCGCCTTGGTCAGCAGTTGCGGCAGGATACGCGGCCCCGGCTCGCCCGGCTCATACCACAGATACAGCGGCACCCCCGCGCGGTTATGCTGCTCGATGAAACGTCCCAGCGCCGGATCGCCGTCAGTCCAGTCGCCGACCAGCACCTGCACCTCGCCATCGGCGAACGCCTTGGCAACGTCGGCGGTCTCGATCGCGCTCTTCTCGTTGACCTTGCAGGTGATGCACCAATCGGCGGTGAAATAGGCGAAGATCGGACGCCCTTCGCCGCGCAGCTGGTCCAGCTTGGCCTGGGTGAAGGGCTGCGCATTGGCCGCCAGCATCGGTGCCGCCGCCGCCGGCTCGCGTTCGACCAGCATTACCGCACCCAGCGCGAGCAGCGCCGCGGCGGCGCTCGGTACCCACGCGCGCTGCGCCCCGCGCGCCTGGCGCCTGCCCATCCACCACAGCCCGACCGCTACGATCAGCGCAGCGCCGAGCCCCAGCGTCATGCCGTCGACTCCCGCCTGCCGCCCGAGCACCCAGGCGAGCGCCAGCGCGGTCAGGAACATCGGCACTGACAGCGCCTTGCGGAACCGGTCCATCCACGCACCCGGCCGCGGCAATCGCCGCCGTAGCGCCGGAACATATCCCAGCAGCAGGAACGGCAATGCGAGCCCCAGCCCCAGCCCGGCGAAGATGCCGAGCGCGAGCGGCCACGGCAGGACCAGCGCCGCGCCCAGCGCCACGCCCATGAACGGCCCGGTGCACGGCGTCGCGATGAATGCCGCGAGCGCGCCGGTCGCGAACGCCCCGCCGGTGCCGCCTCTGCTGCCGCTCGCCGCCGCCCGGTTGATCGCGCCCGGCGCCGACAGCTCGAACAGTCCCGCCAGGTTGAAGGCGATCGCAGTCGTCAGCAGCAACAGGATCAGGATCGCGCGCGGATCCTGGAGCTGGAAGGCCCATCCGGCGCTCGCCCCGGCCGCGCGCAGCGCCAGCAGCACCGCACCGAGTGCCACGCAGGTCAGGATCACGCCTGCGGTATAGGCTCGCGCTTCGCCGCGCGCGGTATCCTCATCGATACCGCCGCGCGCCAGGCTCAGCGCCTTCAGGCTCAGAATCGGGAACACGCACGGCATGATGTTGAGGATCAGCCCTCCCAGCAGCGCCCCGCCCAGCGCCAGCAGCGCAGACGCCCAGTCGATCTCTGCCGCATGCTCCGGCCCGGCGGCGACGATGCCGGGCACCGCGCGCAACGACAGCCCTCGGCCGCCACCGACCGACAGCACGCCATCGATCGGCGGTCCGCCCGCCCCCGACGCGGCAGTCTCGATCAACAACAGGTCGCCGCTTCGCGTGACGGCCTGCGGCGCCGCGAAATTGACGGTTCCGGCGCTGGCGGGAAAGAAATACGCATCGATCGCCGCCGCTTCGGCGGGGAACGGCACTGCAAGACGAAACCCGCCCTCGGCGACCTGATAGGTGGCCTCGCTTCCCAGCGGCTTGGGCAGCGCCGCGCGCCACCGGTCGAAACGCGCACGCCGTGCGGGCGCGATCGCGCCGTCGCCGATCGTCAGCACCGTCTCCAGCTGCGCGCTTTCCGGCACGCAGATCTCGTCGGTGCACACCAGATAGTCGCTCTTGACCCGCACCGGCAGCCGCGTTCCCGGCGCCAGCCCCGCCGGGATCTTCAGCGTCGCGAATTGTGCGAACGGCCCTTCATAGACGTAGTTCATCAGCCCGGCGATCAGCAGCCGTTGCGGCACCGGATAGTCGAGCGGCCCCGCCGTGACGCCTTGCGGCAGCGTCCAGTCGAGCGTCGTCTCGATCCCGGCATCGCCCGGATTCTTCCAATATCCGTGCCAGCCGGGTTCGGGTACCGATGCGAAGGCCAGCGCCACCTCGCTGCCGGCGGCGGGGGTATCGGTCTCGGCGATCAGTTCGATGGCGATGTGGCGCGTGTTCCCGGGCACCTGCGCCGCCGCCGGGCTCGCCAGCACCAGCGTGACGAACGCGCACAAAAATGTCACGAAGCTGAAACGCATACCACCCATCACTCGCCCGTCATTCGCACCCGATGCCGTCGTTCGACCATAGCGACCCCGCACTCCTTTGCCACTCCCGGAGCACCCATGTCCCGCCTCACCTTGATTCTCTCCGCCTCGCTGTGCGCTGCGGTCGCCTCGCCTGTCGCCGCGCAGGAAGCGCCCGTTCCCGAACGACCCCGGCTGATCGTCGCGATCGCGGTCGATCAATTCTCCGCCGACCTGTTCGATCAATATCGCAGCCATGTTACCGGCGGGTTGGCACGGCTGGCTCGGGGCGTGGTGTTTCCCTCGGGCTACCAGCCGCATTCGGCGACCGAGACCTGTCCGGGTCATGCCACCATCCTGACCGGCAGCTGGCCGTCGCGCACCGGCATCATCGCCAACGACTGGATCGACCTCGACACAGCACGCGAGGACAAGACGGTCTATTGCCTGGAGGACGAGAGCGTTCCCGGCAGCAACTCCGATCATTACACCGTCTCGCCGAAGCATCTGCGCATGCCGACTTTGGGCGACCGGATGAAGGCGGTCGCGCCCGCCACGCGCGTCGTGGCGGTTTCGGGCAAGGATCGCGGCGCCGTCGCGATGGGTGGCAAAGGCGCAGACCAGACCTGGTGGTGGGGCGGCAAGGGCTTTGTCGGCTATGTCGGTGCACCGGTGCCCAACACCGTCACCCGGACCAATGCCGCGGTGACCAAGCGGATCGCGACCGCGCAGCCCGCGCTCGCCTTGCCCGCCTATTGCCAGCCGCTCGACCGTGCGATCCCTGTCGGCGGCGGCAGGACCGTCGGCACGGGCCGATTCGCGCGAGCGGCGGGCAACGCGTCGGCCTTCGCCAATTCTCCCGAAAAGGATGCCGCGACCCTCGCGCTGGCGGCTGCCTTCGTCCAGGACCTGCAGCTCGGCCAGCGCAGCACCACCGACCTGCTCGCGGTCAGCCTGTCGGCGACCGACCATGTCGGCCACAGCTATGGCACCAACGGCGCCGAGATGTGCCTTCAACTGACATCGCTCGACCGCGATCTCGGCAATTTCTTCGACGTGCTCGACGCCACCGGGATCGACTATGCCGTCGTCCTCACCGCCGACCATGGCGGCCACGACCTGCCCGAGCGCAACCGCCAGCTCGGCATCGCCGATGCCCAGCGCGTCGATCCGGCATTGGCGCCGTCCGCGGTCGGAAAGATCGTCGCCGGAAAGCTCGGGCTCGCCGAAAATCCGCTGTTCGGCGGCACCGGCGGCGACATCTGGATCGATCCGAAGCTGACGAGCGATCAGCGCGCGGAGATCACCGCGGCGACCGTCGCTCATTATCGCGCCCAGCCGCAGGTCGCGGCGATCCTGACCCGCGCCGAGATCGAGGCGACGCCGCGCCCCACTGCGTCGCCCGAATTGTGGACCGTCGCCGAGCGCGCGCGCGCCACCTATGTCCCGGACCGTTCCGGCGACCTGATGCTGGCGCTCAAGCCCCACGTCACGCCGATCCCCCACGGCTCGCGCGGATCGGTGGCGACGCACGGAAGCTTCTGGGACTATGACCGCCGCGTACCGATCCTGTTCTGGCGCGAGGGGCTGGTCGGGTTCGAGCAGCCGGTGCCGGTCCAGGTCGCCGACATCCTGCCCAGCCTGGCCGGCTGGGCCGGTATCACCGTGCCGTCCAACGAGATCGACGGCACCTGCCGCGACCTGATCGCCGGCCCGCAGAGCAGCTGCCGCTGATCGAATCCATCACCCGGGGGTCGGGTTCTGGCCGTCCCCCAGCATCCGGATGATGCCGGAGAAATCGATCCCCGCATTCCCCGCCTCGGCAAAGCGCTGGTAGAGTTCGGCGGCGCGCGCACCCATCGGCGTATCGGCCCCGACCTGCGTTGCCGCCTCCATCGCCAGCCGCAGATCCTTGAGCATCAGCGCCGCCGCGAACCCGCCTTGATAGTCGTGGTCGGCGGGCGTCTCCGGCCCGACCCCCGGCAGCGGCGCATAGCTCGTCATCGACCAGCTCTGTCCGGAAGACACGCTGGCGATATCGAAGAATTTCTGCGGATCGAGACCCAGTTTGTCCGCCAGCAGGAACGCTTCGCAGGTCGCGATCATCGTCGCGCCCAGCAGCATGTTGTTGCATACCTTCGCCGCTTGCCCCGCACCGCTCGCGCCCGCGTGGATCACTGCCTTGCCCATGTTCGACAGGAACGGCTCGGCGCGCTCGAACCCGGCCTGGCTGCCGCCGACCATGAAGGTCAGCGTCCCGGCCGCTGCCGCCGCGATCCCGCCCGACACCGGCGCGTCGACCGCGGTCAACCCCTTGGCGGATGCTGCTTCGGCCACGCGCTTGGCTGTCTCCACGTCGATCGTCGAGCAGTCGATCAGCACCGCCGCGGTATCGGCGATGCCGAACACCGCATCCTGATAGACCTGCTCGACATGCGTCCCCGCGGGCAGCATCGTCACCACCGCCTCGGCGCCCTCGGCAGCTTCGGCCGCGCTGGCGACCGGCAGGCACCCCGCCTTCTTGGCCCGCGCCAGCGCGTCTTCCGACAGGTCGAACGCGCGCACGTCATGGCCATTTTTCGCCAGGTTCGCGGCCATCCCGCCGCCCATATTGCCCAGCCCGATAAACCCTACGCGTGCCATGTCATTTGCCCTTCCACTGGCCGGGGCGTTTCTCGACGAATGCCGCCATGCCTTCTGTCTGGTCGTCGCTGCCGAACAGCCCGTTGAACAGCCGCCGCTCGAACTGCACCCCCTGCGCCAGCGGCATCTCGAACGCGGCGTTCACCATTTCCTTGTTCGCGAGCACCGCCAGCGGCGCCATTCCGGCGATGGTCGCCGCCGTCTTCACCGCTTCCTCGACCAGATCGGCAGCGGGCACGATGCGCGACACCAGCCCGGCGCGCTCGGCTTCCTCGGCGCCCATCATCCGCCCGGTCAGCACCATCTCCATCGCCTTGGCCTTGCCGACTGCGTGCGCCAGCCGCTGCGACCCACCCATGCCCGGCGACACCGCCAGCTTGATCTCGGGCTGCCCGAATTGCGCGGTATCGGCGGCGAGGATGAAGTCGCACATCATCGCCAGTTCGCATCCGCCGCCCAGCGCATAGCCGGCGACCGCCGCGATCACCGGCTTGCGCGTGCGCGCGAACTGTTCCCAGCCCGAGAAATGATTGCTGCCGTACATCTCGGCGAACCCCATCGCCGACATCTCCTTGATGTCGGCCCCGGCCGCGAACGCCTTTTCGCTGCCGGTGATGACGGCACAGCCCTGCCCCTCATCGGCGTCGAATGCCGCCAGCGCATCCAGCAGTTCGGCCAGCACCTGCGCATTGAGCGCATTGAGCGCCTTGGGCCGGTCGAGCGTGATGAGCGTAACCCGCTCGCGCTGTTCGACGTGGATGGTTTCGTAAGCGGACATGTCAGTCTCCAGTCTCAAATGGCCGCGCCGTCACGGCAAGCCGTGCTCCGGCGCAGGCAGGAGCGTTGCGTGGCGTGCGCGCCATTCGTGGCCAAGGCTCCTGCCTGCGCAGGAGTACCGATGTATCTTAGCTCCAAATCAGGGATTCCATTCCTGATCGGCCGGAAGCGGCGCAAATATCTGGTCGATCAGATGTCCGGTCACGTCCTCCGGCGTCTCGGGCTGCCAGCGCGGCGCATTGTCCTTGTCGACGATCACCGCGCGCACGCCTTCGATGAAGTCGTGCCGCTGGACGACATGGCTCGCCACCGCGAATTCCTGCCGCATCTCGTCTTCGAAAGTCGGCATCGTCCTGCCGTCGAGCAGCAGCTTGAGCGACACCTTCATCGTCTGCGGCGACTTGGTATCCAGCGTGGCCAGCGTTTGCGTCGCCCACTCCCCGCCATCCTCGCGCAGCGCAGCATAGATATCCTCCAGCCGATCGCTGGCGAACAGCCGGTCGATCGCGTCGCGGTGCGTCAGGATGCGGGCGTCCGGCGCGGGGGAAGACGCTTCCGCCAATATTTCTTCGATCGCCTGAGGATCGCCCGCGATCCGCGCCTTCGCGTCATCGAGCGCTTCGGCACGACAATAATGCGTCGCCAGGCCTAGCGCGAGACACTCCGCCCCATCGAGCCTTGCACCGGTCAGCGCCAGATACTGCCCGATCCGACCCGGCAGCCGCGACAGATACCAGCCGCCACCGACATCGGGGAACAGCCCGATCCCGGTTTCGGGCATCGCTAATTTGGTGTTCTCGGTCGCGACGCGGAAGCGGGCGGGTTGCGAAATGCCGACCCCGCCGCCCATCGTGATCCCGTCCATGAATGCGGCGATCGGCTTGGCATAGGTGAACAGCCGGTGATTCATCCGGTACTCGGCGCGAAAGAAAGCGCGCGCCGCCGCTCCGTCGCCGGCCCCGCTCTCGGCGATCATGCGGATGTCGCCGCCCGCGCAGAACCCGCGGCCCTCGGCATGGTCGATCAGCACCGCCTCGATCGCCAGATCGTCCCGCCACGCCTCGAGCGCGTCGACCACCGCCTCGCACATCGCCGTCGTCAGCGCATGGATCGCCTTGGGCCGGTTGAGCCGAATGCGGCCGACCTTGCCGTCGGTATCGATCAGGACGTCGGTCATCCCTGCCGCACCAGATCGCGTCCGACGATCATCCGCATCACCTGGTTGGTTCCTTCCAGGATCGAATGCACCCGCAGGTCGCGCCAGAAGCGTTCGATCGGATAGTCCTGCAGATAGCCGTAGCCGCCGTGCAGTTGCAGCGCGTCGTTGACGATCTTCGATCCCGAATCGGTCGCCAGCCGCTTGGCCATCGCCGCGAACCGCGTCTTGTCGGGCGCGTTCGCCGTCACCTTGGCCGCAGCGACGTAGAGCAGCGCGCGCGCCGCCTCCAGATCGGTCGCCATGTCGGCCAGCATGAACTGCGTATTCTGGAACTCGGCGATCGGCTGGCCGAATTGCTGGCGATCCTTGGTATAGGCGATGCTTTCGTCGAGGCAGCGCTGCGCCCCGCCCAGCGAGCACGCGCCGATGTTGAGCCGCCCGCCGTCGAGACCCATCATCGCGATGCGAAAGCCCTCGCCCTCGCCGCCGACCAGATTCTCGATCGGAACGCGGACCTCCTCGAGGATAACCTGGCGCGTCGGCTGCGAATGCCAGCCGAGCTTCTTCTCGTTCGCACCGAAACTGACGCCCGGCATGTCCTTCTCGATCGCCAGGCACGAAATGCCCTTCGGACCGTCCTCGCCGGTGCGCACCATCACCAGATACAGCTCGTTCTCGCCGCCGCCGGAAATGAACTGCTTGCTGCCAGTCACGACATAATGGTCGCCGTCGCGCACCGCGCGCGTCTTGAGCGCGGCGGCGTCGGACCCCGACGACGGTTCTGTGAGGCAATAGGACGCGATCCAGTCCATCGCCACGAGCCGCGGCAGATACTTCTCCTTGACCGTTTGGCTCCCGAACCGGTCGAGCATCCACGCCGCCATGTTGTGGATCGAAATGAACGCGCTGGTCGATGGGCAACCATAGGCCATGGCTTCCATGATCAGCGCGGATTCGAGCCGCCCCAGACCGATCCCGCCCGACTCCTCGGAGACGTAGATCGCCGCAAAGCCAAGCTCCGCCGCCGCCTTGATCGTGTCGCGCGGAAACAGGTGCTTCTCGTCCCATTCCGCCGCGAACGGAGTGATGCGGTCAGCGGTGAAACGCCGCGCGAGCTCCTGGATCTCGCGCTGGTCGTCCGTGAGGTCGAACTGATTGGTCATGCGCCACTTCCGTCGGGACATTTGGTGTAGGTGATGAGCGGGGTGTCCTTCTCGCTGCGCCGCATCGTGCGGCCGTCGTCGCCGATCACCAGCATCGTGCGCCGCTGCCATGTCTGACCTTCGCCGGTGAAGCTCAGGTCGAGCTGCAACTCGCGCTCGGACACGCGCTCGATCCGTTGCGGCACCGCGACCGATTCGTAGAAGGTCAGCCGGTCGGCCTCGATATCGAGGCGGCGGTCCGAAGAATCCGCGCACGACCCGCCCTGCCCGGCCCAGCGTCCGCGCCAAGCCGCCGGGATCGCCGCCAGGCTGCCGTCCGCATTGACGCGATCGGGCTCGGCGCTAGGCGCGGGCGCGGGCGCAGCGTCGTTCGCCATTGGCGGCACGAAATCGAGCGCCGCCTGGTTCTCGATGATCGGCGACGTGCCCTGCTGCGTCGTGCTCTGCGGCTGCGCGCTGTCCGGCTGGGCGGTGGGTTCGGGCACTGGCGGCTCCTCGGGGGCAGTTCCGCCGCACGCCGCAAGCGCGAGGCAGGCTGGAATGGCAAGGCTGCGGATCACGGAGCTTCCTCCTTCAGCACGCGCTGCGCGAACAGGGCGTCGAGCACGCGCGTGTCGTTGCGCTCGTACCAACGCGGCGCGGGCAATCCTTTCTCCCAGGCGATCGCCTCGGTCAGCGTTCCCTGCGCCGACGGCACATCGACGTCCGCCGCGCGCGCCGCGATCGGATCGGCATAGGCGGCGTCGGCGGTGATGATCGTCCAGCCGTTGGCCTTCAGCGCCGCGACCAGATCGGCGACGTACAGTGCCGCAATATCCGTCTCGTGCAGCAGCATGACCTGCGCGATCGGATGCCCGACGGTCTCGATCGCCAGCGCCTCGTTGAACTCGGCCGCCTCGACATGGCTCTCGACATACAGGTCGCGCAAGCCGTCCATGTCGATGGGCTTGCCCGCCGCCTTTGCCGCCAGCGTCAGCGCCTCGATATGCCAGTCCGACGCGTCGGCAGTGACATAGCCGTTGGCGAGCCCGCGCTGCGCCAGCCCGGCCCGCACCGCGTCGCGCTTGGCCTTGTCGTCGCGGCCTTCGTTCAGGAACGGAAAGCGAAACCACGGCCGATGTCCCGGCTGCCGCTTCAGCCACTCCTCGGCGCGATCGATGTTGGCGAGATACTCGGCCGCGCTGAGATCGGTAAGCGCGGGGTGCGAGAAGCTGTGATTGGCGATGACATGCCCCGCCCGGACATAGGCGGCGATGCGCGTCTCGCCGCCGGCCACCGCCGGATCGGCCAGCGACCCCGGATTGACGAAGAACGCCGCCTGTTCGACGCCCGCCTCGTCGAGCGCCGCGATCAATCGCGCGCCGCGCTCCTCGACGCTCATGAACGCCCCCGCCCCGCGCGGCACGTCGTCGAAGGTGAGCGCGATGCGCTTCTGCGCGGCGGCGGGGCCGGGCACCAAGGTTGCCAAAGCCAAAATCAGGAGTACGAAACCGAAAAACCTGATTAGCCTATCGATGTGGAAAAGGTCCCGACCGTCTATATCGTCGCCAGCCAGCGTAACGGCACGGTCTACACCGGCGTGACCTCGGACCTCATGGCGCGCATTCATCAGCATCGTACAAAGGCTTTCAAAGGCTTCACCGCAAAACATAGCTGCGACCGACTCGTCTGGTTTGAAGTCCACGAGACGATGGCATCGGCGATCCTGCGCGAAAAGCAGGTCAAGAATTGGCGACGCGATTGGAAACTCGCGCTGATCGAGCAGGATAATCCACGCTGGTACGACCTTGCCGAGACCCTCGGCTTCGAGCCGCTCATTGCGCCCCAGCCGTCATCCCGGACTTGATCCGGGATCCAGAGCCGCAAGCGATCACGCCAGCGACTCTGGATCCTGACCTTCGTCAGGATGACGGAAATGACGGAAACGGCCAACGCCCTCACCCCATCGTCGGAATGACGAACGCGTTGGCGGCGTCGCCGACCCCGCCATCCGGCCAGCGCTGCGTCACCGTCTTGACCTTGGTCCAGAACTTGACGCCTTCCATGCCGTGCTGGTTGGTGTCGCCGAACGCGCTGCGCTTCCATCCGCCGAAGGTGTGATACGCGACCGGCACCGGGATCGGCACGTTGATCCCGACCATTCCGACATTGACCCGCGCCGCGAATTCACGCGCGGCGTGGCCGTTGCGGGTGAAGATCGCGACGCCATTGCCATACTGATGCTCGCTCGGCAGCCGCACCGCAGTCTCGAAATCGGGCGCGCGCACGATCTGCAGCACCGGCCCGAAAATCTCCTCCTTGTACGCCGACATCTCCGGCGTGACCCGGTCGAACAGCGTCGGGCCGACGAAGAAACCTTCCTCATGCCCCTGCAAGCTGAACCCGCGCCCGTCGACGACCAGTTCGGCGCCTTCGTCGACGCCGGTCTGGATCCAGGTCTCGATGCGCTGCTTGTGCGCGGCGTTCACCACCGGGCCGTAATGCGCCTCGCTGTCGGTCGAGACTCCGACGCGCAGCTTCTCGATCGCCGGGATGAGCTTTTCGCGCAGGCGATCGGCGGTCTCCTCGCCGACCGGCACCACCACCGGCAGCGCCATGCATCGCTCGCCCGCCGATCCGAACGCCGCGCCCGACAGGTCGTGCACCACCTGGTCGAGATCGGCATCAGGCATGACGATGCCGTGATTCTTGGCCCCGCCCATCGCCTGCACGCGCTTGCCCGCCGCGACGCCGCGCCGATAGACATAATGCGCGATGTCCGAGCTTCCCACGAAGCTCACCGCCGCAATCGCCGGATGGTCGAGGATCGCGTCGACCATCTCCTTGTCGCCATGCACGACCTGGAGGATACCCTCGGGCAACCCGGCCTCACGGAACAGCTCGGCCAGCCGCACCGGCACCGACGGGTCGCGCTCGCTCGGCTTGAGGATGAAGGCGTTGCCGGTCGCGATCGCCACCCCCGACATCCATAGAGGGATCATCGCCGGAAAGTTGAACGGCGTGATGCCCGCGCCAATGCCGAGCGGCTGGCGCATCGAATAGACGTCGATCCCCGGCCCCGCGCCCTGGGTATATTCGCCCTTGAGCACGTGCGGGATGCCGCAGCAGAATTCGATCACCTCCAGCCCGCGCTGAACGTCGCCCTTCGAATCGGCGATGACCTTGCCATGTTCGGACGAAAGCAGCGCGGCGAGCTCGTCCATATTGGCCTCGACCAGCCGCTTGAACTCGAACATCACCCGCGCGCGTCGCTGCGGGTTGGTGGCCGCCCAGCCTGGTTGCGCCGCCTGTGCCGCGGCTACCGCGGCGTCGAGTGTGGTCTGGTCGCCGAGCCGGACCTCTGCCTGGATCTTGCCGGTATTCGGATCATACACCGGTGAAGTCCGTCCACCGCCGCCGCCCGCACCGCCGACGATCAGATGGTCGATCGTGCGCATGTCGCTCTCCTGAAATATTGTTGCGCCCTATCTAGCCGCTGGCGGGCCAAGGGCAACCGCGGATGCGCCGATCTAGTGCTGCCGCTGCGCCCATTCGCGCGCGAGCAGGCCATAGATCGCACTGTCGCGAACGCCGATGTGCGTTTCCCATTCCTCGCGCAGCACGCCTTCCAACTTGAAGCCGAGCGCTTCGATCAGCGCCACCGAACCGCGATTGTCGGGGTCGATGTCGGCGAACACGCGGCGCATGCCTTCGACTTCGAACAGATAGTCGAGCAGCCCGCTCGCCGCCTCGCGCGCGATGCCCCCGCCCCAGTGCGCCCGGCCGAGAAGATATCCGAGCTCGATCACCTTCGCACGCCGCAGCCCTGCAGACACCCAGCCGATCGCGGTATCGCTGCCATCCAGCGTGATCGCCCAGCTGCGCCACGGCCCGTCGCTGGCGCGCGGCGTGATATAGTCGCGCGTCGTCTCGACGCTGGCCTGCGGCGCGCTCGACCACCATGTCATCAGCGCTGCGTCCGACAGGATCGGGTGCAGCGCATCGGCATCGTCACCGCGCAGCGCGCGCAGGCGCAGTCGCCGCGTGGCGAGAACCGGCGTGTCGGTCAGCGGGCGAGCCGGTGCTGCCCGAACGACGCGCGCGCCGGATCGGGCGCGGCGATCGCCGCGGCAAGGTCACCATTATGCGCGCGCACCATGCCCGGCAGCATCGCCAGGTCGGCCAGCCACCACAGGAACCACGCCGCCAGCGCGACCCCGCCGATGACGATGATCAGCGTCGCCCAGCCGAGCACGAACAACATCGCCTGCAGCGCGCCGCTCAGCGTACGCCCGAGGTAGAAGCGATGCGCGCCGAGCCCGCCCAGCACCAGCCACAGCGCCGCTGCCACCCGGATCGACTTGCGATTGGCGGCATAGACCGGGTGCGGAAACAAGCGGACGTCGCGACTCATCATAGCCTCCTCGATACGGTGTATTATTCAAACATAACGCCGCTGCTTCGGCAAGTTGCCCCGGCTCAGCTGGCCAGCATGTCGACCAGCACCTTGACCTTTTTCTGCCGCCACTGCGGCAGCGGCGCGACCAGCCAGTATCCGTTGGCAGACGGCTTCGGCTCGCCGACCACCGCCACCCTCGCGTCGGCGATGTCGCCGCGTGCCAGCAGTTCGGGAACCGTGGCGCGGCCCAGCCCCGCCGCGGCGGCGTCGATCGCCAGCCCGGCGTCGCCGACACGGACCAGCGAGACGTCGGGCTCGGACAGGCATCCAGGCCACGAAATCCGCGTGTCGGCGCCGCCGCCCGGTTGCTCGACCGTGACCATGCCGTCGCTTTCCAGCGCCTCGCCCTCATGCTCTCCCGGCCCCGCGCCCCAGCGGATCGCCAGGTCGAGATTGGCCTGAGTGAAATCGACATCCTCGTCAGCGGCGACCAGTACGAAGCGCATCGCGCCATCCGCCGCGGCGATTTCCGCCAGCCGAGGCATCAGCCATTTGTGGGTCAGGTCGCGCGGTGCCGCGATGGTCAGCGACCGCGACGTCTGCCCTGCCTGCATCGCCCGCACCGCTTCCTCGAACTGCAGGAACCCGTCGCGCAGCGCGGCAAGGCCGGCCTCGCCTTCCGGCGTCAGCTCCAGCCCCTTGGTGGTCCGCCGGAACAGCACCACCCCCAGCGTATCCTCGAGCGCGCGCACCTGCTGCCCCACCGCCGCCGGCGTCACCGCCAGTTCGTCCGCGGCGCGCGTGAACGACAGATGCCGCGCCGCCGCGTCGAGCACGCGCAAGCCGTTGAGCGGGAGATGGGTGCGCTTCACCCCGCCACCGCAGGCGCGAACAGCGCGAATTTCGGGATCGCCACGTCGAATGCCGCGCCGTCCTCGCCCAGCATCGCATAGCTGCCCTCCATCGACCCGGTCGGCGTCGACAGCGGACAGCCCGACACGTAGTCGAAGCTCTCCCCGGGGCTCAGCATCGGCTGCTCGCCGACCACGCCCTCGCCATCGACGGCATGGACGTGCCCGCGGCCGTCGGTGATCACCCAGTGCCGCATCAGCAACTGCACCGCCTGCGCGCCGTCATTCTCGATGCGGATGTGATAGGCCCAGAACCAGCGCCCGCGTGCCGGCTCGGACTGTTCGGGCAGAAAGCTCACCGATACCCGCACAGTGATCCCGCGCGTTTCCGCCTCGTGCGCGAACAGCGCCTTCATCACAGCCCGACCTGCCGCAGCGCCTGATCGAGATCGTCGATGACATCCTGCGGGTCTTCGAGCCCGACGTTGAGCCGGATCAGCCCTTCGGTCACGCCCATCTCGATGCGCTTGTCCTCAGCGACGCCATAGTGCGTGGTCGAGGCGGGATGCGTCATCAGCGAGCGGGAATCGCCGATATTGTTCGAGATGTCGATCAGCTGCAGCGCGTCGAGCAGGCCGTGCGCCTGGCTCCGCCCGCCATCGAGCTCGAACGAGAAGATCGGCCCGGTCATCGCCATCTGGCTGAGCGCGAGATCGTGCTGCGGATGGCTCGGCAGTCCCGGATGATTGATCCGCGGCACCCGCCCCTCGAGAAAACGGCCGACCAGCAGCGCATTCTCCGACTGTCGCCGAATGCGCAGGTCGAGCGTCTCGAGCCCCTTGAGCACCACCCAGGCATTGAACGCGGACAAAGTCGGCCCGGTATTGCGCGTGAACGGCAGCAGCGTGTTCAGGATGAAATCCTCGGTCCCGCATACCGCGCCTGCCAACACGCGGCCCTGCCCGTCCATCATCTTGGTCGCGGAATAGGCGACGATGTCGGCCCCGAACTCCATCGGCCGCTGCAACGCCGGGGTGGCAAAGGCATTGTCGACGACAGTGACGACACCCTTGGCGCGCGCAATGTCGCAAACTGCCTTCAGATCGACGATATCCATCGTCGGATTGGCGGGCGTCTCGAAGAAATAGAGTTTGGTGCCGGTCCGGGTCGCGTCGGCGAACGCCTGCGGGTCGCGCGCATCGACGATCGTCGTCTCGATCCCGAATTTGGGCAGCAGCGTGTCGGTCAGCCAGCGGCACGATCCGAACAGCGCGCGTCCGGCGACGACATGGTCGCCCTGCTCGAGCTGGCACAGCAACGCCGCGGTCATAGCCGCCATGCCGCTGGCGGTCCCGCGGCACGCCTCGGCACCTTCCATCAGCGCGATCCGCTGCTCAAGCATCTCGACCGTCGGATTCTGCAGGCGCGAATAGGTCATCCCGGCCTGATCGCCGGAAAAGCGCGCGGCGGCATCGCCCGCGCAGTCGTACGCATAGCCCGATGTCAGGAACAACGCTTCGGACGTCTCGCCATATTCGCTGCGCGCGGTACCGCCGCGCACGGCCTGCGTCGCGGGACGCCAGTTACGGGTGATCGAGCGGTCCTGGCCGGTCATGCGCTTCATGGCGCTCGCTTTGCCGCGATGCGCGCGGGGACGCAAGGACGGGCATGCTACCCGCGGCGCACAGGATCGGCTAAGCCGCCGGCATGTTCGCCTCGCTTCGCGACCGCCCGTGGCTCGCCGCCCTTCTGATCGCGATCGCCGCGCAGGCTTTGTTCACCCTGCATCTCGGCCGCCCGTCGAAGCTGACCTTCGATGAGGTTCACTACGTCCCGGCCGCGCGCGCGCTGCTCGACCTGTCGGGACCGGTGAACACCGAACATCCGCTGCTCGGCAAGCTGCTGATCGCATCGGGCATCGCGCTGTTCGGCGACGGTCCGATCGGCTGGCGCGCGATGTCGACGATCGCTGGCACCGCCACCGTCATCGGCAGCTTCGCGGTGCTGATGCTGCTGCTCGGCAATGTCCGCACCGCCGCGTTCGGCGCGCTGTGCGTGCTCGTCAACCAGACGGTATTCGTCCAGGCGCGGATCGGCATGCTCGACGGCTTTCTCGGCGCCTTCGTCGTCGCCACCATCGCTGCGCTGATCTGGTCGGCACAGGCTCCGCCCGGCCACATATGGCGGCGCCTGATCCTCGCCGCGGTTCTGGCGGGCTGCGCGGTGGCGGTGAAATGGGCTGCGATCCCCTATGTCGCGCTGGCATGCCTCGGCATCGTCTGGACGCGCTGGCACGGCGGCGCCGGACTGCTGACTGGCCGGGGGCAGCCGCACTGGCCCGGCGTCCGCACCGCCGATCTCCTCCTCGGCTTTGGCCTGATCGCCATCGCCGCCTATCTCGCCAGCTTCGCCCCCGCCTTCTTCTACGCGCGCGACCCGCTCACGCTTGCCGGACTCGTCCCGTTCCAGTTCGACATGCTCGCCGCGCAGACCCAGGTCCTGTCGCCGCATAGCTACCAGTCGGACTGGTGGAGCTGGCCGCTGATGCTGCGGCCGATCTGGTATTTCTACGAACCCGACCAGGGCGCGGTGCGCGGCGTGCTGCTGATCGGCAACCCCGCCGTGATGTGGGCCGGCCTCGCTGCGGTGGCGGCATGCTGGGCGGCGGCGCGCCATTCGCCCGCCCATCTGCTGATCGCGATGTTGTGGACCTTTTCGCTGCTGATCTTCGCGATCATTCCCAAGTCTCTGGGGTTCTATTATTATTATCACCTGTCCGGAATCTTTGTCGCGCTTGCGCTGGCTGCGGCCGCGCATCGCTGGCGCGCGCGCTGGCCGCATGCCGACCTGATCTTCGGCACGCTTGCGGTCGGCCTGTTCGCTTATTTCTACCCGATCCTGTCCGCCGCGCCGCTGCCCGGCGACCAGGCCTTCACCGTCTGGACCTGGTTCCCCGGCTGGCGCTGAGGATCATTTATAGCGTCCCCACGTAAACCGCGACGAAAGCACGAAATTCCACACCGCGCCCACGACGATCCCGGCGATCGCCGACAGCGCCCAATAGCCCTGCTGCGCGTCGTGCAGGAACGCGGCCACCCCGACATTGGCGACCGCGCCCACCGAGCACACCACGCAGAACGATACCCAACCGTCGAACAGCGCCTTCGCCCCGACTAGCCGCCGATCGCGATAGGTCAGCGCGTTGTTGAGGAAGAAGTTGAACGTCATCGCCACGATCGTCGCGACGATGCTTCCCGCCAAGAAGCTCGTGCCCAGCCCGATATAGAGCAGCGACAGCACCCCCAGATGCAGCCCCGCCCCCAGACCGCCGATCGCCGAGAACATCGCGAAGCGCACCGGCACCACCTTGCCGAACATGCGGTCGTACAGCGCGATCAGATATTCCATCGCCACGACATGGTCGAGCTTGCTCTCCCCCTCGCTGCGCGTGCGAAATACGTATCCCAACTCCTTGAATTCGAGCGGTTGCGGGCTGGCGGTCATGATGTCGAGCAGGATCTTGAATCCGATCCCGGACAGCAACGGCGCCAGCGCGCGCAGGATGTCGCTGCGTATCATGAAGAACCCGCTCATCGGGTCGCTCAGCTCGGCGCGCAGCACCCGGCGCGACAGCCGCGTCGCCAGCGCCGACTTGGCGACGCGGTCGCTTTGCCAGTCGCCGGTTCCCCCGCCATCGACGAAGCGCGAGCCGATGACGATGTCGAGGCCGCGATCCCCTGCCAGCGTGTCGAGCATCGCCGGCAGCAGCGTCTCGTCATGCTGCAGGTCGCCGTCGATCACCGCCACATAGGGCGCGGCGGTCGCGCACATGCCCTCGATGCACGCGCTCGACAGCCCGCGCCGCCCGATGCGCTGGATCACGCGCACGCGCCGATCGACCCGCGCTAGGTCGCGCACTGCCGCCGCGGTCCCGTCGGGACTGTCGTCGTCGACGAAGATCGCTTCCCAATTGCGCCCCGCCAGTGCCGCATCCAGTTTGGCAATCAGTACAGCGACATTGCCGCGTTCGTTGAACGTCGGGATCACTATCGCCAGGTCGAGCAGGTCGCTCACGCAAGCGCCTTCAGAACGACATCGCCCATCGTCGCGGTCGTCATCGTCCCGCCCAGATCGGGCGTCCGCGCGCCGCCTGCGATCACCCGCGCCACCGCCGCCTCGATCCGCGCCGCGCCCGCCTCGTCGCCCAGCGAGTGGCGCAGCAGCATCGCCCCCGACAGGATCGCCGCCAGCGGGTTGGCCTTGCCCTGCCCGGCAATGTCGGGCGCCGATCCGTGGATGGGCTCGTACAGCCCTTGAGTCCCCGACCCGATCGCCGCCGACGGCAGCATTCCTATCGATCCCGCGCACATGCTCGCCTGGTCCGACAGGATATCGCCGAACAGATTCCCGGTGACGATCACGTCGAACTGCCCCGGATCGCGCACCAACTGCATCGCCGCGTTGTCGACATACATGTGGCTCAGTTCGACCTCGGGAAACTCTGCTGCGACCTCGATCACGACGTCGCGCCACAGCTGCGACGTCTCGAGCACATTGGCCTTGTCTATCGAGCATAGCCGTCCGTTGCGACCCTGCGCCGTGGCGAAGGCGACCCGCGCGATCCGCGCCACCTCGTCCTCGGCATAGGCCATGACGTCATGCCCCTCGCGGCGCCCGTCCTCGGTCGTCCGCCGCCCCTTCGCGCCGAAATAGACGTCGCCGGTCAGCTCGCGCACGATCACCAGGTCGATGGTCCGTGCGATCTCGGGCCGCAGCGCGGACGCATCCTCCAGGCCGGCGAACAGCTTGGCGGGGCGCAGATTGGCGAACAGCCCCAGTTCCTTGCGCAATCCCAGGATCGCCTGTTCGGGCCGCAGTGCCCGGTCGAGGCGGTCATAGCGCGCGTCGCCCACTGCCCCGAACAGGATCGCGTCCGACCGCTTGGCCAGGTCCAGCGTCGCCGGCGGCAACGGATGCCCCGCCGCGTCATAGCCCGCGCCCCCGACCGCCGCTTCCTCGAACGCCAGCCCCGGCGCGACCGCTTCCAGCACCCGCTGCGCCTCGCGGCACACTTCGGGTCCGATCCCGTCACCGGGCAGGATGGCGATCAACGGCATGGCAGCTCCCCAATTGGCCCCGCGGCCATGCCTCACCCGCCCGCGCGCTGCAACCGCTCGACAAGCCGCTCGCGCGCCGCCAGCACTTCCGCCGAGCGCCCGACCGCCAGGTCGCGCGCCAGGAAATGCCCGGTCAGCCGAAGCCCCGCGTCCAGCGCATCCCAGTCCGCCGCGCCGCCCTCGATCAGGAACCGTGGCAGCGCCAGCAGCCGCCCCTCATATCCCGCCGCCGCACTCCGGCTCACCGCGCCGCCGCTCCTGGGGCTGACGAATGCCAGGTCGTCGCGCGAGCCGCTGACCACGCACGCATCCAGCGCCAGCCCGAACCCCATCTCGGCCAGCAACAGCAATTCGTACCGCACCAGCGCCACTGCCCAGCCGCGCGCCGCCGGTGCCGCCTCAACCGCATCGATCACCGCCTCCAGCGCGTCGTACACTCTCGGATACGCCTGTCCCTCGGGCAGCACGCTCGCGGTCAGCGCGGTGGCCCACTCGATCGCCGCGGCGGGCAGCGGCTCGGCGAACAGCGGCGCGCGGCTGTGCAGCAGCTCGACCGTCAGCGCGGCCAGTTGCGCATCGGTCCGCGCGCGCCATTCGCCCTGCACCAGATTGCCCGGCTGCAGCACCGGCCGCACCCGCCGCGACCGCCCGCCGCGGACATAGCCCGCCTGCAACCCGGCCTCCCGCGTCAACGCCCGCACGATCGCCCCATGCTCGCCATGCGCGCGCGAGGAAAGCAGGATGGCGGGCGCGGTCAGGTGCATGCCGCTGTCTAGGGGACGACACCCCAGCGCCGATAGTCCTCGTCGATCCGCGGTGCCATCATGCGCGCCGCCGCCAGATCGGCCTCGGCGGCCGCCGAATTTCCTTTCGACCTCGCAATCACGCCGCGCATGTACAGGCTCGCTGCCTGTTCGGGCGCAATATCGAGCGCAGCATTGAGGTCGGTCAGTGCTTCGTCGAGCCGATCCATCCGGAAATAGACCATCGCCCGGCTATCGAGCGCCGAAGCGGGCGACTCGCCAAGCTCGATCGACCGGGTACAGTCCTTCAGCGCGTCTTCCAGGCCGACGTTGAGCGTTCCCCTCAGCCAGCACCGCTGGTTCAACAGATTGGCGTCGCGCGGGCTCGATGCCACCGCCTGGTCGATCGTGGCCAGCGCATCGTCGGCTACGCCCGCACGTCCCAGCACATCGGCCTTGAGCGCCAGAAAGTTTCGACCCTCTACATCGTCCGCCGATGCGCGATCGCCGACCACGTCGAGCGCGGCGTCACCCTCCCCGCGGTCCGCATGCAACAATGCGAGCGCAGAGATGACCTCATAGCTGCCCGGATCGATCTCCTGCGCTGCGTGCAGGTCGGCCAATGCGGCATCCTCTTGCTTGAGCGCGATGTGGTGCCGCGCGCGGGCGACATAGTAATCTCCATCGGTCTCGATCGCGATCGCCCGGGTGAGATCGTCGATCGCGCCCTGACGGTCATAAATCGAACCCTTGAACCACGCGCGGTTGAAATAGGGTCGCGCTTTGTCGGGAGTCTGCGCGATGTCGGCATCGTACGCCGCCAGGATCGGCACGAACGCACCGGCTTTGCGCGCCCTGTCAACCAGGCCGAAGCGCGGCTTCCCCTCGGCCACGATGCGCAGGGGCCGCGCCTTTGCGCGTGCCACTGCATCGCGGGTACGGCCGATGGCTGCGGCAGCTACTTCACCGCCTGCACCCGTCTGGACCTCCTCGACGGTCAGGCTGCCGTCCTCTATCCTGGCCGTGCGGGCAAAGGTGATACCGGGCAGCGTTACCGATCGTGCAGGATCGCCTTCAAATCCAAATCCCTTGCCGCCCTCCGGCAATCGCACCGTGGTTGTCATCATTTGGTACCCGGACGCGCCGATCAGCACCGGCACCGACTTCCACGCGGTGCGCGTACGATCAGGCGAAAATTCGAAGCTGCCGGCGCCGTTGTCGATCGTGAAGCGCCGGCTGGTGCCGATCGTTTCCCAATCTGGATAGGCCAGCCCGGATACGGTGACGGCGGCATAGCCGCTCTGGTCATCATAGCGGATGGTTTCGTCATACAGCGTGCCGGTATCGACGATCTTGCCGGCCATCACATCGACGACTTCCGAAAGCTGCTCACCAGTCAGTTGCTGGCCGATCTCCTGAAGCTTCGCCGCGGAATCACCGCGAACGCGCAGCGTGAGTTTAAAGGGCGCCGGAAAATCGATACCCGCCCTCTGATCATAGGCGACGTCGATCGTCCCGACCGCGCGTTCCGGCACGCGCTGCGCCACCGGCATCAGCCCCGATCCGGCCGTACGCAGCGGCAGCGCGTGACCAAATGGCAGCGTGTCGCCGATGTCCTCCGGCCGTGCGCCGGTGCCGGTGCCGTCGAGCCAAAAATCTTCCCCTCCGATCGTTGCGCGAACGATCACATGATCGAACATCCCCGCACTCGGCAACCGTCGGGGAAGGGCGTCGCCGATCGACGTGTTCACCAGTGCAGCTTCAGCCTCGATGTCGAGCGCGCGCAGCATCGCCAGCAGCAACAACGTCTTCGCCTTGCAGTCGCCATACCGCGCGGTCCATGTCGTCGCGGGCGATTGCGGTACGTAATTGCCACCGTCCATTCCGCGGAACAGATAGCGGATCTCGCTTTGCACCGTCTGCAACGCCATTCCTGCGCGCAGGCGCGGATCACCGGTCGCCCGCGCGATCCGCGCGACTTCCGCGGCGATCGGGCTGTCGGGCGCAATCGTGCCCTGCGTGGCGTATAGCGGCGCCATCACTTTCGAAACCGCGTTCCAGTCGGCAAAACTCGTCGCCTCGATCACCGGCATCGGGCGGAACCGCACCGGCGCATCGCCGGGCATGTCGAGAGGCTTGGGCAGCGGCATGGACACCTCGACCTCGCGGAACCCGTCCGCCGTGGTCGGCGTCAGCACCACCCCATCGACATGCGCGCGCAGCTTCAGGTCAACCGCTTCGGGCCACATCACCCGGCTGCGGCCGAACGCGGCGCGCGCTGGCGCAGTCAGCAGCGGAACGAATGTCTGGACATTGCCGGCCAGTGCCGGGTCCTTGGTGCTGGTCGAGAATGCGACGCGCAGCACGTCGCCGATCCGCAGTCCCTTGACCGCCATCGTCGCGGTCAGTTCGCCGTCCAGCATTCGCTGCTCCAGGCCCTTTTCGCGCTGGATCACCTGAAACGCGTCACCATCCTTCAACAGGTCGATCGTTTCCGCCCCGCGCAGGATCTCCACCCGGTGGATCGTCAGGTCGCCATGCTCGGGCGCCCAAGGTAGCGTGATCGTGCCCGCCTGTTGCAGCAATTCCGCGGTGCCGATCGCGCGCGCGCTATCTAAATAGCGCCAGACCGTCCCGTCCTCGATCCGTTGCTGTTGGTCGAAGATAAGGAACTGCGGCTTGTCGTCGGGCAGCTTCGCCAGGTCGATCGGCGGGGCTGGCTTCACCCATTCGGGCACCGCCGCGTATTTCGGCGTGTCGTCCGCCCAAGCCGTCCCGACGCTCGCCGCGACGGCAAGCGAAACCACCAAACTTCTCAACATGCTACGCCCCCGCGCGACCTGAAGCAGCGAGCCTATCCGCAGTCCCGCCACCGGCAAAGCAGAATCGCGTGTCGATCACCGCGCGTGGAAAAAATCGTGCAGCCCCTGCGCCATCGTCTTCGACACCCCCGGCGCTTTCTGCAGATCCTCCAGGCTCGCCGATCGCACTGCCTTGGCGGTGCCGAAGTGCATCAGCAGTGCCTTTTTCCGCGCCGGGCCGATGCCGGGCACGTCGTCGAGCGGGCTCGCCCCCATCGCCTTGGCGCGCTTCGCCCGGTGCGCGCCGATCGCGAAGCGGTGCACCTCGTCGCGCAGCCGCTGCAGGTAGAACAGCACCGGCGCGTTGACCGGCAGCTGGAACTCGCGTCCGTCGAGCATGTGGAACACTTCGCGCCCGTCGCGGCCGTGGTGCGGCCCCTTGGCGATGCCGACCACGCAGACATCCTCGATGCCCAGTTCCTCCAGCGTCTCGCGCACCGCGTTCAACTGGCCGCGCCCGCCATCGACCAGCACCAGGTCGGGCCAGTCGCCGCGGTCGCGATCGGGGTCTTCGTCGAGCGCGCGGGCGAACCGCCGCGAAAACACCTCGCGCATCATGCCGAAGTCGTCGCCCGGCGCGGTCTCCGCGCGCTTGATGTTGAACTTGCGATACTGGCCCTTGCGAAACCCTTCCGGCCCCGCGACGACCATCGCGCCCAGCGCATTGGTCCCCTGAATATGGCTGTTGTCATAGATTTCGATGCGGTCGGGCGGCTCGGCCAGCCCGAACAGCTCGGCCACCTCGCGCAGCAGCTTGGCCTGCGTCGTCGATTCCGCCAGCCGCCGTTCCAGCGCCTCGACCGCATTGCGCTTGGCCTGCTCGATCAGCCGCTTGCGCGCGCCGCGTTGCGGCACCGACAGTGCGACCTTGAACCCCGCCCGCTCGCCCAGCGCCTCGCCCAGCAGATCGCCTTCCTCCAGTGCACGGTCGAGGAACACATTCCTGGGCGGCGGCACTTCCTCATAGAATTGCATGAGGAACGCCGCGAGCACCTCGTCCTCGGGCACGTCGCTGGTATGCGCGGGGAAAAAGCTGCGATGCCCCCAATTCTGCCCGCCGCGGATGAAGAACGCCTGGATGCCCATCGTCCCCTCCTTGCACGCCAGCGCAAAGATATCGGCGTCGCCGACCCCTTCGGCGTTGATCGCCTGGCTGCCCTGGATGAAGGTCAGCGCCTTCAGCCGATCGCGCAGTACCGCGGCCAGCTCGAAATCCATCTTCTCGGCGGCATCCTGCATCGCCGCGCCCAATTTGGCCTGCACCTTGGTCGACCTGCCCGCCAGGAAGTCCTTGGCATCGCCGACCAGCTCGGCATAGTCGTCCTTCGAGATGCGATCGACGCACGGCGCCGAGCAACGCTGGATCTGGTAGAGCAGGCACGGGCGGTCGCGATTGTTGAAGAAACTGTCGGTGCAGCTCCTCAGCAGGAACAACTTCTGCAGCGCGTTGAGCGTCCGCGTCACCGACCCTGCGCTCGCGAACGGCCCATAATAATTGCCCTTCGCCCGCCGCGCGCCGCGATGCTTCTGGATGCGCGGAAAGTCATGGTCGGCGCGCAGCAGGATGAACGGGAACGACTTGTCGTCGCGCAGCAGCACATTGTACGCCGGGCGATAGCGCTTGATCAGCTGCGCCTCGAGCAGCAGCGCCTCGGCCTCGTTGTTGGTCGTGACGATCGTCATCGACCGCGTCTGCGCCACCATCCGCTGCAACCGCCGCGTCAGCCGCGACACCTGCGTATAGTTCGTCACCCGGTTCTTGAGCGCCCGCGCCTTGCCGACATACAGCACGTCGCCCCGCGCATCGTGCATCCGGTACACCCCGGGCCGCGTGGGCAGCGTTTTGACGACATTGCGGATCGCCGCGACCCCGGTCTCGAGATCGGGCAGGTCGGAACCGCGAACCGAATAGGTCGCCTTGTCTTCGTTGAACCGGTCGGGAGCATTGGGGGAGGACATTGAACGGGATTTAGGACTCGCAGCGCGACTGCGCTACCGTCTCTGCTCACACCGCCGCCGTTAGCTTCGTCCCCACCACGCCAATGACGATCAGCGCCATGAAACCAGCCTGCACCGGCGTCACCTTGTCACCGAACAACACCGTGCTCGCCAGAATAACGCCGACCGCGCCCAGGCCGGTCCACACCGCATAGGCAGTCCCCGCCGGAATGCCGCGCATCGCCAGCGCGAGCAGGCCCATGTTGACGAAGCTCAGCACGATCGGAACGACCGACGCTTGCCACGTCGCCTGCGTCGCCGCCCATTTCAGGCTCAGCGCCCAGCAGATTTCGGTGAACACCGCGACGAACAGGATGATCCAGGCCATGCGAGCCTCCCTCTTGCGAAAAGGCAGGGCTCGTTCAGGACATCCACACCGCCGGAAACCCGGCAAAGAGGCGGCGGGATGGTAAAAGCGCAAACCCCACCCCGCTCGTTTCGAGCGAAGTCGAGAAACCTTGATGAAGCGCTGGGCTTGTTGCCTAGACTTCCCTCGCAACCGGCGGTCGGCGCCTCAGCTAGTTCAGCCGGCCCAGCCCGGCGATCGTGCGATCGACCAGCGTGCGGTCGGCATCGGCCCCGTGCCGCTCGGCGATGATCGCCGCCGCGGCGGTCGCTGCCGCATTTGCCGCCTTCGCGCGTACGTCGGCGACCGCCTGACGCTCGGCGGCGCCGATCTTGTCCTCGGCCATGCGCGTGCGGCGGCGGATCAGGTCGGCGGCGTCGCTCTCGGCCTTGGCGAGCAGCGCGGCGGCTTCCTCGTCGGCATGCGCGATCATCGCCGCAGCCTGCTGCTCGACCGAGGCGATCTTGCGCGCATATTCGTCGCGTAGCGCTTCGGCTTCGGCACGGATCGCCTTGGCCTCGTCGAGCCGCTCGCGGATCGCCGCGATCTGCTTGTCGAGCCCGCCGACGATCAGCGCCGGGACTTTCTTCCACAGCAGGATGGCGATGAACACCGCCATCGCGATGCTGACCCACACCGTCGCGTCGAGCACGCCCAGCAATGCCGGTTCGGCATGCGCTTCGGGCGCGATACCGCCATGTTCGGTCTCGATCGCCTCGATGCCGGTGTTGGGCATGCCCTCGGCGGTGGCGGCGTGATCGAGATTCTGCGCGACCTCGGCCGATCCCGGATCGAGTGCTGGTGCGTTAGCCATGCGCGAGTACCGCCTTCACCTTTGCCTGCGCATCCGCGACCGGCACCTCGACTCCCGACAGCCGTGCGACGATGTCGCGTGCCGCCTCGGCCGCGACCGTCTCGATCTCGGTCATCGCCGACGCGCTGGCCGACGCGATCTGCGTTTCCGCCGCGGCCAGTTTGGCATCGTTGGCGGCGTTGGCCGCCGCCAGCTTGCCCTCGGTCGCCGCAGTCGCTTTGGCGCGTGCCTCGGCGATGCGTTTCTGCGCCGCCTCGCGCGCGGCATTTTCATGCGCGCGCCATTGCTCCTCGGTCGCATCGGCCTGCGCGCGTGCGGCTTCGGCAGCCTTCAGATCATCGGCGACCGATTGGTCGCGCGCGTCTACCGTCGCCTGGACCTTGGGGACCATGCCCCGTCCGATGACGAAGAAGACGAGGCCGAACGTCACCGCCAGCCAGAAGAACTGGGAAGCGAAGGTCGCGACGAGCTGGGAAATCTGAGGCATTGGCGCCCTTTGAACTCATGGCGTCCACGGCGGAACGTGCCGCCGCGGACGCCAGAAATTATGCGACGAAGATCAGGATCATCGCGACGACGAATGCGAGCAGGCCGAGCAATTCGGCAGCCGCGAAGCCGATGAACAACCGGCCCTGCTGGCCGTCGGCCGCGCCCGGATTGCGCAGCGCGCCCTCGAGGAACTGGCCGAACACCGAACCCACACCGATCGCGGCCATGCCCGCGCCGATCGCCGCCAGGCCTGCACCGATAAGCTTTGCTGCTTCTGCGTCCATGATCTAACTCCCGAAAATAAGATGTTGCGTTGAAAGGATGAAACGAAACTCAGTGCAGATGCTCGGCATCGTTGATGTACAGCGATGTCAGCAGCGCGAAGACATATGCCTGGATGCCGGCAACCAGCACCTCGAGCGCGGAAATGCCGATCATCAGCACGAAGCTGGGGATGCCGATGCCCAGGCCATAGATCATTCCGGCATTGCCCGAATTGATCACGAACCCGGCCAGCACCTTGAGCAGCACGTGCCCCGCGGTCATCGCGACGAACAGCCGCAGCCCCAGCGAGAACGGGCGCACCATGAACGACACGAACTCGATCACCGGGATCAGCCAGATCAGCCACAACGGCGTTCCGTGCGGCACGAACAGCGAGAAGAAGTGCAGACCATGCCGCCAGAAGCCGACGATCAGCACGATCGAGAAGCTCAGGATGGCCAGGATGCCGGTGACGGTGAAATGGCTGGTGAAGGTGAACGGGTGGATGCCGACCAGACCCAGCGGCAACAGCCCCAGCAGGTTGGCGAACAGGATGAACATGAACAGCGAGAACACATAAGGAAGGTACTTCTTGCCCTCCTTGCCGATATTCTGCGTCAGCATCGAATTGACGAAGCCGGTGAAGCTTTCGACCAGCATCTGCCAGCGGCCGGGGACGACCTGCTGCTTCATCCCGCCCAGCATGAACGCCCACAGCACGACGACCGTCACGCACATCCAAAGCGCGCTGTTGGTGAATGCGATCTGCTGGCCGCCCAGCGAAAAGCCTTCCCAAATCGTCTGCACCTCGAACTGGTGCATCGGGTCGATCTTGGTTGAAGTCGCCACGCCCGTTGTCCGTCCCTTCTACCCGATGCGACCAAAGCGCCCGAAGGTCACTTCGCGCGCCGGTTTGAAATCCGTATGATGTTCCTGAACGCGACCACGATCCCGAGGGCGAGCAGCGTCAGCAGGAGCCACGGCGAGGTTCCCAGCAACCGATCGAGCACCCACCCGATCAGCGCCCCTCCAACCATTCCCCCGATCAGTTCGGCCAGCACGCGGTTGCCCAGGCGATAATCGTCATCGCCCTTGTCGCGCCCCGCCCCCGATCGGATCGCCTCGTCATCGGTTGCCTGCTTCAATCGCGCATCGAGCGACGTCAGCCGTGCATCCTCTGAGAGGGGGTCCAGTCCGGGCTCTTTCTCGGCCATGCCACTTCTCCGCTACCAGGTTCGGCAGGGCCAAGCGCATATGCCAAGGGCGAGCCCGCCAAGGCACCGGCCGTTTAGAAAGCGCGCGTGTCCGAGTCAACCGGTGGGAGAATGCGGCGGCGCGCTGTCGAAGCGGAACCGCGGTCCACTGCACCCGCTTTCGTGACGCCAGCCAAGCTGCATCGCAGATCAAATGCGCGGATTCGTTCGCCTGGCGCATGACCGCGGCATGTCAACGCGTCGAAGCAGTTCCGCGACTTAAACGCATCGCGGATCGCGCTCCGCCGGGCCTGCTCCGCGCGTCTTCCAGCTACCGTCGGGCGCCTGGTATTTCTCGCCCGGCTTGGTCTGCGCGATCAGGTTGCAGCCCGATACGAACGCGAACTGCTCGGCCGTCGCGCTGCTGCCCGCACCGCGAATGTACGCCGCCTTGCGCTGGATATTGATGCTCTGCACCAGCTTGCGGAGATTGTCGTCGCCGCCGCCGACCACGCCCAGATAGCCGTCGGTCTGCTCGCCGACCTGCCCGGCAGCGCGCGCCTTGGCATACGCCGGGTCGCGCTGGACATAGGCGCTGGCGGCAGTCGCTCCGCCGACCACGGCAACGGCGGCCAGCGCGGCAAGGATCAAGGTTCGCGTCTTCATGTCAAAAAATCCCCGGGTTTTCCTGGATCAGCGATTTGGCTTCGCCATCCAGACGATACACGACTTCCTGCGTGATGTTGATGTTGAGGTTGATGACGATCGGCTTGTCGGGCGCGCTCACATTAACGCAGCCACCTGCCGTCATCATCGCCGCCGCCATCGCCGCCATCGCCGCCATCGTCCGCATCCGCAAAGTTCCTGGGTCGGTCATGGCACATCCTCGCTTTCGCCACCCTGAATGGGGGCGGGATCTGGGGTGGGGTCACGCGGCACATCGCCGTTCTGCTGCTCGAGCAACGCAGGCAGGTTGCGCTCGATCAGCCGTTTCGGGTCGTAATAGCTCTGCACCGAATCGAGCAGCTGCCGGAACGGCGCCCGGATGGTGACGTTGAACACCAGCGGCAGCCTGGCGATGCGGTCGATGATGAAGTTCGACCGCGTGCCCTCGCCCTGGCTGACCCCGGCAAAGCGGATCGCCGTCACCATCTCGCCCGACAGCGGCCCCGACAGCTCCAGGTCGAGAGACTCATAGTCGAGCGACTTGAGCGCATCGAACGCCAGATTGCCCCAGAAGCCGACATCCTCCTTGGTCACCTCGCCAACATAGGCGATGTTGCCGCCGCCCGGCCGCACCTTCAGTCTGCCGTCGACGATGCGCCCGCCATCGGCGTCGAACACCATCGGCAGCACCCCGTCGAACACGCCGCTGACGTTGAGATTGTCGAAGTCGAACTCGTCGAGGAAGCGCGCCGCATCGACGCCCTCGACGCGGAACACCATCCGCCGCGCCGCTTCGCCGCTGAAGTCGAGGACGGTCGGCTCGAGCGTCAGCGCTCCGCCCGCGAACGGCCAGCGCCCCCCCTCGATCGCCACGCGATTGTCGCCGATCAGCTGATAGGTCACGTCGCCGGTGCGGATCGGCACGCCGGGATTGAGCTCGGCGATAGTGGCGGTGCGCGCGGGTGCGGAGACTAGCCCGAGCAGGTCGGTAAAGCGGATCTCGCCCTGGATGCCGGTGACCGGCCCGAACGCCGCCGCCAGGCTGGTGCCGGGTGTCTCGAACACGCCATCGCTGGTCACCGCGTCGGGCGACCAGCGGATCTGTCCCTTGCCTCGCACCGTCCCCACCACATCGGCGATGACGCCAAAGGTCAGGTCGGTCAGCTGGTCGGGCTGGAACCCGGGTCCGAAGGTGATGCCTGCGACGTCCAGATCGGCTTGCCCGGTGCCGCTGCCCAACTCGTGCGCGATAGCGACGTCGGCGATCTCGGTGCGCGTTTCGGGGTGCAGCAACGTGCCGGTCGCCGCGACCGTGCCGCCGATCAGCGTCAGCGCGAAATCCTCGCTCGCGACCGGCTCGAAGCGGGCGTCCTCGGCGGCATCGGCGATGTCGAGCCTTCCCCCAAGCGCCAGCTTTCCGCCCTCCAGCGACCAGTCGCCGGCGGCATTCGACATCAGCAGCGGCACGTTGCCGATCTGCCCCGCCCCGCCCGAAAAACTGCCTGCAACGGTGCCGCCGACGATCCGCCCGTCAAGTGCGGCGATGTCGAGCCGCGACAGCCGTTCGGGCGCGCCCAGCCGCGCCTCGACATTGGCGAGCGTGAAGCCCTGGTCGCGCAGCCGGAACACGGTATCGCTCAGCCCCAGCGTCAGCGGCGTTCCGCCCAGCGTGCCCGCCAGCCGCGCCGTGGCGATCCGCGCGCCGCCCGACACTGCCCCGCCCGACACCGACACCAGTGCCGCCCCCTGTGGGCACAATGTCATCGCGGCGCGCTCCAGCTGCAGGCCGGAGACCGCCAGCCGCTCGAACCCCGCCGGGACGCAGCCCGGATTGACGGTCAGCCGCCCGGCGCCGTTCCACCGCGCGTCGATCGGAAGCGTCAGCCCATCGACCCGGCCGTTGCCCAGCGGCCCCGACAGCACCGCGCGCGTCGCGATCCGCGTCGCGCCGTCCAGCGCCGCGCTGAACTCCACCGGCGTCAGCGCCAGCCGCGCGCCGCCTGCCGCATAGGGCTCGAACCGCGCGGTTCCGGTGATCGGCGCCCCCGCGCGCGCCTGCGCCAGCGCAACCGTGCCGGTCGGCAATCCGCCACCCCGCATCGCCAGCGTCCCGTCGATGCGGACGCCTGCATCCGGCCAGCGAACCGACAGACCATCGCCGCCCGACAGCGTCACGCGCGCGCCGCTCGCCGCAGCGGCATCGAGCCGGGCTATCGCCAGCGCACCCTGCCCGCCGTCCACCCGAAGCGCCACGTCGGACCGGACGCGCACGTCGCGGCTTGCGGCCAGCAGCGCCTCGGCAAGCGCGTCGCTCAGCGGCCCGACCGGCGTGGCGGTGCCCTGCCCGCGCAGGTTCTCGACCGATCGCACCAGTTGCCGCGCCAGCGTCGCGCGCTCGGCGGTGATGCTGCCGTCGAAACCGATCGCCTGCCCCGCCACATAATTGCCCCCGATCGCGAGCCCCCGACCCGAAGCGCCCGGCACCGCAAAGTCGCGCGCCGCCAGGTCGATCCTTCCCGCCGTCCGTGCCGCGGTGCCGGCAAAGGTCACGCTGCCGCCCAGGGCGCGCCCGCCGCCCAGCGGCGCGCGCACCCGGGCTGCTCGCACTCCGGCGCGTCCGTTCCAGCGGTCGAGCGCTGCCGATAGGTCGAGCGACACCCGCGCCTGCGCATTGCTGACGTCATACCCGTCGCATATGGCGCGTCCGGCTTCGATCGGCCCCTGCACCCGCGGCGCGGCATCGACGATGCGGATCGCCAGCACCGCGGCAACACGCTCGCCGGCGCAGCCGCCGCCAGCCAGGCGCGGCGCGATCGCCGCCAGAGTCCCGCGAAACCCGTCGTCGAGGCGCCCGCGTCCGCTCAGCTTGAGCCCGGCGACACCCAGCGGCGTCTCCAACCGCATCCGCGCATCGTCGATCGCGGCCTCGAGCGCGGGCAGCGCAAATGGTTTGCCGCTCGGTTCCGGAAGCAGTCGGTCGAGCTGCCCCAGGCTCAGCCGCCCATCTGCCCAGCGCCCTCGCACCCGCACCTTGCCCGCCGACAGCCCGGTGACTTCGGCGCTGCCGAACCCGACATTGGTCTCCACCTCGATCCAGTCGGCGACCAGATCGGGATTGGCCGGATCGCCGATCACAACGTCGGTCAGGCGCTGCGTCGTGAATCCCACGTCATCGATCGTGTAGCGCGCCTCTATCCCTCGGCTTTCCAGCGCATTGTCGACGAAGCCCTCGGCGATCGGGCGGCGCTGCACCCAGGTGCCGATCAGCAGCACCAGCACGATCGATCCGCCGACGAAAAATGGCCGCCCCCGCCGCGGCACACGGATCATCCGCCGCCAGCGTCGCCGTTCCCGGCTGGCCGATCGCGCGGCTGGATCGGTCCCCTCTTCGCCCGTCACGCGGCCTCAAACTCCTGCACCCGCCGATCGTTGCGCCGCGCACACGCCGGGTCAAGCGTTGTGCGGACATCGGCGCCGCACCATGGTCGACGATTGCACGACGCAGGCGCGCATCGTACCCCGCATCCATGACCGGGGAAGCGGCAAGCGATCGACATGACGGCACCGGCCATCGCGCACGGCTGCGCCAGCGGCTGCTGGCAGCGGGCGGCGACGCGCTGCTCGATCACGAATTGGTCGAGTATCTGCTGGCGCTCGCCATTCCGCGCCGCGACACCAAGCCCCTCGCCAAAACGCTATTGCGCGAATTCGGAGGTCTTGGCGGCCTGCTGACTGCCACACCCGAGGCTATCCAACGCGTCAAGGGGATGGGAGAAACATCGGTCGCCGCGATCAAGATCGTCCACGCCGCGGCGCTGCGCATGCTGCAATCCGACGTCGCCGCCCGTCCGGTTCTCGCCAACTGGCAGGCGCTGCTCGACTATCTGCGTGCGGACATGGCGCACCACCCGGTCGAACGCGTCCGCGTGCTCCATCTCAACACCCGCAACATGCTGATCCGCGACGAGCTGATGAGCGAAGGCTCGATCGACGAGGCCGCGCTGCACGTCCGCGAGGTGATTCGGCGCGCGATCGACCTTGGCTCGGCGGCGATCATCCTCGTCCACAATCACCCCTCGGGCGATCCCGCCCCGAGCCGCGCCGATATCGAACTGACGCGCGCCATCGCCGAAGCCGGCAAGCGCATGGGCATCGCGCTCCACGACCATCTCATCATCGGTACGGAGGGCCATGTCAGCCTGCGCGCGCAAGGTCTGATCTGACCGGCCCATCCATGCCCCAAGCCCGACCAGCACGAAGACGGCCGCCGGGGAACCCCGACGGCCGCCTCCACACCCCTGCGGGTAGCGCAAGCTTACGATGCGCCCTGCGACAGAAAACCGGTCAGCTCGGTCTTGTCGACCGTGTCCGACTTGTCGGCATCGGCCGAGGTGAATGCCTGATCGACCCAGCTCTTAACCTCTGCGCTCTGCGCGTCGGTCGCAGGATCGCTCGCCGAGCGCAAGGCGATCATCCACTGCCCGAACTCTTCCGACTTTAGCTCCCCATCGGCGTCCTTGTCATAGGTGGGGAACTCGGCGTTCACCACATCGGCGACCTCGGTTCCGGTTGCCGCGGGAGCCTCGGTCGGTGCCGCCTCGGCGCTAGCGACCGGCGCTTCCTGGCCCTCATCCATCGGTGCTATTGTCTCCGCCGTCTGCGCCGGACTGGCGGGAACCGGCTCGGTCGGCGTCGTCTGACCCATGGTCGTCGACGGCTCGGTCGAAGTCGTCGGCGCGACAGTTTGTTCGGTCGGCGCGCTTGTTTCCTGAGCCGGCACCTCTTGTGCCAGTGCGGGAACAGTAATCGTCATGGCACCCGCCATCAAAACATGCTTCAACATATCATTCTCCTGTTGCTATGCTTGTCGCTATCCAGCTAGGACGCAAAACAAGCGTTGCGTAATTGCAACAGGTCAATGCGTTGCTTGCGGTTCAGGTTCCGCACGCTGGTGATTTGCAGCGTTAACCCGTCCTTGCTACGGCGCGGCTCGTCGCGGTTCGGTTGGCAGCGTGCGACGAGATGATTCCGCGCCCGAAAGGAAATTAATTTGGTCCCGCGCTATTCCCGCCCCGAAATGACGGCGTTGTGGGAGCCCGAATCGAAGTTCCGCATCTGGTTCGAGATCGAGGCGCATGCGACGGATGCGCTCGCCGATCTCGGCGTCGTCCCGCGCGACGCCGCTGCCGCGATCTGGGCGAAGGGCAAGTTCGAGGTCGATCGCATCGACGCGATCGAGGCGGAAGTGAAGCACGACGTCATCGCGTTCCTCACCAACGTCGCCCAGCATGTCGGCCCCGAAGCGCGCTTCATGCACCAGGGCATGACCAGCTCGGACGTGCTCGACACCTGCCTCGCCGTCCAGCTCGCCCGCGCGTCCGACATCCTGATCGCCGATCTCGACGCGCTGCTTGCGGTGCTTAAGCGCCGCGCGATCGAGCACAAGCTGACCCCGACCATCGGCCGCAGCCACGGCATCCACGCCGAACCCGTCACCTTCGGTCTCAAGCTCGCCCAGGCCTATGCCGAGTTCGACCGCAACCGCGCCCGCCTGGTCGCGGCACGTGCCGACGTCGCCACTTGCGCGATCTCGGGCGCGGTCGGCACCTTCGCCAATATCGACCCCGCCGTCGAAGCGCATGTCGCGGAGAAGATGGGCCTCACCGTCGAACCCGTCTCGACCCAGGTCATCCCGCGCGACCGCCACGCGATGTATTTCGCGACCTTGGGCGTCATCGCGTCGTCGATCGAGCGGCTGGCCACCGAGATCCGCCACCTCCAGCGCACCGAGGTGCTCGAAGCCGAGGAATATTTCTCGCCGGGTCAGAAGGGCTCGTCGGCGATGCCGCACAAGCGCAACCCGGTGCTGACCGAGAATCTGACCGGCCTCGCCCGCATGGTCCGCGGCTATGTCACCCCCGCGCTCGAGAATGTCGCGCTGTGGCACGAACGGGACATCAGCCATTCCTCGGTCGAACGCTATATCGGCCCCGACGCCACGATCACGCTCGACTTCGCGCTCGCCCGCCTGACCGGGGTGATCGACAAGCTCGTCGTCTATCCCGCGCGGATGCAGAAGAATCTCGATCGGATGGGCGGCCTCGTCCATTCGCAGCGCGTGCTGCTCGCGCTTACCCAGGCAGGCGTCAGCCGTGAGGACGCGTACCGGCTGGTTCAGCGCAATGCCATGCAGGTCTGGGAAAGCGACGGCGACCTGTCGCTGCTCGACCTGCTCAAGGGCGATCCGGACGTGACCGCAGCACTCTCCCCCGCGGAAATCGAAGCCAGGTTCGACCTCGACTATCATTTCAAGCATGTCGATACGATCTTCGCGCGGGTGTTCGGGCCGGACGCGGCATGAACGACGCGCACCGGCTGCTGCGCGACGCCACCCGCGACGCGCATGAGCGGCTCGACGCGCTGTTCACCGGCTTCGATCTCGGCACCGCCGACGGCTATGCTCGCTTCATCGGTGCTCAGGCCGATGCCATGCTGGCGAGCGAGGCCGCACTCGACGCCGCCGGAGCGCAGTCGGTACTCGAAGACTGGCCGCAGCGCCGCCGCGGCGATCTGCTGCGCGCCGATCTCGCCGCGCTGGCGCTCCCGCAACCCGAACCGTCGCCGCTCGCGCTGCCCCGCGACCCCGCTTCGCTGGGCGCCGCGCTCTATGTGCTCGAAGGATCGCGCCACGGCGCGCGGCATTTGCGGCGGCTGGTCCCAGCCGGGCTTCCCACCGCGTTTCTCGATGCGCCCCAAGCACCGGGGAACTGGGCCAAATTGCTGGCAAAGCTCGATACGATCCTGTACCAACCCGCTGCGCAGGACGCGGCGATCGCGGCTGCGCATCATGTCTTCAGCACGTTCGAGCAGTCGGGACGGCGCTGGTTGTCGAAAGAGTATCCGTGTCCGCAGACCAAGTCGCCCCCGACTCCTCCTTCGACGTCGATCTGACCAACTGCGATCGCGAACCGATCCACGCGCTCGGGGCGATCCAGCCGTTCGGGTTCCTGATCGCCTTGTCGCCCGACTGGCTGGTGCGCCGCGCCAGCGCCAATGCCGAGGCGATCTTCGGCATCCCCGCCGATGAATTGCTGGGTCGTCCGGTCCAGGACCTGCTGAGCGACGGCGCGGTGCACACGCTGCGCAACCGGCTGACGATGCTGCGTGGGCCCGATGCGGTCGAGCGCATCTTCGCGGTCCCGATCGACGACGATCGTCCCAAGCGCCGCTTCGACTTCGCGGTGCACATGTCGGGCGACCTGATCGTCATCGAAGGCGAACGCAGCGACGATGCCGAGGCGAGCGACCCCGCAAGCACGATCCGCGCGATGATCGGCCGCCTCGACATGGCCGGCGATCTGCCCGGCTTCTATCGCGAAGGGGCGCGACAGGTCCGCGCGCTGACCGGGTTCGATCGGGTGATGGTCTATCGCTTCGATCCCGACGGGTCGGGCGTGGTCGTGGCCGAAGCGGTGCGCTCGGGCCTGGGCAGCTTCATGGACCTGCGCTATCCCGCGTCGGACATCCCCCGCCAGGCGCGCGAGCTGTATCTGCGCACGCCGTTCCGCATCATCGCCGACATCGACGACGAACCGGTGCCGATCGTGCCGCAGCGCGACGAAACCGGCGCACCGATCGACCTGTCGCTGTCGATCCTGCGCTCGGTCTCGCCGATCCACATCGAATATCTCCGCAACATGGGCGTCGCCGCGTCGATGTCGATCTCGATCATCGTCGAGGGCAAGCTGTGGGGGCTGTTCGCCTGCCACCATTATTCGCCGCGCAGCGTCGGGTTCGAACGCCGCTCGATCGCCGAGCTGTTCGGCCAGATGTTCGCCTTCAAGCTCGAAAGCCGCGAGCGCAAGGCGCAGGGCGCGTACGAGATCACCGCCCGCGCCACGGCGGACCGGATGCTCGCGGCGATCGCCGGCAATGCCTCGCTGCTCGACAATCCCGATTATCTCGGCGAGATGCTGAGCTCGGTGGTCCCGTGCGACGGCATCGCCATCTGGCTCGACGGACGCGTCGCGATCTCGGGCGAGGCGCCGCCGATCGGCGCACTCCCCGATCTGGTGCGCCGCCTCAATGCGATGGCGTCGGGGCGGGTCTATGCGACCGACCATCTCGCCGGGGTCCACCCCCCTGCCGACAGCTATGCCGACGTCGCCGCCGGGCTGCTGGCGATCCCGATCTCGCGCAGCCCGCGCGACTATGTGCTGCTGTTCCGGCAGGAGCGCATCCGCACCGTCACTTGGGGCGGCGATCCACACAAGGTCGCGCACTACGGCCCCAATGGCAGCCGCCTGTCCCCGCGCAAGAGCTTCGATGCCTGGCGCGAGGAAGTCCGAGGCCGCTCCGAACCCTTCGCCGAACCCGAGGTGCGCGTGGCGGAAATGCTGCGCGCCTCGCTGATCGAAGTCGTGCTGCGCCTGTCCGACGCCGCCAGCGACGAGCGCAAGCGCGCCGGCGAGCGCCAGGAACTGCTGATCGCCGAGCTCAACCACCGCGTCCGCAACATCCTTTCGCTGATCCGCGGACTGGTGCGCCAGTCGCGCGATCCCGCCGCCGACACCGAAACCTACATGCGGATGCTTGAGGGGCGGATCGAGGCGCTCGCGCGCGCGCATGACCAGATCACCCAGGACAATTGGTCGCCCGCGCCGCTGCGCCGCCTGATCGAGACCGAGGCTGCGGCCTATCTCGGCGGCCGTGCGTCACGGCTGGAGCTGGAGGGCGATGCGGTGCTACTCCACCCCCAGGCGTTCTCGACCGTCGCGCTGGTGCTGCACGAGCTCATGACCAACTCCGCCAAATATGGCGCGCTGTCCGACAGCGGCACGGTGTCGGTGCGCTGGGACCTCGACGACGAACTCGACCTGCGGCTGCGCTGGTGGGAACGCGGCGGCCCGGCGGTCCAGCCGCCGCGGCGCCAGGGCTTCGGCACCACGATCATCCAGCGCTCGGTGCCCTACGACCTTGGCGGCAAGGCGGACGTCCGCTTCGCCGTCACCGGGCTGGAAGTCGATCTGTGCATTCCCGCGCGTCACATCGCCTTCGCAGCCGCCGGCACGCCCGAAGCCGCGCGGCCGACGCTCGACACGATCGAGCCGGCACAGCAGGCCGCCGACCGCCCGCTGTCGGGCACCGCGCTACTGGTCGAGGACAGCCTGATCATCGCCATGGATGCCGAGGATATCCTGACCGCGCTCGGCGCCGAGCGCGTCGTCACCGCCGCCAGCGTGGCACAGGCGATCGAGGAAATCGGCCGCGAGGACATCGCCGTCGCGCTGCTCGACGTCAATCTCGGCAACGAGACCAGCCTGCCGATCGCCAGCCTGCTGCTCGCCCGCGGCATCCCGTTCGTCTTCGCCACCGGCTATGGCGAGCAACTGGCCTTGCCGGAGGAACTTGCCGAGGTCGCAATCCTGCAAAAGCCCTACACCGCGGCCAATGTCGGGCGCGTGCTGTCGGCGTTGGTCAGCAGCTGAATCGAGGCCGGTCGGCGCACGTCACCGCCACACGCCGACGCGCTCTGCTCACCCGCCGAGCGCGGACTTCATCTTGGCGAAAAAACCGCTCGTCTCGGGGCACTCGTCGCCGGTCTCGGTCTCGCGAAACTCCTGAAGCAGCTCGCGTTGCCGCGCCGACAGCCGTGTCGGCGTTTCGACCTCGATGCGGATCACCATGTCGCCGCGGCCGCGTCCCTGCAGGACGGGCATGCCGCCCCCGCGCTGGCGCAGCTCGCGCCCGCCCTGCGTGCCCGGGGCGATGCGGATCGAATGGACTTCGCCGTCGAGCCCGGGAATGTCGATCGACCCGCCCAGCGCCGCGGTGGTGAAGCTGATCGGCGCGCGCGCGAAAAGCGTCGTGCCCTCGCGCTCGAAGATCGGATGCCGCCGCACATGCAGGAAGATATAGAGGTCACCCGGAGGAGCCCCGCGCGCGCCCGCCTCGCCTTCGCCGGTCAGGCGGATGCGCGTGCCTTCGTCGACGCCCGGCGGCACGTTGACCGACAGCGTCTTGGTCTTGTCGACGCGGCCTTCGCCCCGGCACGACGGGCACGGGTCGGCAATGACCTGGCCCGCGCCGTGGCAAGACGGGCAGGTCCGCTCGACCACGAAGAAGCCCTGCTGCGCGCGTACCTTGCCATGCCCGGCGCAGGTCGCGCACGGCTTGGCGACCGTTCCCGCACGCGCGCCCGATCCGTCGCAGGTATCACATGGCGCCGACACGTCGATGGTGATCTGCGTCGCCTTACCGGAAAATGCTTCGTCGAGCCCGATCTCCATGTCGTAGCGCAGGTCGGCACCGCGGCGCTGCTGGCGTCCGCCTCCGCGCGCGCCGCCCATAAATTCGCCGAACACGCTCTCGAAGATGTCGGAAAAGCCGGAGAAATCCTGGCCGCCGCCACTGCCCGCGCCCTGTCGGAACGCGGCATGGCCATAGCGATCATAGGCGGCGCGTTTCTGCGGGTCTTTCAGGCAGTCATAGGCTTCGCTGATCGCCTTGAACTTGGCTTCCGAATTCTGGCACCCGGCATTCTTGTCGGGATGATATTTGATCGCGAGCTTGCGGTACGCGCTCTTGATCGTCGCCGCGTCGGCAGTGCGGTCGCACTCGAGCAGCTCGTAGAAATCGACTTCGGTGGTCATACTCGCCCCCTACGCTCTCCCCCGTCATCCCCGCCAACGCCGGGGGCCAGCTTGTTCTCGCTTTCAAGACAAGCCGGATTCCCGGGTTCGCGGGAATGACGGGGGAAATGCATAGCCTTTACGCTTTCTGGCTATCGTCCACTTCCGAGAATTCGGCATCGACGACTTCCTCGCCGCCAGCCTCCGATCCCGCCGCAGCCCCCGCGTCGGGCGAAGCCTGTGCCGCCTGCTCCTTCTCATAGATCGCCTGGCCCAGCTTCATCGCCACCTGCGCCAGTTCCTGGCTCTTGGCGGTCATCTGCTCGGCATCGCCGCTCTCGATCGCGGCCTTGGTCTCGGCGACCTTGCCCTCGATCTCGGACTTGAGCGACGCGTCGACCTTGTCGCCATGCTCCTCGAGCTGCCGCTCGGTGGTGTGCACCAGGCTTTCGGCGTTGTTCTTGGCCTCGGCCGCGGCGCGGCGCTTCTTGTCCTCATCGGCGAACTGCTCGGCATCGCGAACCATCTGCTCGATGTCGTTGTCGGACAGGCCACCCGAGGCCTGGATGCGGATCTGCTGTTCCTTGCCGGTGCCCTTGTCCTTGGCCGACACGTTGACGATGCCATTGGCGTCGATGTCGAACGTGACCTCGATCTGCGGCACGCCGCGTGGTGCTGGCGGAATGCCGACCAGGTCGAACTGGCCGAGCATCTTGTTGTCCGCCGCCATCTCACGCTCGCCTTGGAACACGCGGATCGTGACTGCGCCCTGATTGTCGTCGGCGGTCGAATAGGTCTGCGACTTCTTGGTCGGGATCGTCGTGTTCCGATCGATCATCCGCGTGAACACCCCGCCCAGCGTCTCGATGCCCAGCGACAGCGGCGTCACGTCGAGCAGAAGCACGTCCTTGACGTCGCCCTGCAGCACGCCCGCCTGGATCGCGGCACCGATCGCCACCACTTCGTCCGGATTGACGCCGGTGTGCGGTTCCTTGCCGCCGAAGAAATTCTTCACGACTTCGCGGACCTTGGGCATGCGCGTCATGCCGCCGACCAGCACGACCTCGTCGATGCCGTCATTCTTGACGCCGGCGTCGGCCATCGCCTTCTTGAGCGGCTCGAGCGTGCGCTGGATCAGATCGTCGACCAATCGCTCCAGATCGGCGCGGCTGATCGACTTGACGAGGTGCTTCGGGCCATTGGCGTCGGCGGTGATGAACGGCAGGTTGACTTCGGTCGTCGCCGCGCTCGACAGCTCGATCTTGGCCTTTTCCGCCGCTTCCTTCAGCCGCTGCAGCGCCAGCTTGTCCTTGGTAAGGTCGATCCCTTCCGCCTTCTTGAACTCGTCGGCGAGGAACTGGACGACCTTGGAATCGAAATCCTCACCGCCCAGGAAGGTGTCGCCGTTGGTTGCCTTCACCTCGAACACGCCGTCGCCGATCTCGAGGATCGAGATGTCGAACGTGCCGCCGCCCAGGTCATAGACCGCGATCGTCTTGTTGGTGTCCTTGTCGAGCCCATACGCGAGCGCCGCCGCGGTCGGCTCGTTGATGATGCGCAGGACTTCGAGGCCGGCGATCTTGCCGGCGTCCTTGGTGGCCTGACGCTGCGCGTCGTTGAAATAGGCAGGCACGGTGATGACTGCCTGCGTCACCGTCTCGCCGAGATAGCTCTCGGCAGTTTCCTTCATCTTCTGCAGGATGAACGCGCTGATCTGGCTAGGGCTGTATTCCTCGCCGCCTGCCTTGACCCATGCGTCGCCGTTGCTGCCGCGCACGATGTCGTACGGCACCAGCTCGGTGTCTTTCTTGGTCACCGGATCGTCGAAGCGGCGGCCGATCAGGCGCTTGACCGCAAATACGGTATTGTCGGGATTGGTCACCGCCTGGCGCTTGGCCGGCTGGCCGATCAGCCGCTCACCGTCCTTGGCGAAGGCGACGATCGACGGCGTGGTGCGCGCGCCTTCCGCGTTTTCGATGACCTTGGGCTTGCCGCCCTCCATGACAGCGACGCAGCTGTTGGTCGTGCCGAGATCGATACCGATTACTTTTGCCATAGTTCCTCTTGCGGCCCCCGCGTTCCAAAACAAAGCGTTGCCCCGGCCGCGTGACCAGGGCTGATCCAGACCGCGATATAGGTGGGGTATCGCTGGCGACAAGATTTTGCGAAAGCCGCGGGAACCGTCCACGCTATCCCGCTTTGAGGCTGTCCATGCGTTTCTCCGTCGCCGCCCTGTCCGCCGCCGCCGCGCTCGCCGCGTGCCAGCCTGCGCCAGAAACCGCCGCGCGCGACGCATGGTTGCGCCTGCCCGCCGTTCCCGGTCGCCCCGCCGCCGCCTATTTCACGCTCGAAAGCGTCAATGCGAAAACTTTGGTCGGCGTCTCCACCCCCGTCGCTGAGCGCAGCGAACTCCACGAAAGTAGTAACGACGGCGGCATGATGGCGATGCGACCGCTCGCCTCGGTTCCGGTCGAGCCGGACATGCCGGTCCGCTTCGCCCCCGGCGGCAAGCACGTCATGCTGTTCGATCTCACGCCGCAGGCGATGCAGGACGCGCGCACCACGCTGACCCTTCGGTTCGAAGACGGCAGCGCGCTCGACGTCGACGCCGCGCTGGTCAAGGCGGGCGAGGAGCCTCCGTTCGAATGAAGGCGTCCGAATGAAGGGCCGCGCGCTGACATCCGACGAGGTCGCGTTGGCGCGATCGGTGTTCGGCGATGCGATCGACTATGCCCGGGTCGGCATCGCCAACCGCAAATGGGCGTTCTTCCAGCCCAGGCGGGTGACGATGGCACCGCTCGGCACCATCCATTTCCACCCCGGCGGCGGTCTCTATTGCGAGGACTTCGGCTGTGCCACGCGCGCCGCGCAGGGGCTTTTCATTCACGAGATGACGCATGTGTGGCAGCATCAAAAGGGCATCTTCCTGCCGCTCAGGCGCCACCCCTTCTGCCGCTACGACTACAGCCTGAAACCTGGCTGGACGCTCGAACGCTACGGGCTGGAACAACAGGCCGAAATCGTCCGCCACGCCTTCCTGCTGCGCGAAGGCGCGTCGCTGCCGGGAGCGCCGGCACTCGAACAATATCGCGGGATATTCCCGTTCTAGGTCGTGGAGGCGTTCGAAAGGAAGCCATCCCTCCCCGTTCGTGTCGAGCGAAGTCGAGACACCCTGCAGAACGCCGATGGCGCATCGCCTGATTCCGCTGGAGGCAAACGGAGCAGGCGCAGGTCTCGACGCTCCCGGCAAATGCCGCAACCGGTCCATAGCGACAGCACGGGTTCATCGCCCCGCAGCTAAGGCTTTGCGCTTTGCGGCTCGGACCCCATTGTTCATTTGATGCCCACCTACGCCCCCTCTCCCGCCGATCGCATCAAGTCCGCCGCGCTCGCGGTCGCGCTGACCGGGCTTGCCGGATGGGCGCTCGTCGCCGGGCTCGGCATCGATGTGCAGCGCGCCGTGGCCGACAGCCTCGCTACCTTCACCGTGCTGCCCGAAGCCGTCCCGCCCCCAGTCGAACAGCCGCCGCCCGACCCGGTCGAAAGCGCCGAGCCCGAAGGCGAGGCCGCTCCGCCCAATCTGCGTTCGCAAGCCACCCCGATCGTCGCACCGCCGCCACCGATCCCGATCCGTCTGCCGCCGCCCGTCGTCACTGCTCCGGTCGCGGGCACCGGCAGCGACGCCAGCCAGGGTGCTGCCGACATCCCCGGTCCCGGCACCGGCGCGGGCGGCAGCGGCGATGGCACCGGCAGCGGCGGATCGGGCGACGGCAGCGGCGGCGGTGGCCGCGCCGAAATCCCCCCGCGTCAGATCGCCGGCGCGATCAGCAGCCGCGAAATCGCCCGAGCGCTGCCCGATCAGGCGTTTCGCGGCACCGTGTCGGTATGGTTCGATGTCGAGGCGGATGGACGCGTCTCGGATTGCGGCATCGACCGGTCGAGCGGCAACCGCGCCTATGACGCGCTGATCTGTCGCCTGATCCGCCAGCGGTTCCGCTTCGATCCCGCCCGCGATGCGCAGGGTCGCGCGGTACCGTCGACGATCGTCGAGGATCACAGCTGGGAGATGGACCTGCGGCTGATCGACCGGGGAACCCGGCGCGTGTTCTGACGCGTCAGCGCTGCCGAATCGACCAGGGATCGGCATTCCAGCCGGTCTCGACATGCGCTGGCTTGCTGCGCGTCTTGGCCGCGTCGATCGCGATCGGGTGGGCGAATTTGAGCCCCGCCATATCGCCCGTCACCCACATGATCGTCGCGCCGACCTCCTCGAGAACGCCGACGTCGATCAGCACCGTCTGGCGCTGGCGCAGCATCGCTGCTTGGTCGATGCACGCGCCGTTGGGCGAGAGGTTGCGCACGCGGTGAGTCGTCGCGCCGGGATCGCCGAACCGCGTGACGAGCGCCTTCAGGAACACGCTCTCGCGCCGTTCGCGCGCCTTGGGTTCAACTTCGGCCATGGTGCGGCGATATCGGTACATCGTTACCAACGGGTAAATGTCCGCCTCCCGACTGGACGCGCGCGCGAAAATAGGGTACCCCCCTATCCTATGTCGCATCTTCATGCTCACTCGGACCAGTTGCTCGCCCGCGTCCGCCGCATCGCCGGACAGGTGGCGGCGATCGAACGCTCAATCGGCGCCGGGGCACCCTGCGCCCGGACGCTGCATCTGGCGGCAGCGGTCCGCGGCGCGATCGGCGGGCTGATGGACGAACTGGTCGAGGAGCACCTGCGCGAGCATGTCGCCGCGCCCGGCCTGTCGGATGCCGCGCGCGCCGAGGGTGCCGCCGAACTCGCCATCGTCCTGAAACGCCATTTCCGCTGAGGCCACTACCCATGTCGACCGCCCCCCAGCCCCCGCATCCGTGCGAGCACCCGCGCGACTATCTCGGCCATGCGCACGACGCCAATGCCCGGCGCACCGCCTGGGTCGTGGCGCTGACCGCGGCGATGATGGTGGCGGAGATCGTCGCGGGCTATCTGACCGGCTCGATGGCGCTGCTTGCCGACGGGTTTCACATGGCGACGCACGCCGGCGCGCTCGGTGTTGCCGCGCTCGCCTATCGCTTCGCGCGCAAGCATGCCCGCAACCCGCGCTACAGCTTCGGCACGGGCAAGGTCGGCGATCTCGCCGGGTTCGCATCGGCGCTGGTGCTTGCCATCTTTGCCGGGGCGATCGCACTCGAATCCGCCCGCCGCCTCGCCGATCCTGGGCAGGTCGCGTTTGTCGAGGCGATCTGGGTCGCTGTGCTCGGACTAGCCGTCAACCTGGTCAGCGCGTGGCTGCTGGGCGGCGGGCACGGCCATGCGCATGAACCTCATCACGGCCACGGCCACGACAACAATCTGCGCGCCGCCTATTTCCACGTCCTCGCCGACGCGCTCACCTCGGTGCTGGCGATCGCCGCGCTGCTGGCCGGGCGCTATCTCGGCTGGGCGTGGCTCGACCCGGCGGTCGGCATTCTCGGCGCGATCGTCATCGCGCGCTGGTCGTGGGGGCTGATGCGCGACACGGCGGACATGTTGCTCGACGTCGCCGATCCCGCCCTCGCCGCCGACGTCCGCAGCCGGGTCGAGGCATCGGGCGATGCCCGGGTCGAGGATCTTCACATTTGGCGGATCGGCCCGCAGGCACAAGCGGCGATGCTGACGGTGGCAGGGACCGCGACGGCGGCGCAGCTGCGCGAGCGGCTGGTGACGATCGCCGCGATCAAGCACCTCACGATCGAACGGCGCTAGTGCGGCCACGCGGTTGCGCCGCCGCATAAAAAGGGGCGCGCCAGATACCCCGGCACGCCCCTTCCCCCGTTATACGATCGAGCCCTAGCGCTCGCGGCGCTCCTGCCGCGCTGCGACCCGCTGCGCCCGCGCCTGGTTGCGCGCGACTTGCTGGCGCGCCGGCCGTGCCTGCGCCGCGGCACGGCGCTGCGTCGCGCGCTGTACCGTTGCCTGCTGAGCCGTCGCCCGCTGCGCTTTCGCACGCTGCGCCGACGCACGCTGGGCGCTGGCGCGCTGGGCCGAGGCGCGTTGTGCGCTGGCGCGCTGTGCCGAAGCACGCTGCGCCGACGCCTTCTGAGCGCTGGCCCGCTGCGCTGCCGCGCGCTGCGTCGCGGCTCGCCGCTCGCTGGCACGCTGAGCCGTGGCACGCTGTGTCTGCTGCCGCGCCTTGGCCTGTTCGCGCTGCCTGGCGGTGGCGCGCTGGGCCTGCTGACGTCCGGCCTGTGCCCGCTGTGCCGAGGCCTGCCGCGTGCGCCGCGTTTCCGCTGCCTGCTGTGCCTGGCGACGCTGCGCGACAGCCTGCTGCGTCCGCTTGGCTGCGTTTGCCTGCTGCGTCCGCTGCTTCTCCCGCGCCGCCTGCTGACGTTGCTGCGCCTGCCGCTGCTGCGCTTGCTGCACTCGCTGCTGGCGCTGCTCCGCGCGCTGGGTCTGCTGCCGCCGCTCGGCCACCTGCTGTTGGCGCTGCTGCTGTTGCTGGCGAAGCTGCTGCTGACGCTGGGCCTGCTGCTCACGCTGGCGAAGGTCGCCGCGCTCGTCCCGGCGGTCGGCGATGCGCTGCTGCGCGCGCTGGCGCTGGGCCTGCTGCTGCGCACGCTCACGCTGGGCTTGTTGCTGAGCGCGCTGACGCTGCGCCTGCGCGACCTGCTGACGTTGCTGCGCGGCGCGCGCGTCCTGCCGATCGTCGCGGCGGGCTGCCGCTACCCGGCGCTGCCGCTGTGCCTGCGCCTGTTGCACGCGGCGCTGCTGGCGAAGCTGGACCAGTTCGCGCTGGCGGCGCTCGGCCGCTGCCCGGTACAGCCGCGGTGACGTCCCGCGGAAATCGTCGCGCTGCCACGTCGCAAAGCGCTGCGCGGCCTCGGCCCTGGCCTGCCGCTCGGCGCGCAGGCGGCGATTGTCGACGCGCTGGTCGCGCACCCGGTCCCAGCGCTGCCACGCGACCTGCTGCTGGCGTGCGTTGTTCCACTGGTTGCGCGACTGCACGATGGCACTGCGCCGCGCCGCCCATTGCCGTGCCGCCACCGCCTGCCGCCGATCCGCCCGCGCCGCCTGACGCAGTGCCCGCGCCCGCGCATAATAGCGCGAAGCGTTCGACCGATAGCTGCCATAGCTTGCCAGCGGCAGCACGGCGCCGCCCGCGTCATAGATCGACACGATGCGATCGTCCGCATAGGCATAGCTATATTGCGGATCGCGCACCAGGAACGGCGTCTGCGCGTTCGGCTCGTAATAATATTGGCGATAGCCGCCGTCATACGGCTCGTAATAGGTCGAATAGCCGCCCGCCGTGTCCCAGCCATAGGGCTGCGCGCCGCCATAGTCGAAGCCATAGTCTGGCGGCGCATCGCCGATCACGCCCAGAACCTGCGCCGCCTGGTCGATCCACGCATAGTCGCCGGCGTCCGAATATTCCTCGGGATACCCCTGATCTTCCCAATAGCTCGCCGGCACCGCGCCATAATCGAGCGGTTGCGCGGCGGGCAATTGCGCCGCCGCGGGGGCATAGGCCATCGGTGCCGGCGCCGAACTCGCGACCAGCGGCAGCGCTTCGGGCACCGGCGGCAGCGACGCCGGGTCGATCGGCGTCACCGCGGCATCGGCCAGGCCGAGCCCGTCATAGGCCTCGGCATTACCAGTCACATCGCCGACCTCCTGCTGCGCGACGCGCGCGCTTTCGGGATTGCACGCGGCCAGCGCGAGGGCGGCGGTCAGCGTGCCGGCGATCTGCCAGCGCAGGCGATTGGTCCTGATCATGGTCCGACTCCAAATTCTTGGTCTCGCGCAATACTGCCGGACCGCACCTGAATTGCCGGTGGCCGCATCGTTCATCGAACAGAATTGTTGTCGCAATCTGTCGCAGCCGCGCACCGCCGCGAAGGCTCTCAGCCCGCGGTATCCGCTCCAAGCTGCCGCATCACCGCCTTGTGCAGCCAGATGTTCATCTCCGCCGATCCGTCCTTCGGCCCGGTATAGCCAAGCTCGGTCGCCAGCTCCTTGCGGTTGGCAAGGCTCGAATCGAGGTCGAGCAGCTTCATCAGGTCGACGATCGAGCTTTGCCAGTTGAGCTCGGGGTTACCCTTGAACGCCGCCAGTTCGATCAGCCGCTGCTGCGCGGTCTGCGGCGGTGCGGAGGGCGCGGCCGTCGCCGGAGCGGGCGGCACGGCCAGAGCAATCGGCGCCGGATGCGGGGCCTGCGCCGTCGGGGCGGGGACCGGCGCGAGCCGCGGCACTGGCCGGGCGGCGGCATCGCCCCCGAAAATCGCGTCCTTGATCTTGCCGAAAATGCTCATGCGAACTGCTCCTGCTGGCGGATGTCCGCTCAACGAGCCACCGCGCGATTGGGTGCGCCCGCCGCCGCAGATTGTGCCGCCACCGCCTCCACCGCCTGCAGCACGCGCAGGACGTTGCCGCCTGCCAGCTTTGCAAGGTCGCCGTCGCTCCAGCCGCGCCGCATCAACTCCGCGAAGAGCAGCCGCCAGCCGTCGGCGCCGCGCATCCCTTCCGGCCCGGTCCCGCCGATCCCGTCGTAATCGCCGCCCAGCCCGACATGGTCGCGCCCCGCCACCCGCGCGATATGTTCGACATGGTCGGCGACGTCGGCGGCGGTGACGCGCGGTGGCGGGTTGGCCTTGTCCCACGCGGCGCGTTCGGCTTGCGGCACCGGCGTGCGCCGCTGGTGCCACGCCGCATAGTCCGCCGACACGAACACCGGATAGACATTGACCATCACCACCCCGCCATTCTTGGCGGTCAGGCGCAGCACGTCGTCGGCCACGTTGCGCGGATGCGGGTTCACCGCAAAGGCGTTGGAGTGCGAAAAGATCACCGGCGCCTTCGTCACCGCCAGTGCCGCCTTGGCGCTGTCGGGCGAGACGTGGCTCAGGTCGACGATCATCCCGATCCGGTTCATCTCGGCGATGACCTCGCGCCCGAAGTCCGTCAGGCCGCGCACCGCCGGCGCATCGGTGGCGCTGTCCGCCCACGCCACGTTCTTCGAATGCGTTAGCGTCATATAGCGCACGCCCAGCGCATAATATTGCCGCAGCACTGCCAGTGACCCATCGATCTGGTGCCCGCCTTCGACCCCCATCAGCGACCCGATCCGCCCGCCCTTGCGCGCCGCGTCCAGTTCGGCGGCAGTCCCGACCAGCGTCAGGTCGCGCGGATAGCGCGCCGCCATCCGCCGCACGATGTCGATCTGCTCCAGCGTCCGGACCACCGCCGCGGGCCCGGAAAAGTCGGTCGGGATCCACACAGACCAGAATTGCCCGCCATATCCCCCGGCGCGCAGCCGCGCGATATCGGTCTGGAGCGGCGGATCGAGCCGGTCGGCACCGGCGGACAGGTCCACCCCCTCGACCCGCCCGTCATGCTGGTCGCCCAGCTCCCACGGCAGGTCGTTATGCCCGTCGATCACCGGCGCGGCGGCGAGGAACCGATCGAGCCGGGCACTGTCCTGCGCCGCGGCGGGGGCAGCGAGCAGGAATACTCCGGCCACCAACAACCATCGCGTCATGCACTCCCCCAATCAGCCAGATTAGTCCGGAACACGAAAGTTCGTTGCGCAAGCTACGACAGGATATTGTACGTAATTTTCCGAATCGCTTGCGAAACAGTGGGTTTCCCGTTGGCGTCCAGCGCGGGCGTGAATCGCGCAGCCCGCCGCACAGCCGGACAGGGTGCACGGTCGAGAATGGGACTGCCGCTCGATTCCGCGATCTCGCAATTGGACACGCGCCCGGTCTCATCGATGACAAGTCGCAAGACCACGGTGCCCGAAAGTCTCTGGCGGATCGCTTCAGCGGGATAATTCTCATACGTGAAGCCATGCTTGCCCGGAATCGTGGCCGCTATCCGTGACAGCCGGCTACGCGCTTCGACATCGACGCCCCATGTGACGAGCTTCGATCGGTAGCATGCCTCAACCTTTGCGAGTTCCTCGGCGATGGCAGGCCCCGGAAGCCGCGCGACCATTTCCGATCCCCTGCGCAACGCGATCGCGTCCGCGCCGTCAATCGCGGCAAGGTCATCCGCATCGGCCGCGAACGCCAGTGCCTTGGCTTCGCCGCGCTGAAACATTGCCGGCGTCGGGCTCTTGGCGATCTCCCGGTCGTTCGGCTCGATCCAGAGCCTCAAGTCCGCGTCGTCGCCACGGGCGGGCAGGCGCGTCAGTTCGATGACCGCATTCTCGTCGGATCCGTGAACGAGAACAAAAATCCCCTCGCTCTCGCTGCCGAACAGCCGCCCGCTCTTGCAATCGGGGGAACCAGCTGGCGAGGTAGAAGCGCCGCTTGCCTGTTGCAGAGTGACGGGGGCGAAGGCCGACGAAGCGTGGACGGCCGTTGCGCTGAAAGCGCATGCCGACAGTCCCGCGATCCACAGTGCCTCAGCGATCGTCATGGTCCTCATCCCACTTTCGAAACTCAGCCTCTCGATCCGGTCACTTCCCTCGGCACCGTGCCCGCCTCACAATGCAAAGGTTGCATAGTCGCCGGGGAGCGCATCGAACGCCGCCGCCGCCATCATCGGCGGCACCACGTCGCCGACCGACTCGATAGGCGCGCCGCTCACCTCGGCGGCGGTGGTTCCGATCACTTGCGCGCCGAACAGCACCTGCCCTGTAACCGTGTCGAAGCGCAGCACCGCCTCGCCGTCATCGAACGCGATCACGGCGCCCGCGACACCGACCGGAACGACGAAGGTTTCGCCGGAATACTCCCGATCGACATTCTCGAACACCGCGGAGCTGCCGCTGCGCAGCACGTCGAATTCGGCCATCGCCCCCGACAGCACGATCCGGTCGCCGCCGGCGTTGAACGACGCGTCGAAGTCGGCGCTGCTATAGGGCAGCAAGGTGACGCTCTCGTCGCCATCGTTGCCGAAGACGGTGAAGCGTCCCTGCACCGTCAGAGAAACATCCTCGACCAGCCGCAGCCGCGCGCTCGCTTCGTGATCTGGGCGCGGAAAATCAAAAAATGCCCAGCCGCTGGTGATCGCGGTCGGTTGGGTCGTGACGATCTGGTCGCCGAGCATCACGGCACCGGTCGTCGGATCGGCGCGCAGACCCAGCAGCGCGTCGTCGAATTGAATGGTGGTTGCGGTGTAGCCGATCGGCACGATCAGCGTGGTCTCGCCGTCGCTGATCTGCGCGGACGATCCGCTGCGCAGCACGGTGAACGCGCTCGATACGTCCGGAACGTAAATGAGGTCGCCGCCACGGTTGAACGACGCGTCGAAACTGACATAGCCCGCTGATTCGAGAAGGCTGATCTGCTGGCCACCAGCGGTTCCGAACACCAGCCCTGACCCGCTGATCGAACCGGCGAAGCCATCCGCCGCCGAAAGGAAATAGCTTGGCGGAATCGGCTCGACCAATGGCGTGCTCGGCACGAGCCGTCCGTTGAGCGCCGCCAGCGTCGTCCCGCCTAATCCATCGAACGTCACGCTGCCGCCAGCGTGCGTCGCTATCAGTGCAGAACCGCTGGTTGCAATTCCCGTAAACCGGTTGCCGAACAAATCGATGCGATCAGTGGTCATCGCGAAATCGGTGATCCGGTCACGGCCGGCATCCAGGCTACCGAACTCGAACACGTCCCGCCCCGCGCCGCCGGTCAGCACGTCGTCGCCGTCACCGCCGGCCAGGACATCGCCGCCGCCGCCGCCCGACAGCGTGTCGTCGCCATCGCGCCCGTCGAGGTGATTGGCGGCCGCGTTGCCGATGATCTCGTCGCGTGCATAGCCCCCGATGGCATTCTCGATAACCGTGCCCAGGGCGATGGACAGCGTGCCGACATCGCCGTGCACATCGCTGAAATTACCGGCGCGAAGATCGATGACCTGCGCAGTCTCTGCCAGCGAAAAGTCGAACAGGTCGGTCCCGGCAGTGTCGTAGACCGTGCCATATACTCCATATACGCCCGCGCCGCTCCGCAGATGGTTCGCGGGATATTCGGATTGCGCGTCGCCGCCATAGAAATTGCCATAGACGGTATTCCCCGACAGATAGTCCGGATTGGCACCATATAATTGCTGGATCGCGGCTATGTCGTCGAGCAGCGGGCTTTCGGGATAATAGTTGGAATCGCCCGCTCTTCCGCCCGTTTCCGTGATGTCGAAATAGCTCATCACCGTGAACTGGTTGCTGTCCTCGTAATAGTCGGCGTCGCGGGCATAGGTGACTTCGCTGCCGATATAGTAGGACGGATGCTGCAGTCCCAGCGCGTGCCCGATCTCATGGACGAGCGTGAGGTAGCCATAGTATCCCGTCGTGACGGAGACGTTCTCGACATACGTGTCGTCGATCCAGACGTCACCGGCCGGCGATCCTGCGGCGCGGTCGCCCGGCAGATAGGCGTATGCGGAAAAATCGGACAGCCCCCCGGCATAGTTGCCGAACAGCATCGTCGCATTGTTCGAAAACTCCGAACCGGCGTCGCTGACATGGACGAACGTGATGTTGGCGACATTTGCCCATTGCTGCAACGCGTCCTCGATCGCGTCCATCTGCTGGTCGTTCACCCGCGAGAATTGGCCCGCGCCCGGCGGCATGCTCGCGGCAGCGCTGGCGCGAAACGCATAAGTGATCTCGAGCGGCGCCCCGCCCGTCGTCCACGACAGCCCGTCCCGCAGCAGGTTGGCCGCCGCCTCCTCGACCGTCAGCGATCGCTTGCCGTTGGGGCCGGTGCCCCCGCGCTGGTCCGCATTCATGTCTCGTGCCCCCCGGCCCGGTCCCGCGCACCCCCCGGTGCGCGGCGCAGGCCACATCCCAGCTAAGCCGAAATTCCGCGTTCAGGCAAGCGTTTGCCAGCGTCGCAGCCCTGTCCCTACGGCGCCGTCACCAGTCCAGCCCGCACCCCTGCCGCCAGTTGCGCGCGCAAATTCGCCAGCACCCGCGCATCGACCCGCGGCCGCTCGCGCGCCGCCTCGCCTTCGCGCAGCCGCTCCCGGTCGCGCTCGGGCGGATCGACCCGCCGCACCCGCACCGCCGCATGCCCCGCCGCGCGGATGCCGAGCGCATCGGCCGCCCCGCGCGACAGGTCGATTAGCCGCCCACGCGCGAACGGCCCGCGATCGTTGACCCGCACCAGGATCGTTCGCCCGCTGTCCAGCGCCGTCACCTCGACATAGGTCGGCAGCGGCAGGGTCCGGTGGGCAGCGGTGATCCAGTCGGGGCGAAAGCGTTCGCCATTGGCGGTCTGGCTCCCCGATTCCGGTCCGTACCAGCTGGCATAGCCCAGTTCGTCATAGGCCGGGTCGGCGGCGGGAACATAGGTCTGCCCCCGGATTGCATAAGGCGGCCCGATCCGCACCGGCACATCCGCCACCGGCCGATAGTCGCGCCCGGCACAGGCGGCGAGGGAGAGCGACAACGCGGTGATGGCAGGCAGGCGCATCATCAGATTTCGTCGAAGAAGTCCGGCAGGATCGCGATCTCCTCACGCACCACTTCGCGCACCTGCACGCCCAGTCGCCGCTCCTTGAGCAGCTGGCACAGCGCCTCGCCGTCGATCAGGTCGATCGCGGGCGCACCGTCGCGCGTCGCTTCCCTGCGCGCATCGGCGGTAAAGGTGCCGGTGGTGATAATCAGCCCCTTGTCCGCGCGCCCCTGCATCGCCCCGCGAAAATCCCGCACCGTTCCTGTCGGAACCGACCCTGCATAGCGCTTGCACTGGAACAGCACCTGGAAGCTGATGAGGTTCATGCGCAGCACGCCCGATCCGTCGATGCCGCCATCGCCCGACTTGCCCGTCACCTCGACCCGCACGAAGCCGCTTTCGCGCAGCAGCCGCTGCGCCAGCCGCTCGAACCCGTCGGGTGGCATCGTCTTGAGCCTGGCGAGGAGAGTGTCGGTCCAGTCCTGCTCAGCAGCTTCCTGCTCCTCGGTGACTTCGAGCGTTGAGACATCCACCGCAGCCTGCGCCGCCACCTGCTCTGCCCGCCGCGCCGATTTCGCCGCCAGAACCTCGCGGCGCAAATGCTCGCGAGTGGTGCCGGCTGCCAGGGCATCCCGCCCCTTCTCGGTAAGAACCCACACGCCCTTCGTCTCGTTCGTGACATATCCGGGAAATTTCAGGTGGCTGCGCGCCCATGACATCTTGTCCGTCACGATGGTGTCGCCGCTCACCGCATAGGTTGCGTCGAGCTGTTCTTGCGAAAAACCGAAACGCTCGATCAGCGCAGCCTCGATCTCCTCGATCGACGCCGATCCGCCGCGCTCGTCCAGAACTTCCAGGGTCGGCAGGTAGAAGTCGTCCTTGCTGATCTTGAACCCGCTCACGAAACTGCCCCCGTCTTGCGCGCCGCCTTGCGCGCCACGCGCTTGTTCTGTTTTGCCGCCTCGCTCGCCATCGGGTTCACCAGCGCTTCGTACAGCCCGAACAGATGCTCGACCCGGTCGCGGTCGGTGGCGAACGGCGCGCCCTTCGCCTTGGTCCGGTACAGCCGGTCCACCGCCAGATCGAGCGCGGCATGCGCCTTGCGCAGATTGGCCGGCATGGTGTCGGGATCGTAGAGATCGGCCAGGCTGGACGCCGGCCATTCCGCCCGCGCGTCGAGCACGGCTTGCGCCAGCGCCTCGATCTGCGCGCGCTGGGCGGGGGAGGCTTCGGGCCAGGGGAAGGTGTTGTAGACGAGGCCGATTGAGTAACGGTAGTCGCTCTTCAAGCGACCACCCATGTGGCGCAACCACGCCATGTGCATCGCGCTAGTAACGACGCCGAAGTCCCACTTCGTTGCCTCTTGCAAAGTCTGAATTAGATTTGTCGGCACGGTGGGGGGTGTGAGCCATCCGATAGGCACGTAAGCCCTTCTTTCGGAACTTACTTCGGGCACCACCAGATAGGCGCCTCGCGGTATCGTATTCACTTCAAAGCGAAGCGGAAAGGCCGCTAATCGCTGAGTTGCCACCTTTTTACTGGCGGCACGAAAGTCACGCACCGCACGGACTCGCTCCAACACCTTGGGCAGCGTATGCAAAGTCGACGGAGAAACCTGCTGCAAGAGTAGCAGCCATCGCTTCGAACCCCGAATAAACTCCAAGGAGCCGATCAAGGGGACAAAGAGCTCGGCCGAAGCCGGCTCATCTTCAACGAATTGCCGTTTCTCATCCGGCGAGAATATGTAGTGACCTCCATCGACGATCTTACTTCCCATGCGAAGTGGCTTTGGCGCGCTGAGAGGACGCGTAGCTTCCGCGATAACCATATGCCGGTTCCCGACGCTTCCCGCATCGAACAGATACGCTGTCAGCGCGTCATGCACCGTCTCGTCCGGTTCGCCATCGATGTCGTCATAGCTGAACAGCCGCTTTTCCCTCGGCTGCACGCTGCGATGCGTCAGGCCTATGATAACGACATGGACATGCGCCTTGCCGCGCGCGTCCGATCCCCAGGCAAAGGTCCGATGGGCGAAGGCGATCTCCAGCCCATGGCGTTCGAACAGGATCGGCCATAGCTGTGCGACCTGTTCGCCCTGTGTGATCGAATTGGTCGATACCAATCCGATCCGTGTTGGCCCGCTCGCAATATAGGCGCCCGCCTTGATGAACCACGCGCAGACGAAATCCAGAGAACCGGGTTTCCCACTTTTGGCGTCGATAATCCTCGCCATCTGAATCCGCTGTTCGGGCGATTGATAACTCTGGCCAACAAACGGCGGATTGCCCATCACCGCGAAGCACCGCTCGTGCGGCAGCACCGTGTCCCAGTCGATCTCCAGCGCGTCGCCATGCACGATATTGGCGCTGTCGGTCAGCGGGATGTCGGCGAATACTTTCCCGAACGTCCGGCCCAGCTCGATATTCGCCAGATGCTCGGTCATCCACATCGCCACCTCGGCGATATGCGCGGGAAATTCCTCCAACTCGATCCCGTGAAACTGCGCCAGCCGCACGACGCTCAGCGCCTCGACATCGTACAGCATCGGCGAATTGACGTCATAGACCGCCTCCAGCACCTCCTGCTCCATCGCGCGCAACTCGCGATAGGTGACGACCAGGAAATTGCCGCACCCGCATGCCGGGTCGAGGAAGTCGAGCGATCCCAGCCGTTCCTGGAACGCCAGCAGCGCCGGCCGCTTGCCGCCGTCACGCCCCGCCTTCAGTCGGTCCAGCTCGCTGCACAGTTCATCGAGGAAGAGCGGGCCGATCACCTTCATGATGTTCGGCTCGGTGGTGTAATGCGCGCCCTTCTTGCGCCGTTCGCCCTTGTCCATCACCGACTGGAAGAGCGATCCGAAAATCGCCGGGCTGACCTTGCCCCAGTCGAATTTCGCCGCCGCAATCAGGTCGTCGCGCATCTGCGCATCGAACACCGCGGTGCGCAGCGCCCCGGTGAACAGCGCGCCGTTGACATAGGGGAACTTGCCGAACTCCGGGTCCATCCCCGTCACGCGCTGGTCGGCATGCGTGTCCAGCACTTCGAACAACTCGTTCAGCACGCGCCCGACATTGCCCCCATCCGCGTCGGTCCGCTCCTCGATCAGATAGAGGAAATCGTCCTTGTTGCCGAAAATGCCAGTGTCGTCGGCGAACAGGCAGAACAACAGCCGCACCATCAACCGTTCCAGGTCGATGCCGCGATAATTTTTCGCCTCCAGCGCGTCGTGGATCGTGCCCAGCAGTTCGGCAGCCTTGATGTTGACTGCGGCCTGGTTGCCATAGGAACGGCGCTGGACGCCCAGCATGAAGCCGAATTCCTCGACATGCTTGTGGAGTTGCGGCAGCGTGAAGGCGACTTCCTTGCGCGTTTCCAGTTCCAGCAGCCGGAACCGCTGGAAATCGCAGGTCATTACATATTTCGGCGCGTCGCGATCGCGCAGGCCCAGCACATAATCCAGTGCTTGCCCTTCGGCGCGCAGCAGGTCTTTCCCGGCGCTTTTCTGTTCGACCAGCAGCACGCTCGGCCAGAACAGGTCGATGAAGCCGCGCTTGTTGCTGTCGATCATCTCGATCTTGCGTTCGAAGATCGCGACCTTCTTGCGATCGACGCCGAACACGTCGAAGAACTCATTGTAGAAGGACTGCGTTTCGCCCTTTTCGTAATGCGCGTCGGCCCAGCGCTCCGAAAAGCGCCGTGCTCGCACCCGAATTTCCTGCCAGCTCAGTCGCATCGCTTCCCCCGCTGCGCGACGCTAGCGGCACATCGCGCCCGTCGCAAACCGCAACCGCCCTTCTACAACCCGTCCCTCACCCCTATCTCCCCCTCTGGCGCCCGCTCCAGAACGAAGATAGAACGCTCCCCCATGTCCCTAACCCACATCTCCGTCCGCGGCGCGCGCGAGCATAATCTCAAGGGCGTCGACATCGACATCCCGCGCGACACCCTCACGGTCATCACCGGCTTGTCGGGCAGCGGCAAGTCGAGCCTCGCCTTCGACACCATCTATGCCGAGGGGCAGCGCCGCTACGTCGAATCGCTGTCGGCCTATGCGCGCCAGTTCCTCGAGCTGATGCAGAAGCCCGACGTCGATCATATCGAGGGGCTGTCGCCCGCCATCTCGATCGAGCAGAAGACCACCAGCCGCAATCCGCGATCGACCGTGGCGACCGTCACCGAGATCTACGATTACATGCGGCTGCTGTGGGCACGCGTCGGCATTCCCTATTCGCCCGCCACCGGCCTGCCGATCAGCGCGCAGACCGTCAGCCAGATGGTCGATCGCGTCCTCGCCTTGCCGGAGGGCACCCGCCTGCTCCTCCTCGCCCCCGTCGTGCGCGGGCGCAAGGGCGAGTATCGCAAGGAGCTCGCCGAGTGGCAGAAGGCCGGCTTCCAGCGCGTCCGCATCGACGGCGAGACGCACATGATCGAGGACGCCCCCGCGCTCGACAAGAAGTACAAGCACGACATCGAAGTGGTGGTCGATCGCCTCGTGGTCGGCGGCGACATGGCCACCCGGCTCGCCGAGAGCTTCGAGACCGCGCTCAAGCTGGCCGAGGGGCTGGCCTATGTCGATCTGGTCGACGGCGTCGTGCCCGGGCGCGAGGACGCGGCCGCTGACGCCGGCGCTCCGGATCAGAAGCTGAAGGGCGCGGGCATCCCACCCAACCGCATTGTCTTTTCCGAAAAATTCGCCTGCCCCGTCTCGGGCTTCACCATCGCCGAGATCGAGCCGCGGCTGTTCTCGTTCAACGCTCCCCAGGGCGCCTGCCCCGCCTGCGACGGCCTGGGCGAGAAACTGCTGTTCGACGAGGACCTCGTCGTCCCCAACCACGCCCTGTCGATCAAGAAGGGCGCGGTCGTGCCGTGGGCGAAGTCCAACCCGCCCTCGCCCTATTACATGCAGGTGCTCGGCAGCCTCGCGCGCCATTTCGGGTTTTCGCTTGAAACACCCTGGGCCGATCTCGCCCCCGAGCACCGCGATGCCATCCTCTACGGCACCAAGGGCAAGCCGGTCACGCTGACCTTCGTCGATGGCCGCAAGTCGTACGACGTCAAGAAACCGTTCGAAGGCGTCATCGGCAATCTCAATCGCCGCATGCTGTCGACCGAATCCGCCTGGATGCGCGAGGAGCTTTCCAAGTACCAGGCCTCGCACCCCTGCGAAGTCTGCCACGGCGCCCGCCTCAAGCCCGAGGCGCTGGCGGTGAAGATCGGCGGCCACGACATCGCCTATGCCACGCATCTCTCGGTGGTCGACGCGCTCGCCTTCTTCCAGGCGCTGCCCGACACCATGACCGGCCAGCAGAAGGAAATCGCCGAGCGCATCCTCAAGGAAATCCTCGAACGCCTCGGCTTCCTCAACAATGTCGGCCTCGACTATCTCAACCTCGACCGCACCTCGGGCACGCTGTCCGGCGGCGAGAGCCAGCGCATCCGCCTCGCGTCGCAGATCGGCAGCGGCCTGTCGGGCGTGCTCTACGTCCTCGACGAACCCAGCATCGGCCTGCACCAGCGCGACAACGACATGCTGCTCAAGACGCTGCGCCGCCTGCGCGATCTCGGCAACACCGTCCTCGTCGTCGAGCATGACGAGGACGCGATCCGCACTGCCGATTACGTCATCGACATGGGCCCCGGCGCCGGCGTCCACGGCGGAGAGATCGTGGCCAAGGGCACGCTCAAGCAACTGCTCAAGGCAAAGGGCAGCGTCACCGCCGACTATCTCAACGGCACGCGCGAAGTCCCCGTCCCGGCCAAGCGCCGCAAGGGCAACGGCAAGAAGCTCACCGTCCACAACGCCGTCGCCAACAACCTCACCGGCGTCACCGCCAGCATCCCGCTCGGCACCTTCACCTGCGTCACCGGCGTGTCGGGCTCGGGCAAGTCCAGCTTCACCATCGACACGCTCTACGCCGCTGCCGCGCGCGCGCTCAACGGCGCGCGGATGCTGGCCGGCAAGCACGACAAGGTCACCGGCCTCCAGCATCTCGACAAGGTCATCGACATCGACCAGTCGCCGATCGGCCGCACCCCGCGCAGCAACCCGGCGACCTATACCGGCAGCTTCACGCAGATCCGCGACTGGTTCGCCGGCCTCCCCGAAGCGCAGGCGCGCGGCTACAAGCCCGGCCGCTTCAGCTTCAACGTCAAGGGCGGGCGGTGCGAGGCGTGCCAGGGCGACGGCGTGCTCAAGATCGAGATGCATTTCCTCCCCGACGTCTATGTGACGTGCGACGTCTGCCACGGCGCCCGCTACAATCGCGAGACGCTGGAGGTGAAGTTCAAGGGCAAGTCGATCGCCGACGTCCTCGACATGACCGTCGAGGACGCGGTCGAGTTCTTCAAGGCCGTCCCCTCGATCCGCGAGAAGATGGCGATGCTCGCCGAAGTCGGCCTGGGCTACGTCAAGGTCGGGCAACAGGCGACCACCCTGTCCGGCGGCGAGGCGCAGCGCGTCAAGCTCGCCAAGGAACTCAGCAGGCGCGCCACCGGCCAGACGCTCTACATCCTCGACGAACCCACCACCGGGCTCCATTTCGAGGATGTCCGCAAGCTGCTCGAGGTCCTCCACGCGCTGGTCGACCAGGGCAATACCGTGGTGGTGATCGAACATAATCTCGACGTCATCAAGACGGCGGACTGGGTGCTCGACCTCGGCCCGGAGGGGGGGGTCAAGGGCGGCAAGGTCGTGGCAGAGGGGACGCCGGAGGATGTGGCAAAGGAGCCGCGGAGCTTCACTGGCCGCTATCTCGCACCGCTCTTGAAAGGCGTCACCAAGGACGAGCCTATCCGGACCGAAGCTGCCGTGGGCGCGGCGGAATAGTCAAAGGGTCGACGGACGTAGCCCAGGAATATTGGGGCATAACGGGGCGATATTTGCGCTGTTGATCGAGATGGTGGATAATAGAGTGCGGCTAGAGGTGAAGAAAAGCAGTAGGAACGACTAAAGTTGTAACTATCATTACGAGAATAAATCCCTAATTTGCTTTTCTAATTCGCTGATTTTCTGACCGCCCCGAACGGCTCCGATCTCCATTAGCGAATTTCTGCTATACTTGCTACGCCTCTTTGGCGCAGAAAGTTGACGCAGCAACAGCTCAAATATCGTTTTACCTCGAACCATATTTTGATAGTCAATTCTAAGTTCATTAGCCGTCATATCACAAACGTCATCCTCCTTCCAAAGAGCACCCTCCTCCTCGATTACTCGATTAACATGCGTAGCTAGGATACCTTCAGCACCTTCTCTTATTTTACGCACTTCGATCGAGTGGGCTTTGCAAATCAAGTCTAACTCGTTCTGGAACTTCGCTCGTTCCGCAATGGTCATTATATTTTCAAGCTCACCGTCTTGTAGGAGATCATTCTCAATAGAATATCCATGCGTAGTCAATATGCGTGGTTCGTTTTGGATTTCCATAGGAACTGACGTGTAAATCCAAAGGTCTTTATCTACTATAAACAATGCTTTGTGGCGACAATTATCGGGTAAGAACCGCCACGTTTCAAGTACAGCATTTTTACCCGTTAGAGGTAGAAGTGAAACACCAATATCCGTCAGGTTTTCCTCGATAGTCCGATAAGCAGTGTAGTCGTCTGCGCCTTCCGTCACCACGGTTGGCAATGAAGATCGAATAATTACTGACGCCGCTTCGAACGGCGACGGATATCGCTTCATGACGCAAGATTTTCCGCACTATCTCCTCTCGATGGAGAAAGCATAATCTCTTTATCAGGATATTTACTATATATGAACGGGGAGTGTGTCGCTATGATGAATTGATTGTTCTTCTTCTGACGCAACAGCGTCGGAAAAAGCATTCTCTGCCAGTCGATGTGTAGACTTAGCTCAGGTTCATCTATGAATATTATAGAGTCTTCACTGAATGCGTTGTAGCAGATAAAGCTAAGCATCTGCTTCTCACCCGCCGATAGGGATTCAGAGTTTATTGCATTAGCCGCGTCACCAAAGTTTATTCTTCTACCTATCTGAATGCCTGAATGCTCAAGAAGCTGTGCTACGACTCCCTGTACAGCTTTGAGTGGAGCCATAATAGAATCCCGTATTCGGTCGTTATTTTCAATCATAGAGCGAATATTGTCGATTACGCCTACAGCTGAGTCCATAGTATCATCAGATCGGGCAGTATAAGACTCATTTTTAAAGTCTTTAATTCTTTCGATGACGTCTTGAGACATTTGCCGCTGGAGAGAGCTAGCCTCTTCTGACATCTCCGTATAACGTCGCAGAAGAAGCTCTGCGACGTCAAAGGTTGAAATTGAAGTCACGAAGGTATGCTCTAGCTCTGACAATCGCCTTGATATCGAGAGTACAGCATCTTGAAGTTCACTGCGAGCTCGAGGAGCATTGAAGAGCGACGGCGAAGAGAACCTCTCGGAAGATCCAATTGTAAAGCCCCCTTCGATTCTTCTGAAGGTGGGAAAAAAAAGTGACCGACCATGTGGAGCTAAAATTCTATTAAATTTTTCTCTAGCATCGCTCAGCTCTTCGGATTCATCATCATAAAAGTCTTCAATGCTAACAGTTTTACCGCTCTCGGTAAAATCCCCTTTGCATGTGTCGTCGGAAACCTTTGTGATATTAACTCGATATTTGTCAGTAGTAATCGAAACGCGCTGAAACTGGACTTCTGCAATAGCAGTTCCGACATTGCCACTGATTACATACCAAAGAAGTTTTATAAGTGTTGTTTTACCGGCACCATTCTTTCCGGTGGTGATATTTAGGTCTTCGTTAAACGAAATCTTGATTGGATCGCTTTTTCCGAGAAGGCCTACGATCTCAGCTCGTAGAAGTCGCATCACACCCCCTAAATAGATAAAAAAACGCTCCGCAGGGTGTTACCCCTCTTGGGCGTATAAGCCAATTCCGCAGTGCCAAAGTCAAGGCGACCGCGTTGTCGGACGGGTTGGCTTTGCCACCCGCCGGCCGGGCTTGCCCGCGCCTGCGCGCGGCGCTGGATTTAGGCTTCGCTAAATCCTAGCGTCCGCGCGCCATGTGCAATGAAGTCGCCCGTCGGATCGCGCTTGGAGAACTCCGCAACGATTTCTCGCAAGTCCGCATCACGCTTACCTTCCCCGAAGGCGCGCCCAACATGCCGCCGCTGGACAGCGTCCGCATCACCGACACCACCGTCATCGTCCGCGCCGCCCCCGACCCTGTCGGTGCAGACGCGGCGGCCGACCTCGTCTCGCGCCGCTGGTCGTGGCCCGGCGCTGGCGGCCGCCCGGTCTACAACTACCGCTCCGACGGCCGCGACCTCGGCAACCACGGCGCGAAAGGGGGCCGCTGCCTGATCCCGGTCGACAGCTTCTTCGAATTCACCGCCTCCACGGACCCCAAGCAGAAGCGCAAGGACAAGTGGCGCTTCTCCCCCGCCGATGCCGACTGGCTGTGCATCGCCGGGCTGTGGCGCGCCGATCCGCAAATCGGCGAAGCCTTCACCATGCTCACCTGCCCGCCCGGCCCCGACGTCGCGCCCTATCACGCGCGCCAGGTCGTCGTCATGCCGCGTCCCGACTGGGCGGCGTGGCTCGACGGGTCGGGCGCGTCGCAGCAGCTGTGCCGGCCGGCCCCGGCGGGGACGCTGGTGGTGGAAAAGGTCGAGCGATAGGGCGCGAGCCTCTCCTCGCAGCGCCGGGCCGATCCGCGCCGCGATCCGCGCACCGCGGCAAAGAACGCCTCTGCCGCCCCCCTCACCGTCGGTCGCCCCCCGCGCCCGCTCGCCGACCCCGCCCGCCGCCTGCGTGCCGACCCCGATCCTGCCCGCGCAACATTTCTTGCCGCCGGGGCTGTCCTACACCCCCCGTTTCGGTATATCGCTCTGGTCCTGTTTTGTTCTCATAGCATGGGGAACGCCATGGACCTGTCACCTGCCTCCCTCCCCGCGCTCGCCGATCGCGCGCAGCGCCACGACGGCTGGACGCCCGCCCGCCAGCGCCTGTTTCTCGAAGCGATTGCCGAGGGGCACAGCGTCACCTCCGCCTGCGCATTGGTCGGCATGGCGCCGTCCTCGGCCTATGCGCTACGGCGGCGTGCGGCGGGGGCGGGCTTCGCGCTCGGCTGGCGCGCCGCCAACCTCATCGCGCGCGACAAGGTCGCCGACACGCTGCTTGCCCGCGCGATCGAGGGGCAGGTCGAAACGCTGACTCGCCCCGATGGCGAAAGCTACACGCGCCACCGCTACGACAACCGCCTCGCCTCGACGATGCTCGCTCGCCTCGATCGCTTCGCCGATGTCGATGCGGGCGAATCGACGCATCACGCCGCGCGCCTCGTCGCGGCCGAGTTCGACGGCTTTCTCGACCTGATCGAGCGCGACCAGGGCCCCGCGCGCACCGGCATGTTCCTCGCCGCGCGCATTCACGAGGACGCGCCCAATCCCGATCTCGGCGCGATCGTCGGCCTTGCCCGCGCCGATCGCTGGCTGCGCACCGGCGCGGGGATCGCGGGGGAGGTCGATACCGCCGATCTCGATCCTGACGCCCGCGCCGGCTGGACTGCCGAGCAATGGATGCGCGCCGAAGCCGCCGGCCTCGTTGCCTTTGCCCCTCCCGGCGACACCGTGCGACACTCTCCACTTTCTCCACTTCAGGGCGATGACGCGGACGCGGGCACAGACGCGGACGAGGACGGCGACGACGATGCGGAGGACGCCGACGATCCGGTGTGGTGGGACGACGATGCGCCGGGCTGGCGCACCCGCTTCCCCCCGCCCGACGGCTTTGCCGGCGACCAGATCGGCGCGTTCGGCGATGTATTCTACGAACGCGCGCTGACCGCCGAAGAGCGGGCGGCGCTCGAAGCGCGCCGCTATTGCGACACGGCGCTGCGCTGGGTTGCCGAGGCGCGCGAGCGCGACCGCTGGTTCGCCGCGCTCGCCGCCGGTCCCGCCGACGATCCGGATACGGGCGACGTGCCGCCGCGCGATATCAGGCGCGCCGACTCCGGATAGCGCGCTGCGGCGCGGCGGCGGCGGCCTGGGCTTGCGCGATCAGATCTCGCCTTCGATCCACGCCTTCAACCGGCTCTTGGGCTCGGCGCCGACCTTGGTCGCGGCCGGCTGGCCGTTTTTGAACAGGATCATCGTCGGGATGCCGCGCACGCCGTATTTGCCCGGCGCTTCGGGGTTGGCGTCGATGTCGAGCTTGGCGATCGTCACCTTCTCGCCCAGTTCGTCGGAGATTTCCTCTAGCGCGGGGCCGATCATCTTGCACGGCCCGCACCACTCCGCCCAGAAATCGACCAGCACCGGCCCGTCCGCGTTGAGGACGTCGGTTTCGAAGCTCGAATCGGTGATCGCCTTGGTCGCCATGGGAAGTCTCCTGAATATCTCGTCCACATCTATGGACGCGGCCCGTGCGGCTCAAGCGTCCGACGTCAAGCTTTGCTCCCCCGCGGCAAAGCCGGGCTTGTGCGCGGCAAGCAGGGCGGCGGGCAGTTCGTACAGCACCGGCGCGGCGGTATAGAGCAGCGCCGCGCGCACCTCGCGCCCCGGAAAGATCGCCTCCAGCGCCGCGGCATAGGCGCCCATTTGCGCCAGGTGATAATCGGGAATCGCCGCCAGTGACCCCGGCGCGCGCCGCCCGGTCTTGAAATCGATGACCGTCACCTGCGTGTCGCTGACCAGCAACCGGTCGACCGTCCCCGCAATCACCTCGCCCCCGACGACCGCCGCGATCGGCGCCTCGGCCAGCGCCTCCGGCCCGAACAGCGCGGCAAAGCGCGGATCGCCCAGCACCGCCAGCGCCGCCGCCGCGATCTCCTCGCGCCGCTCCGGCTCGGCCACACCCCCCGCCGCCGCCAGCCAGCGCTCGGCAGCCGCCGCGCGGCGCTCGGGCGCGACCCCCGGCAACCGCTCGAACAGCGCATGCAGCAGCCGCCCGCGCTCGGCGGCGGCGCGCAATTGCGGCGACGGCGGCGGATCGGCCACGGCATCGTCTCCGATCGCCGACGGCGCAAGCGGCCGCGGCGGCCGCGCCTCGACCGGCGCTGCCCTCCGCAACCAGTCGGGGGCAGGAGTCGGCGGGGCGGGCACATCACGCGCTCCCCCGCTGCGGGCCCCCGTGCTTCCAGGCTCCGTCCCTTCGAACCGCCGCTCCTCGTCGCTGGGCAACACACCCAGCGCATCGAACGCCGCCGCCGCCGCGGCATACCAGCTCAGCGCGGGCGGCACCCCGTTCGCTTTCGGCCCCAATGCCCCGGCGATCACTAGTTCCTCCTCGGCACGCGTCGCCGCGACGTAGAACAGCCGCCAATGCTCCTCCAGTTCGCGCTGGTCGGCCGCTGCGATCGCCTCGTCGAGCGCGCTGCCGCGCTCGCTGCTGCGCGGGCGGAACACCGGGAACCCGGCTCCCGGTTCCCCATCGGGACTCCACTGGATGATGTCGCGCCGCGCCTGTGCCGGGTCGACCGTCGCATCGGCCAGGATAACCACCGGCGCCTGCAACCCCTTGGCACCGTGCGCGGTCATCACCCGCACTGCCGCACCGGCGGCGGACGGATCGCGCTTGATCTCGACCTCGCCGCGATCGAACCAGTCGAGAAAGCGCTGCAGCGACGGCGTCGCCACGCTCTCGAAATTGAGCGCTGCCGACAGCAGTTCCTCGATCGGATCCCGCGCTTCCTCGCCCAGTCGCAGCAGCAGCTTGCGCCGCCCGTCGAGCTCGCCGGACAGCAGTTCCTCGAAAAAGCGATACGGCGTGGCGATGTCGGCGCGCGCCAGGATCAGCCGCAACGGCGCCAGCGCCGCATCGGGCTGGGTATCGCGCAAATGGCTCCAAAGGCTGACCCGGCCGCGCGGCGCCGCCGCCATCAGCGCATCCTGGCTCCACCCGATCAGCGGCGAGACCAACAGGCTGGCCAGGCTGAGATCGTCGTGCGGCTGGAGCGCGAAACGCACCGCGGCGAGCAGGTCCTGCACCGCCAGCGGCGCGTTGAGCCGCAACCGATCGACGCCCGCCACCGGCACGCCTTCAGCGTACAGCCGCGCGACCAACAGCGATGCCAGCTCGCCGCGGCGCTTGACCAGGATCATCACGTCCTCGGGTCGGACCGCGCGGCCGAGCCTGCCGAGCATTCGCCCCTCGCGCAGCCACTGCGCGATCGTGGCAGCGGTGCGATCGGCCAGCGCGCGCGTCGCATCGTCGATCCAGCCTTCCTCGTCCTCGTCGCTACCGCCCGCCACCACCGGGGGCCACAGGGTCACGGTGCCGGGCCCGGGAACTTCGCTGCGATGACGCTCGGCCGCGCTCATCTCGCCCATGCCGGGCTCAGGCAGCCCCGCGACCGCCGCATCGACGAATTCGAGGATCGGCAGCGTCGAGCGAAAGCTCTGCGTCAGCGACAGCGTCTCGAACGGCGTCACGCGCTCGAAACGGTCGTCGGGCACGATGTCGGCAAGCTCCGAGAAGCTGCGATGCGCCCACTGGAAATAGAGCGGGCTGGTGCCTTGGAAGCCGAAGATCGCCTGCTTGTAGTCGCCGACCGAGAACAGAGTGCGCACAGCATCGTCGGCGGCACCGCGCCCGGTGAAGAACTCGTCGGCAATGGCGCGGACGATCCGCCACTGCGCAAGGTTGGTGTCCTGCGCTTCGTCGATCAGGACATGCTCGGTCGCTTGGTCGAGCTTGTAGCGCACCCAGTCGCCCATGCCGGGCTGCGCCAGCAACGCGACCGTGGCGCGGATCAGATCGTCGAAGTCGACCGCCCCGGTGCGGCGCTTGGCGCGGACGTAGACGCTGGCATATGCCCGCCCCGCGTCCAGCGCTCCGGCCAGGCAGTCGGCATAGTTGGCGCGTGCCTGCATCGCCAGCAACGCGCCGCAGCGGTCGCCGAGCACTGCGGCGTGGAGGTCGTAGTCGGGATCGACGGCAATGAGCTTGGCCGAGGACTTCTTCGGATCGCCCTTGGCCGTGCGAACCAGCGAAGCGATGTCGGCGAGCATCGCGACACGCTCGTGCGGACGTGCCGCGAACCAGCGCTCGGCGACTGCTGCCGCTTTCTGCCCGGTTGCCGTCCCCCAGCTGCGATTAGCCACCATCACCGCTTCCAGCGCGGCGTTTTCGAACTCGGCATCGCTGCAGGACCGTTCGAGTTCCGTGCCGATGTCGCCGATCGGCAAGTCGAGGGCGCGGCGCAGATAAGGGCTGATGCCGCTCGGCAGCGCAGCCATCGCATCGGGTCTGCGCGCGCATTCAACCAGGAACGCCTCGGCCGCTCCCTCGCCCAATCGCCGCGACAACGCGCCGATCGCCTCGATCAGTCCGGCACGCCCCGCCGCCGCCTCGTCCTCGAGCAGTTCGGACAGCGCGGTCCGTTGCAGCACGTGCTCCTCGCGCGTCTCGATCGGACGAAAGCCGGGCACCAGACCCGCCTCGACCGGAAAGCCGGCGAGCAGCGTCTGGCAGAAGCTGTGGATCGTCTGGATGCGCAGGCCCCCGCCCGGCGCATCGAGCACGCGTGCGAACAGTGTCCGCGCGGTCGTCTTGAGCGCCGGCGTCACCCGCTCGCCCAGCGCGGCAAGATCGGCGTGCAGCGCCATGTCCGACATGCGCACCCACAAGGCGAGCCGGGCATTGATCCGTTCCGCCATTTCGGCCGCGCCCGCCTTGGTGAAGGTCAGCGCCAGGATCGCTCCGGGATCGGTGCCCCGCAACAGCAGGCGGAAAACCCGCGCAGTCAGCACATGCGTCTTGCCGGTGCCCGCCGACGCCGACAGCCAGACGTGCCGCGCCGGATCGCTGGCCCGGCGCTGGTCGCCCTTGAGGATCTCGAGCGGCCTAACGCTCACGGCCATACCATTCGTCGCGCCGCATCAGCTGGTCGTATTCGGCATAGGGCGCATATTCGGGATGGAGTTTGGCGGTGAAGGGCGCGGTCCCGGTCAGCCAGTCACCCGCGGCTTCGGCGAACACTTCGGCAGCGCGAGGCACGAAGGCCTCGGGCAGCATCTTGCCGCGCGCTCCGGCCGGATCGACCGGGGTGGTGACGTGACCGAAGCGATCCTGGTATTTGGCGAGCGACCAATATTCGAACGCGCGTGCAGTGCCCGCTATCCCCTCGAACCCACCACGCTCGGCGATTAGCCCGAGCAGCCCCAGCTGCATCGAATAACCCGCGCTGACCGCCGCGGGGCTCGGCGCCTTGCCGGTCTTGTAGTCGATGATCGCCAGTCCGCCATCGGCTAGACTATCGATCCGGTCGAACGTACCCGACAGTGTCACCCCCGCAATCTCGATCGCGCCAGCGCGTTCGGCGCCCAGCACCGCGCGTCCCTCGGCGACCCTGTCCGCCAGTTCCTCCGCGATCCAGTCGATCGCGGCGATCAGCCGCGGGCGCCACAGCGCGCGGATCAGCGGATGGGTGCGCGCATCGGCGAGCATCGCCTCGGCCCGCGGACGCAGCTTGGTCGGATCGCAACCATCTTCCTGCGCCCAGATTTGGAGCACGCCATGAACAGCGGTCCCGCGCCATGCCGCGCTGGGATCGGCATCGATCGCATCGAGCGCCGCCAGCCCCAGCACGCGCTGCGCATAAAATGCGTAGGGGTCGGCTTTCAGGCGGTCGACCTGGGTAACCGAAATCCGCTTGGGCCGTAGCTCGGACGGCGGCTCCGGAGCGGGGCGCGCGGCGGGGGCATAGCTGCCGGGGTCGTCGATCGCGTGCGCCCAATCCCCCAGCGCTTCGGCGCGATCGAGTCCCGATGCGAGCGCCTCGAGCCGCAACCAGAATCGCGACGCGATGGTCGGAGCGCTGGCATCGCGCCGTGCCCGCGTCAGCAGCACTTCGCGCGCGCCGAGCGCCCCGGCCAGATCATGCGCCGACAGTCCGATCCGGCGCTCGAGCCCCGGAAGCCCGAGTTCGGACCGGATGCGCGGTGCCAGCCACGGGTCAGGCGCGGGCAGCCCGGGCCACACGCCTTCGTTCAAGCCGCCCAGGATCATCAGGTCGGCGGTCTGCAGCCGCGCCTCGAGCAGACCATAGATCGCCAACCGCGGATGCCCGCCCTGCGGCGGCCTGACCGCGATCTCGTCCATCAGCGTGCGCAGCATCGGCCCTATGCTGGCCGGATCGACCTGCGCCGGCGCCTCGCCGGCTCGCTCCTCGATCCCGGCGAGCAGTTCGGCTGCTGCGCGGCCCTCGCTACGGGCCCAGGACGCGTCGCCAGTGAGTGTCGTCGCCGCTTCTCGGACGCATCCGATCAATTCGGTAAGTCGCAAACTGCGCGCGAACGTCGCTTCAATCGACGCGAGCAGGTCGCGCATTTCCTTCCAGCGATGCTGCGCCGCACGTCGGATGCCGCCGTCGCGGCCCGACTGGTCGGCAAGATACGCGTCGATCCCGTCAAGACCAGCCGCAGGGCGCGGCCCGCGTAGCGCGCGGTCGAGCAGGCGTACACCATCGAGCCACGTGCCCCGTCCGTCCCCCATTCGCACGAGTGGATGCTTGAGCAGCGTCAGCAGCGGCACCGGCGCAAACGCCTGTGCCCCGGCATCGGCGATCGCCAGCAGCAATGTTCCCGGAAGCGACTCCGACAAAGGCTGCCCGGCGCTGTCGTCGATGGCGATGCCCCAGCGCGCGCAATGTGCCGCGACGCGCCGCGCCAGCATCCGGTCGGGCGTCACCAACGCCGCGGTCTTGCCTGACGTCCCCAGCGTTTCGCGCAGCGCGATGGCGATCGCCTGCGCTTCCTCCGCCGGGGTCGCCGCCTCTAAGCTGCGCACGCCGCTCAATCGGCGCTCGGCAGCGGGCAGCGCGGTCCAGCCTGCGGTGAATTCGGCCGGGGTCAGCGCGCTGGCGATCGCCTTGCTGCGCGCAGGCGGGGCGTCGAGCTCGGAGGCAACGCGCCACGGATCGAACTCACCGCGCGATACGCCCATCCGCTCGATCAGCACCTTGAGCGCGAATTGCGGATGCGTCTCGTGCCCGCGTCGCCGCCTGCCCGTCACCGGGTCCACGGGGTGCGGCCCCAGCGAGTCCCACTCGGCATCGGACATGTCGATGGCGAGCCCAGGCAGCACGACCATTCCCTGGGGCATTGCCGCGATGCTGCGCAACATGCGCGCAATCGCCGGGGCCGACGTGGTGATGCCCGCGGCGCAGACGAAGCCGGCCGGCGGGCTGGCGGTCCACGCCTGTGCGGTCCGATCGATCAGCCGCGTCCGCCGCTCGGCCAGATCGATCCGGCCGAGCCGCTTCAATTCGCGCGGCCAGCGATCGAGGATCACCTCGAACAGCGCCAGCGAGCGCTGCCAATGCTCGGAAAGCTCCTGCGCGATCTCGATCTCGCCCAGCCGCGACGGTGGCATCTCCTCGACGAGCAGCTGGTCCAGCGTGCGCGCCAGGTCGCCCGCCAGTCGCACCGCTTCCCCGGCATCGATCGGCTCGCCGGTGCGTGCGCGCTCCTCCGACACCAGTCGCGCCAGGATCAGGCGGCGTTGCAGCGGATCGACCGCGGGGGGCACTTGTTCCGCTCCGTCCACCGGATCGAACAGCGCACCCGACGCCTCGTCGAGTTCAGGGTCGCCGATCGCCACCAGCCGCGGCAGCAGCAACCCAGTGCCGCTCGCGCGCACGAATGCGTCGGTGATCGCCCGCTTGGCACGGTTGTTCGGCACCAGTACCAGGCCGCGCGCCATGGCGATCGGATCGCTCCCGAACCGTCGCAGCAGTCCGATCGCGAGCGCGTCGGCGAACGCCCGGTGCGGCGGGATCGAATAGAGGCGGAGCGCGTGGCGCTCAGCCATCAGCCAGCACGGTCTCGGTCGCCTTGATCGCCGGAGGCGAGCCGACATCGAACCACAGCCCCTGATGCACGACGCCGAACGCCCGCCCGGCAGCGATCGCGCGTTCCCAGAACAACATCGTCGAGAACGGCCCCGCCGGCGCATCGACGAGCATGCGGGGATGCAGCATCTGCACGCCGGTATAGACGAACGGCGCCAGCCGCCCCGCCTGCCGCCGCCGCGTGATCCGCCCGAACGGGTCGAGGTGGAAATCGCCTTGCCCGCGGTGGCTGTGCGCACGCGCCAGCGGGATCAGCAGCAGCAGGGCGTCCATCCGCGCATCGTCCCAATGCTGCGCCAATGCCCGGATCGCATCGATCGGCCCGTCTATCCACAGATTGTCGGAATTGACGCACAGGAACGGCGCATCGCCGAGCAGCGCCCGCGCCTGCATCAGTCCCCCGCCGGTTTCCATCAGTTGCGTGCGTTCGTCCGACACGTCGATGGCGATATCGTGGACGCGGCTGCGCAGATGCGCTTCGAGCGCATCGGCCATATAATGGACGTTGACCACCGCCCGCGGCACGCCGGCGCTGCGCAAGCGGTCGAAGACATGGTCGATCAGCGGCTTGCCCGCGACCTCGACCAGCGGTTTGGGCCGGGTCGCGGTCAGCGGGCGCATCCGTTTGCCGAGCCCTGCCGCCATCACCATCGCCACTTCGGGAACGCGCGCCGCCGGATTGGGCCGCAGCGCCAGCGTATGCGCGGTGCTCACGCCGAAACGGCCATCGGATCGCCGCGCAGCGCCGCCGGGATGTTGGCATCGAACCACTCGGCGACCGGCGCGAGCGCGGGATGGGCGAGATCGCGTTCGAGATACCCCCATACCCGCGGGCACAATGCGGGATAGCGCGGCTTGCTGTCGCGCTGCCACAGCCGGGTAAAGATGCCGACGATCTTGGCGTTCCGCTGCGCGCCGAGCACGTGATAGGCGATGTCGAACGCTTCCCCCGCGCCGGTGATCCGGCGATAGCGATCGAGCATCGCCGCCTCGAGCGCGGCAGGAACGTCGCGCCGCGCGTCCTGAAGCAGCGAGACGAGGTCATAGGCCGGGTGCCCGGCCAGTGCATCCTGGAAATCGAGCAGGCCCAGCGTTTCGTGCCCGTCGATCAGCATGATGTTCTCGGCGTGATAGTCGCGCAGAACCGTGACGCGCGGATCGGCCAGCACCGGTGCGAGCACGGCGTCCCACGCCGCGCGATACCCCGGCTGGTCAGCATCGACGCCCACCGCCGGACAGTACCACTGGGTCAGCAAATTGGCCTCGCGGGAATAGACCGCCGCGCCATAGTCTGCGACCGGGGCGGCATCCTCCTGATGGAGCCGGATCAGCAGATCCACCGCCGCCTCGTATAGCCTGAGTTCGCTTTCGGGCGCGGCATCGACGGTCTCGCGCATCCGGGCGTCGCCGAAATCCTCGATAAGTACCAGCCCGTGGGTGAGATCATCGGCAAGGATTTCCGGGGCCGCGAAGCCGCGCGCCTTGAGCCAGCGGGCGATATCGAGAAACGGGCGCGGGTCCTCCTCAGGCGGCGGAGCGTCCATCAGCACCGCGCTGCGCCCCGGCGCGAGGACGCGGAAATAGCGGCGGAACGACGCGTCGCCGGCGAGCGGCCGGATCTCACCATCGCCCCACCCCGCCGCGGCAAGGAACGCAGCGGCAGCGGCGGGCGGATTCATGTCAGGGGCCATCGCGCCCTCCATGCCTCCGGCACTCGCGCTGTCAAGCCGCGCCCTCCCTCCGGCTTCGTCTCCAGCGTCAGCCACAGCGCATCGCGCCACGCATCCGCGCCGAGGCGTTCCGGCCATTCGACGAGCAGCAGCGAATCGCCCCGCTGCTCGTCCAGCCCGAGCTCTTCTGCCTCATCCGGATGCTCGATCCGATAGAGGTCGATGTGCAGCACGGGCAGCGCAACCTCGGGCGGATCATAGGGCTGGACGATCGCGAAACTTGGGGAAGGGGCCTCTCCCGCAAGCCCCAGCCCGGCCAGCACCCCGCGCGCGATACTGGTCTTGCCCGCGCCGAGCGGCCCCGACAGGGCGATGACGTCGCCGGGGCGGACCCGTTTGGCGAGTGCGCGGCCAAGCCTGTCCGACGCGTCTGCGTCACGCAGAATCACCGCGGCAACTCCACCGTCACCAGCGTCCCCGCCCCCGGTTCCGATACCAGCGCGATCGTGCCGCCATGAGCCTCCACGAACTGCCGCGCGATCGGCAGGCCGAGCCCGAGCGCGCGATCCGATCCCCGTGCGATCTGGCCTTGGGCGAAGCGATCGAAAGCGCGCGCCGCGGTGTCGGCATCCATCCCCGGACCGTCGTCGGACACCACGATGCGCGCGCGTTTCGCGTCGCCGTCGACATGCAGCAGCACCCGTCCGCCCTCGGGCAATCCCCCGACCGCGTGGCGAAGCAGATGCTCGACCGCCTTCTTCAGTCTCTGCGGATCTCCCGTCACTGCGCCGGCGCTGCCCTGCACCTCGACCGCCAAGTCGATGCGCTTGGGCTGTGCGATCGGCAGCACCGCCTCGGCCGCTTCATGCGCCAGGCGCTCGAGATCGACCGGACCCCGTTCCAGAACGCCCGCCTCGCTCTGCGTCAGGTCGAGAACGTCGTCGATCAGCACCGACAGCCGGTCGACGGACGTCAGGATCGCTTCGGCATAGTCGGTGCCGCTCGCGCTCAATTCGCCCGCAAAGCCGCCATGCAGCATCTCGGCAAAGCCCTGGATAGAGGTCAGCGGCGTGCGCAGTTCATAGCTCATATTGGCGACGAACGCGGTCTTGACGCGATCCGCCGCCTCCAGCGCGTCGTTGCGATCGCGCAGCGCCTGTTCGATGCGGCGACTGTCGGAAATGTCGATCATCGTCAGCAGCGCGTTGCCATCGGGCAGCGGCACCGCGGCGAACTCGAAATGCCGCCCGTCGGCGAACGCCACCCGTCCGCCGCGCTGCAGCCGTTCGACTGTCGCCGATCGCACCAGCTCGCCGATCAGCGCCGCACGCGCCGGGTTGGCGAGCCGCCCCGCTGCCTCCCGCGCCAGCGCATCGACGCGGGGATGCTGGTTGAGAAACTCGATATCGAACCCCCATACCGCCCGGAATTTGGTGTTCCACAACTGCAACCGCCCGTCGGCGGCGAACACGCCCAATGCCTCGAACAGATTGTCGAACGTCGCCGTCCGCACCCTGAGCAGCGTATCGCGGGCGCTCGCCAACTGAACCTGTTCGGTGCGATCCTCGAAGATCAGCAGCAGCCCGCCTTCGGGCAGGGGCTGCGCCACGACCCGCAGGTGCGTCCCTCCCGGCAGATGCCAATTCTCCTCGATCGCGTTCTCCGCGGCCCGAAACCAGTCGCGCCGCTCTGCCTTCCATCCCGGAAAGTCGCGCACTTCGGGCAGGCGCTTGGCCTCGCGCATGCGTTCGAGCACGCGGTCGAACTCGGGCCGGTCGGCGAGCCATTCCTGGCGCATGGCGAACAGCCGCCGGAACGGCTGGTTGCAGAACGTCAGCGTTCGATCCGCAGCAAATTGCGCCACGCCTGCAGAGAGCCGGTCGAGCAGCGCGCGCTGTGCCACCCCGAACCGCTTGATTCCCGACCGCGCCTGTTCGAGATCGTCGATGTCGATCGCATAACCTGCGATCCCGCCATCGCCCAGCGGCACATCGTGGACGCGCAGCATGCGGCGCTGCCCGCCGATCGTCGCCGGCACCGCCGCGACCTGCGGCTGGCCGGTGTCGCGCGCGATCGCTGCACCCGCCACCGGCCCCTCGATCAGCTCAAGCCCGCGATCGACTGTGCGATCTGCATCGCCGCCATCGACTGCGCGGACATAGGCGGTGTTGACCATCGCCAGGCTGAGGTCGGGCATGCGATACCACATCGGCATCGGCGCCGCCTCGATCAGCCCGGTCAGCGCTTCGAACGCGCCGTGCAGCCGATCGCGCTCGTCGGTGAGGCGATGGACCTCACCCTGCATCTCGGTCGCGTCGAAGAACCACACCAGCACCCCGCCCGGCGCCATCAGCGCAGCCGGGGCGCGATCGCCAACCGCGAGCAGCAGCCGCTGCGAACCGCGCGCTCGCACCGTGATCCGGAACGGTCGCCCGCCGCGCTGCGCTGCGGTCACCGCCTGGGTAAAGGCAGCTGCGGAATCGCTCTCAATCCCGCCATGTCCGGGATCGAGATCGCCGAGCGAGCGCGGCGGCTCGCTCAATCCCAGCCAGTCGATCAGCTTGCCTGACGCTTCGGTCCGGCCATCGCCGCGTACCGTCATTGCCAGCGCCGGCGATGCGCTCAGCATCGCCCACAACCGACCATTGTCATCGCGCGCCGCCCGCGCTGCGCTGCGCTGCGCCAGGCCGGAATACAGCGCCCAGCCCGCCGCGCCGACCAGCAGCGCCAGCATCACGCCCGCAAGAACAGCGTCGAGTGTCGAAATGCCCGTCAACCTGCGTGTGCCCCGCCCCTGACGCGCGGAGCCCTTCCACGCAACGTGACGCCCCTCCTAGGCCAGAAGCTGCGACGACGGAATGCCATAGCGGCATCGGGGCGGCGCATCACTGCGCCGCCCCGTCCGGGCCCGATCGGCCTGAGCGAGACGAAAAAAAGGGCGCCGGCTGCCCGGCGCCCTCGTAACGCGGCGGTTTGCCGGCTCAGTAGCGGTAATGATCCGGCTTGAACGGGCCTTCGACCGGCACGCCGATATAGCCCGCCTGCTTGGGTGTCAGCTTCGACAGCGACACGCCGAGCTTTTCGAGGTGCAGCGCCGCGACCTTCTCGTCGAGATGCTTGGGAAGGACGTACACTTCGTTCTTGTAGTTGTCGCCCTTGGTCCACAACTCGATCTGCGCCAGCGTCTGGTTGGTGAAGCTGGCCGACATGACGAACGACGGGTGGCCGGTCGCGCAGCCCAGGTTCACGAGGCGACCCTTGGCCAGCACGATGATCTGCTTGCCGTCGGGGAACTCGACCAGGTCGGTGCCGGGCTTCACCTCGGTCCACTTGTAGTTCGACAGCGCCGCGATCTGGATCTCGCTGTCGAAATGGCCGATGTTGCAGACGATCGACATCGGCTTCATCGCCTTCATGTGATCGGCGGTGATGACGTCGGCATTGCCGGTCGCGGTGCAGAAGATGTCGGCGCGCTTGACCGCTTCTTCCATGGTCACGACTTCGAAGCCCTCCATCGCCGCCTGCAGAGCGCAGATCGGATCGACTTCGGTCACCATTACGCGTGCGCCGCCGTTGCGCAGCGACTGCGCGCTGCCCTTGCCGACATCGCCGAAGCCGGCGACGACCGCGACCTTGCCGGCGAGCATCACGTCGGTAGCGCGGCGAATCGCGTCGACCAGCGATTCCTTGCAGCCGTAGAGATTGTCGAACTTCGACTTGGTGACGCTGTCGTTGACGTTGATCGCCGGGAAGGGAAGCTCGCCCTTCTTCGAAATCTCGTACAGACGGTGGACACCGGTGGTGGTTTCCTCCGAAACACCCTTCAGGTTCTTGACCGTCTCGGTCAGATAACCCGGCTTGCGCGCGATGAACGCCTTCAAGGCGCGCTGCATCTCGACCTCTTCCTCATTCTCCGGCTCGGGCATGGTCTGCCCAGCTTCGAGCTTGGCGCCCCACAGCGCGAACATCGTCGCATCGCCGCCGTCGTCGAGGATGATGTTCGCAGTCTGGCCATCCGCGTCGCCATCCCAACTGAAGATGTCGCCGACATAGTTCCAGTAATCGGCCAGGCTCTCGCCCTTCACCGCGAACACCGGCACGCCGGTCGCGGCGATCGCGGCGGCGGCATGATCCTGTGTGGAGAAGATGTTGCAGGTCGCCCAGCGCACGTCGGCGCCCAATGCGGTCAGCGTCTCGATCAGCACCGCGGTCTGGATCGTCATGTGCAGCGAACCGGTGATGCGCGCGCCCTTCAAGGGCTGCGAAGCGCCGAATTCCTCGCGAAGCGCCATCAGGCCGGGCATCTCGGTCTCGGCGATATCGATCTCCATGCGACCGAATTCGGCGAGGCCGATATCCTTGATGACATAGTCGTTGGTGTCGAGAACGGGGGCGGTAGCCACTGGAAGGTCTCCTGGGTCGTGAAAAAAATGCGGCACACGCTCTGCGCCGCCGCGAATGGGGTCTCGATACCGGGTTAGCGACGCCAACGCAAACCTAATATAAAGATATCTTTATATGTGCATCACGCGGTGCCGGTGCGATTGGCGAGCATACGCGGGTCGATCCCTGCCCCGTCATAGGCAGCGGACCAACGGTCCTCCGCCGCCGTGTCATAGAGCAGCGCGATATCGCCCTTAGTGCTGAACCAGCCATGCCTGGTGAGTTCCGCGTCCAGCTGACCCTCACCCCAGCCCGCATAGCCAAGCGCCGCGATCCACTGCGCCGGCCCCGTCCCTCCCGCGATCGCGCGGAGGATATCGACCGTGCCCGACAAGGCCCAGCGTCCCGCCACATCGATCGTATCTTGCCCGCCCCAGTCCGACGAATGAATGACGAAGCCGCGCCGCGGTTCGACCGGCCCGCCGAAATGCACCCGCTTGTCCTCGGCCACGCCATGCGCAATCTCGAACTGGTCGAGCAGGTCGTGAAAGCCCAGGCCGTCTATCGTCGCGCCCAGCCCGATGCCCAGCGCGCCTTCGCTATCGTGCGCGCACATTGCGATGACGGACCGTTCGAAACGCGGATCGCCGATACCCGGCATCGCGAGCAGGAATTGTCCGGAGAGAAAGGCGCCTCGGGCAGTCACGAGGGACGAACATAAGCATCTCCGACGGACTGCGCCACGCTTGAAAAGGCGCCCCCCCCGCCCGACCTTGCGCGCAGCGCGGCGGCCTTTGCCGCGCTTGGAGATTTCGAGCATGACTATTTCCGTGGGCGACCGCCTGCCCGACGCTACCTTCATCAAGCCTACCGCCAACGGCCCCGAGCCAGTCACGACCGAGGAATTCTTTAAGGGCCGCAAGGTCGCGTTGTTCTCGGTCCCCGGCGCATTCACTCCGACCTGTTCGGTCAAGCATTTGCCCGGCTTCGTCGACAAGATCGATGCGTTCAAGGACAAGGGCATCGACGAGGTCGCCTGCACCGCGGTCAACGACGCGTTCGTACTCGGCGCGTGGGAGCAGGCAAACGACGCGTCGGGCAAGGTGACGATGCTCGCCGACGGCAATGCCAGCTTCGCAAAGGCGATCGGGCTGGAAATGGATAATTCAAGCTACGGCATGGGCGTGCGCGGTCAGCGCTATGCGATGATCGTCAACGACGGCGTGGTCGAGGCACTCGACGTCGAGGCGCCTGGTGAATTTAAGGTGAGTTCCGCAGAGCACGTCCTCGAACAATTGTAATCGATCGACGCTGGCAGCGCGGCTTCCGACAAGCACTGTCCGTTGCGCCTGCGGAACCACCGCAGGTGCAGCGGAGTTGAGCGATGCAATTCCACCTGAATTGATCGAGGGAGCAACGCGATGACGACCAATAATGGCCAGGGCTTTGCCGGCGCCAGCAATGACGCGAACGGAGATTCGCGCGTCGACAAGGCGAAGGATGCGGTGACCAGCGCAGCAAACACCACTGCCGACGCTGCCAAGAAGCATCCCGCCGCCGCCGCCGCGATTGGCGTTGCCGCCGTCGCAGCCGTTGCCGGCGCTGCCTATGGCGCGACCAAGCTGCGCGAGAAGGCGGCTGCCAAGCCCAAGACGACCAAGCCGAAGGCGGCGCCAAAGCCGAAAGCGGCGGCCAAGCCCAAGGCAGCAGCAAAGCCGCGTGCTCCGGCCAAGCCGCGCGCCGCTGCTAAGCCGAGGGCGCCTGCGGCGGCTAAGCCGGCTAGCTGACACGGTTCCCCACGACTTGAACGGCGCGCCCTCGGATCGGGCGCGCCGTTTGCGCGTCCGCCCCTTGCCTCGATCGTCCAGCCGCATTAGCCGCTTGGGATGACGCAAGCATCCCGGATCGTCGCCGAGCTCGATCGGCTCTACACCGCCTCGGTCAGCAACCTGCAGGCTGCGCTCACCGCCTATCTCGCCGATCGCACGCCACCGCCTGCGGCGTCGCGCAGCGACGGATCGTTCGCCTATCCCGAAATCCGGCTGCGCTATCGCGGCGGGCCCGACCGCCCCGCCCCGCCCCGCTCGTTCGGACGGCTGGTCACGGCGGGCGACTATCGGATCAGCGTCACCAAGCCGGCGCAGTTCGCCGACTATCTGATCGAACAGCTGACGCTGCTGATCGAGGATTATGACGTCGAGGTCGATGCGGTGCCAGGGCGCCAGGAAATCCCGTTCCCCTATGTGCTCGATCCCGGCCACGCGCTCCAGCTCGACGAAGTGTCCGCGCTCGACCTTGCCCGCTTCTTTCCCGCGACCGAGCTCGCCAATATCGGCGACGAGATCGCCGATGGCATCTGGGAAGCCGCCGACGCGGTCCGCCCGCTGGCATTGTTCGACGGCCTTCGCACCGACTTCTCGCTCGCGCGACTGCGGCACTACACCGGCACTCCGTCCGAGCATGTCCAGCAATATGTGCTGTTCACCAACTATCACCGCTATGTCGACGAATTCGTGCGCTGGGCGGTCGATCAGCTGGGAGATGGCAGCTTCTACACCGGCGTGTCCGGCGCCGGCGGTGTGATGCTCAAGGCCGGGGACGATCCCGACCGGCTGGTCACCGACAGCGCGTGGCGGCGGCACCAGATGCCGGCATATCACCTGATGGCGCCCGGGCGCGCCGGGATCACGCTGGTCAATATCGGCGTCGGCCCATCCAACGCCAAGACGATCTGCGACCATCTCGCCGTCACCCGGCCCGAGGCGTGGCTGATGATCGGCCATTGCGGAGGCCTGCGTCCCAGCCAGCGGATCGGCGACTATGTCCTCGCGCATGCCTATCTGCGCGACGACCATGTCCTTGACGATGTGCTGCCGCCCGAAATCCCCGTCCCCGCGATCGCGGAGGTGCAACAGGCGCTCGCGCGTGCCGCCGCCAATGTCTCGGGCCAGTCGGGCGATGAGCTCAAGCGCCGCCTGCGCACTGGCACCATCGTCACTACCGACGACCGCAACTGGGAATTGCGCTTTTCGGCATCGGCGCTGCGCTTCTCGCTCAGCCGCGCGGTCGGGATCGACATGGAATCGGCGACGATCGCCGCGCAGGGCTATCGTTTCCGCGTTCCCTACGGCACCCTGCTGTGCGTGTCGGACAAGCCGCTCCACGGCGAGCTCAAGCTGCCCGGCCAGGCCAACCGCTTCTACGAACGCGCGATCAGCGAGCATATGCGGATCGGCATCGAGACCTGCGAGCTGCTCCGTAGCGAAGGCGCCAACCTGCACAGCCGCAAGCTGCGCGCGTTCAACGAGCCGCCGTTCCGGTGATCGGGGCGGAGGCGGAAATGACGTCGGTGGCGCCGCCGGGCCGGTGGTGGTCGCACCTCTATCTGCAAGTGCTCGTCGCGATCGCCGCCGGGGCGGCGTTGGGACATTTCGCGCCCGACACCGGCGCCGCGCTGAAACCGCTCGGCGATGCGTTCATCAAGCTGGTCAAGATGATCATCGCGCCCGTGATCTTTCTGACGCTCGTAACCGGCATCGCCGGCATCCGCGACCTTGCTGAAGTCGGCCGCGTCGCATTGAAGGCGTTCGTCTATTTCCTGTTCTTCTCGACGCTGGCTTTAATCGTCGGCCTGATCGTCGCCAACACGGTGCGGCCCGGCGCCGGTCTGAACATCGATCCGGCGACGCTCGATGGCGGCGCGGTCGATACCTACACCAAGGCGGCAGGCGACAGCAGCCTGACCGGTTTCCTGCTCGACATCATCCCGACGACACTGGTCAGCCCGTTCACCGGCGGCAACATCCTGCAGGTACTGCTGGTGTCGATCCTGTTCGGGGTCGCGTTCGTGCTGGTCGGCAAGCGCGCTCAGCCCGTCCTCGACCTGCTCGAACAGCTCAGCGCGGTAGTGTTCCGCATCGTAGGGATGCTGATGCGGCTCGCACCCATAGGTGCGTTCGGCGCCATCGCCTTCACCATCGGCGAATATGGCATCGGCACGCTCGCCAATCTCGGCGCGTTGGTAGCCACCTATTACCTGACGTCCCTGCTGTTCGTGATCGTGGTGCTCGGCATCGTCGCGCGGATCGCCGGCTTCTCGATCTTCAAGCTGATCGCGTATCTCAAGGCCGAATTGCTGCTCGTGCTCGGCACGTCGTCATCCGAAGCTGCGCTGCCCGCGCTCATCACCAAGATGGAACAGGCGGGGTGCGCCAAGGCAGTCGTCGGCCTGGTCGTGCCGACCGGCTATTCGTTCAACCTCGACGGCACCAACATCTATATGACGCTGGCGGCATTGTTCATCGCGCAGGCGACCGGCGTCGACCTGACACTTGGCGAGCAGTTGCTGTTGCTCGGTGTCGCGATGCTGTCGTCGAAGGGCGCAGCAGGTGTCACCGGCGCAGGGTTCATCACGCTGGCCGCGACGCTGTCGATCGTGCCATCCGTGCCCGTCGCAGGCATGGCGCTGATCCTGGGCGTCGATCGCTTCATGTCGGAATGCCGCAGCCTGACCAATTTCATCGGCAACGCCGTGGCCACGGTGGTGGTCGCGCGCTGGGAAGGACAGCTGGACAAAGGCATGCTGGCAGCAGCGCTCGCACGCCGAAGCGCGCCTTATGTCGAGGCGGACGTGTATCCCGAACCGTCGGCATGACCCATTCCGGCTCCCGCCTCCGCTCGATCATCGGCGGCTCCGCGGGCAATCTCGTCGAATGGTACGACTGGTATGCCTATGCGGCGTTCACGCTCTACTTCGCGCCGCATTTCTTCCCGTCCGACGATCCCACCGTCGAACTGCTCCAGGCCGCCGCGGTGTTCGCGCTCGGCTTCTTCATGCGGCCGATCGGCGGCTGGCTGATGGGCGTCTATTCGGACCGTCGCGGTCGCAAGGCCGGGCTGACGCTGTCGGTGACGCTGATGTGCTTCGGATCGCTGCTGATCGCGATCACGCCGACCTATGCGACGATCGGCGTCGCGGCCCCCGCGCTGCTGCTGACCGCAAGGCTGCTGCAGGGACTGTCGGTCGGCGGAGAATATGGCGCGAGCGCAACCTATCTGTCCGAGATGGGCGGCAGGAAGCATCGCGGCTTCTTCGCCAGCTTCCAGTATGTCACGCTGATCGGCGGTCAGCTGGTCGCGCTCGCGGTGCTGATCCTGCTGCAAAATCTGTTGAGCGAAGCTGCACTCGACCAATGGGGCTGGCGCATCCCGTTTGTGATCGGAGGGCTGCTGGCGATCGGCGTGTTCTGGCTCCGCCAAGGGCTCGCCGAGACCGAGAGCTTTGCCAAGGTCGATCAAGCCGCGGCAACCCGCTCGGGCTTCTGGCCGCTGCTGCGCCATCATCCACGCGAAACCGTCACCGTACTGGCGTTGACCGCGGGCGGCACGCTCGCCTTCTACGCCTATTCGATCTACATGCAGAAGTTCCTGGTCAACACCAGCGGGTTCAGCCGCGAGACCGCTTCGGCAATCAGCGCCGGTACCCTGCTGATCTTCATGTGCCTCCAACCCGTGGTCGGCGCGCTGTCGGACCGGATCGGGCGCAAGCCGGTGATGATCGCATTCGGCGTCTTCGGCGTTCTCTTCACCTATCCGATCTTCTCGACGCTGGCGGCCACCCGCGATCCGGCGACGGCATTCGCGATCTGCCTGGCGGCGCTGGTCATCGTCAGCGGCTACAGCGCGATTTCGGGCGTGGTGAAGGCGGAAATGTATCCCGCGCACATCCGCACGCTCGGCGTCGCATTGCCCTATGCCATCGCCAACGCGCTGTTCGGCGGCACCGCTGAATATATCGCGCTATGGTTCAAGGACTCGGGGTTCGAAGAGGGGTTCTACTGGTACGTCACCGCGATGATCGGCGTGTCGCTCGTCACCTATGCGACGATGCGCGACACGCGCGATCACAGCCTGATCGTCGAGGACTAAAGGCTCAGCGCGACGCCATCTGCGCGCCGCGCGCCCAGCTTGCCGTCTGCTCGCCCGCACTTGTCCGCACAAAGCAGTTGCCGCCCCGCGCCTTGACCTGTCCGCACAGACGATTGGCATCGCCGCGGGCAAAACCGCCTACCGACAGGCGATAGAAGCTGCCAGCGCTCATCCCCTGCGGTGCCAGCGACGCCAGCGTCGGCACGCGCCGTGCCATCCGCCCCCAGGCATCGCGGGCCACCCCGGCGCTGTCATAGGCGCCGAGCTGAACGAAATAGCTGCCGCGTTCGAGCGACGCTTTGGTGCCGCCCGTCGGCTTCGACACGACCGGTCGGGCACGCTCGGTCGCAGCGACCATCACCGGGGCGGAGCGAAGATTGGCGGGAACATAGCCTGCTGGAAGCGGCTGAACGATCTCGCCGGTCGAAACGAACCGGGTGACCGCCGTTCCGTCGGGAGTTACCGCCATCGCCGCAACGGCCACCTCGACCGGCGCCGTGCTGGCCATCTCGCCCACCGGCCCCGGCATGAACGCATCGAGCGGCTCCGCTTCGGCGACTGCGACATCGCTGGCCACCGGAGCGTTGAGTGCAAGTTGCATCGGCTGACCCTGGTCGGCGACGGGAGTGACGTGCAGCAGCGCGGCGACCTGATCGGACGCCTGGGCGGGTCGTGCGAACACCGACCATTGCATGATCCGCTTATCGACATCCGCCGGCGACAAATCGATGGCGGCGACCGCCTTGGCCTCCTGCCATTTGCCGGCAAGCGCCAGGCCGAGAGCGAGGTTCTGCCGGACCTTGGCCGGAGCTCTGGGATCACGCGCCGCTTCGCCGAGCAGCTGGATGCCGCCCATCGGGTTCCCGGCCAACGCCAGCGCCAGCCCCTTGTCCGCCGCGTCGATCGCCGCGCTGCGATTAAGCGTGGCGCGCGCGCCGTCCCAATCGCCGAGCGCAGTCTGCGCCAGCGCGAGGTTGAGCGCGACCTGCCCATCGCCCGGTGCCAGCGTCAGCGCGTCCGACAGTGCCTGGCTCGCCGATTGGAACCGGCCCGCGGAGAGATAGGCCTTTCCCAGCAATGCGCGGTGCGCAGCATTATTCGGATCTCCCGCCACCGCCGCTTCGGCATGGACGACCGCTTCCGCGGTCTGTCGCTTGCCCAGAGCCTTGCGCGCGGCATCGGCTTCCTTGCCGGCATTGGCGGCGATCCGGTCGGCGCTCGCGCTCGCGCGGGCCAGCGGTCCCTTGGTCGATGCGCAGCCGACCATGGTCGTGCCCATCACCAGCGCCGATACGCCAAAGGTCAATATGGTCCGGACGTTCATCGTCTTCCCCCCAGTCAACGATCGCCGCCCGACGGCAGCTGGCGCGCCAGCTCCTCGACGTCGGGAAGCGTGGTCAAAAATGCGTCGAGCGCCTGCGTGACGATCGCCTGTGCCGAGCGGTTGCACACCGCCGATGCCAGCCGCAGCCGCAAATGGCGGTCGGTGTCGAGCCGCAGCGTGAATGCCGCCTTCGATCCCTTGGCGGTGGCCTCGCGCTTGATACGCGCCACCTTCGCGGCCGGAACGGTCTTGGGCGCCTGCTCCGCGGCAGCCGCTTCCGCCACCGGCTGGGGCGCTGCGACTTCCTCGGTCAACTTCTCGCGCTGGCGAAGCACGGCGGGAACACCCGCGGGCGGTGCGACCACCTGATCAGGCGTGACCGCCGCGACCGGCGCGTCGCCCATGTCGTTCCAGCCGAGATCCTCGAGCGCAGTCGGCGTCATGCCGACAAAGCCCTGCGGCCGCATTGCCGGGCGTGCCTGACCCTTGCGCGCGAGCAGCCCCGAGGACAGCGACGCGGTGGGTTTGGAGTTCGAGAACATGCCCACCTCCTCAGCTCATCACGCGGCGGCCGAAGCCAGCAGCGGGTCGGGCGGCGGCGAACCCGTTCGCGGCCGGAGCCGAGAATACGGTGCGGCGGAAATTCTTCTCGAGCCGGTCGGAGATGTACGACCACAAGGTGACGACTTCGGCCGCCGACCTGCTTTTGGGATCGATCTCCATCACCGTGCGCCCGTCGATCATCGACGACGCGAAATCGGTGCGGTGGTGGATGGTGACCGGCGCCACGGTGCCGTGCTGCGACAGCGCGACCGCGGCTTCGGAGGTGATCCGCGCCTTGGGCGTCGCCGCGTTGACGACGAAAATGAGCGGCTTGCCCGCCCGGTCGCACAGATCGACGGTTGCGCCGACCGCGCGAAGATCATGCGGGCTCGGCCGGGTCGGGATGACGATCAGCTCGGCGACCTGGATCACGCTCTGGATCGCCATGGTGATCGCCGGCGGCGTATCGATGACGGCTAGGCGAAAGCCCTGCTGGCGCAGCACTTCCAGATCGGCGGCGAGCCGCGCGACCGTGGTCTGCGCAAAGGCCGGATATTCGGTCTGGCGCTCGTTCCACCAGTCGGACAGCGAGCCTTGCGGATCGATGTCGATCAGCACCACCGGCCCGGCGCCGGCAATCTGTGCCTGCACCGCCAGATGTCCCGAAAGCGTGGTCTTGCCGGAGCCACCTTTCTGCGATGCCATCGCCAGAACGCGCATGAGTTCCCCTGTTCGCCGCCCAGTCCAGTGCACCGGTTGCCACGCCAGGACATAAGAAGCGGTTAACGCCACTGCGGCATCGACCGGGATGCGCGGCGGCGTGTTTAGGAAACCTTTGCCATTCAAGGTTAAGCCGCGTTATCTTTGACGCGAACGAAGGCGGGGACGGACGATGAACAGCTTTGGGCGACTGACGGCAATCGTGGCGCTGGTCTGCGCAGCGCCCGCGATGGCGGACGTCAAGGCGGGCGTCGATGCATGGAGCCGCGGCGAATTCAAGAAGGCGGTCGAGGAATGGCGCGGCCCTGCCGTTGCCGGCGATCCCGACGCGCAGTTCAACCTGGGGCAGGCATATAAGCTGGGCCGCGGCGTGCCCGCCGATCTCGGCATGGCCGAAGTCTGGTATCGCAAGGCCGCGTTGCAGGGACATGCCCAGGCCGAGGATAATTACGGCCTCGCACTGTTCCAGAACAACAAGCGCGACGAGGCGCTCAAATGGCTCGAGAAATCCGCCGCCCGCGGCGAGCCGCGCGCGCAGTTCGTGCTCGGCACGATGCTATTCAACGGCGATGCCGTCACCAAGGACTGGCCCCGCGCCTATGCGCTGGTGACGCGCGCATCGGGATCGGGCCTGCCGCAGGCGGCGACGTCGCTTGCCCAGATGGACAAATATGTCAGCCTCAAGGATCGCCAGGCGGGGCTGGCCTTGGCGCGCCAGCTCGAAACCCAGGCGCAGCGCTCGCCGCTTCCCACCGGCTCGGTCGGTGACGACGCGCCCGCGCCCAAGCCGACGGCCGTGGCCAAGGCCGATGTCCCCGCATCCAAGGCAGCCCCCGCCCCGTTTACCAACTGGGCCGAAAAGAAGACACCGCCGCCCGCACCGACGCCCAAGCCCGCTGCGCCGAAGCCGGCTGCGGCATCTGCCCCGAAGGCTCCGGCAGCGCGGACCGACGGCGGCTGGCGCATCCAGCTCGGCGCGTTCCGCGACGCAGGCAACGCACGCGACCTGTGGTCGTCGATGTCCAAGGTGTCCGCATTGTCAGGCACGCAGCCCGACTATCAAAAGGCCGGTGCGGTCACCCGCCTCGTGGTCGGCCCCTTCGCATCGAGCGCCGAGGCGAACCAGGCGTGCGCAGCCGTCAAGCGCGCGGGCGGGCAGTGTCTGCCGGTGCGAAAATAGTGCGGACTATCTCTGCGTCATTTGCGACGCGGAGCGATCGAACAAGATAATTGCCACGGCCGGGCGGCTCAGCTTGCTAAAAGGTCTGCAAGCTCCGCCGGTTCCTCGACGTGGATGAAGTGCCCGGCATTGGCGACCGTCTCCATCCTGGCGCCCGCCGCGAGCAATGCCGCGATCTCCTCCGGGCTGGTCGTGTGATCGCCCGATCCGCGAACATAGAGGATCGGCATCTTCAGGCCCTGCACCCGCGGGATCATCGGCGTGTAGAAATCCGGCGACTTGAGCAGCGCTAGGCCCGGTATCTGCCCCTGCTCCCACCGGGCATCGGGCAGCCCGGACGTCGTTGCAAGGCGCGAGAACATGTCGCGGTGCTTGGCCTGCACGACGTACAGATCCTGTCGCCGATCGCCAAGCGCAGCCATGGCCGGACCCAGCTTGTCGAAAAAGGTCGGATCGACGACCGTCGCTCGATCGGCCAGGCGGTCGGCAGCGACCGCCGCCTCGGGCGACGCGCCGTTCAACGCTTGCGCGGTCGCCGCCGCGACCCAATGCCCGCTCGCCGCGGCGTCATAGGCCGGATTTTCCAGCGAGAGCCGAGAGACCCGGTCGGGATGCGCCAGTGCGTAGTGCATCGCCAACATGCCGCCGAAACTGTGGCCCAGCACCTGCCACCGCGCGATGCCCAGCGCCGCGCGAACCGCTTCGAAATCCGCAACCAGGTCAGCTACGCTGATCTTGGCATCCTTCGCGATCGGATCGGATCGCAGGACACCGCGCTGGTCGATGCTGATCAACCGCACCCGGTCGGCCAGCGCCGGCTTCATGTAGGTTTCGAACTCCAGAGCGCCGACCCCGGGACCACCATGCATGTACACGAGCACCGGCGCATCGCGCGGGCCGCTGTCATCGACCCAAAGCCGGGTGTCTCGTACTGGCAACAGCCGACCACTATCAGCTTTTGCCCATATCCCGGACGGCATCGCAGTACATGCGCCAAGGCCCACAACGCCACGAATTATGGTGCGTCGGTCGAATATCGGCATCGACCACTCCCCGATGCTTGGGAACGCTACGGTTCTGCTCACGCCGGATCGAGCTTGCGCAGCCTTCCGCTCGCACCGTCCTCAAGCACCCAGATCGCCCCGTCCGGGCCCTGCTCGACTTCGCGGATGCGCGCGCCCAGCGGGATGCGGCGGACTTCGGTGGCGGTGTTGCCGGTCACGCGAACCTGCACCAGCCCCTGGCTGACCAGCCCGGCCAGCACGAAGTCATTGTACCAGCCCGAGAATCGCGATCCGGTGTATTGGATCATTCCGCCCGGCGCGATCACCGGGGTCCAGCTGAATAGCGGCGCGGCGAAGTCAGGGCGCGTGGCATGGCGCGGCAGCGGCTCGCCGTCGTCGCCCTCCGACACCACGCGCCAGCCGTAATTCGCACCCTTGGTAATCAGGTTGAACTCGTCGCCGCCTTCGGGCCCCATCTCGCTTTCGAACAGCTTGCCGTCGCTGGTGAAGACCAGGCCGTAGGGATTGCGGTGCCCCAGCGACCAGATTTCGGGATTGGCGCCGTCCGTGTCGACAAACGGATTGTCGCCGGGGATCGACCCGTCGCGGTTGATCCGCACGATCTTGCCCAGCGTCACCGCCTTGTCCTGCGCCGGCGCGCCCTGATGACGCTCGCCCGAGGTGATGTACAGGCGGCCGTCCGACGCGATCGCCATGCGCCCGCCGAAGTGCCGGGTTTCATTGTCGACCTTGGGCACCTGGCGCCAGATCACGCTGACATCTACCAGTTCGCTGCCATCCAGCGCCAGCAGCCCGCGAGCGACCGCCAGCCCGGTGGCGCCGCCTGCGCTCTCGGTGAAGCTCAGATACACGCGCCGGTTCGACGCGAAGCCCGGATCGAGGATGACGTCGAGCAGCCCGCCCTGCCCGGCAGCGACCACAGCGGGGGTCCCCGCCACCGTCGTCACCGTCCCGGTGTTCGTCACCATCCGCAGCAATCCGGTCCGCTCGGTGATCAGCATCTTGCCATCGGGCAGGAAGGTCATCGCCCAAGGGTTGTCCAGCGTCGCGACCACCGCGCTCGAAACCGCCGTGGTCGGCGGCCCGGATGGCGTCGGAGTGGGGGTGGGTGTCGGGGTAGGCGTAGGCGTCGGAGAAGGCGTGGGCGTAGCCGTCGGCGTGGGATCGGGCGTGTCGGAGCTCCCGTCGCAACCCGACAGGACGAGCATCGTCGCCAGCGCAAAACCCGATCCATACCGCATCAATCTATCCCTCTTACCGTACTCTAACTGCTGGCATCTTCGGCCCGTACCGTGGCCAGCGTCAATCGCCGATCGCCTTTCGCTGCGACGGCCAGTTCTAATCGGCCACCCAGCCGCTTCTGGGCACACCCTGCGCATACAGCAAGGCGCTGAGGTCGCCATGATCGATCCGCGCCCCTGCCGCCTGCGCTACGATCGGCTTGGCATGATACGCCACGCCCAGCCCCGCGCGACGGATCATCGCCAGGTCGTTCGCGCCGTCGCCGACCGCCATCGAGAGGTGGTCGTCGATGTCGAGATGTCCGATCGCCGCCTCCAGCGTGGCCTGTTTGGTCGACGAATCGACGATCGGCTTCTCGACCTTGCCGGTCAGCACGCCGTCCTCGATCAGCAGGCGATTGGCGAGAACGCGTTCGAAGCCGATGCGGTCGGCGACGGGTTCGGCAAAGCGGGTGAAGCCGCCCGACACCAGAATTGTCGTCGCTCCCCAGCCGCGCATCGTGCGCACCAGCAGCTCTGCGCCAGGCATAATTTCTACCCGTTCTTCAAGGCAGCGCGCGATCGCCCCCTCGTCAAGCCCCTTGAGCAAGGCAACGCGGGCGTCGAGCGCATCGGCGAAATCGAGCTCGCCGCGCATCGCGCGCTCGGTGACGTCGGCGATCTGCGGCTTGATCCCGGCATAATCGGCCAGCTCGTCGATGCACTCGACCGTGATCATCGTCGAATCCATGTCGGCGACCAGCAGCTGCTTGCGCCGCCCCTCGGCGGGCTGCACGACAATGTCCGTGGCGGCAAGCGACCGTTCGAGCGCGCCGCGCGCCGCCAGCGGATCGCCGTTGAATGCGATATCGGCGGCAATGCCCTCGTCGATCCAGTGCGAACGCTCGACACGCAGACCTGCGCGGATCAACCGGTCGCTGGCTTCCGAAATATCGCCCGCGCTCAGACGCTCCGATGCTATCAGCGTGGCGATGAACATGGCCAAATTCCCCCAGCGGCTCCCGCTGGTCGTCATTGCAGGGCCGACCGCCAGCGGCAAGAGCGCGCTTGGCCTGGCCTTTGCCGAGAAACACGCAGGTACGGTCATCAATGCCGATTCGGCGCAGGTCTATCGCAACCTGCGCGTCGTCACGGCGCGCCCGTCCCCGGACGAAGAAGCGCGCGCGCCGCACCGCCTGTTCGGTCATGTCGATGGCGCGGAAGCCTATTCCGCGCCGCGCTGGGCCAGCGAGGCGACGGCGACTATCGCCCGGATCCATGCCGATGGCGGCGTTCCGGTGCTGGTCGGCGGCACCGGCATGTATCTGCGCACGCTGCTCGACGGTATCGCTCCGGTGCCGGAGATCGACCCTGAAATCCGTGCGCAGGTGCGCGCGCTCGCGGTCGGCGACGCGCACGCCGCGCTCGCTCGCGAAGACCCCGCCGCCGCTGCGCGACTGCTCGCGACTGACACCACCCGCGTCGCCCGCGCACTGGAAGTCGTGCGCGCGACCGGACGTCCGCTCGTCGACTGGCAGCGCGAGCGCGTCGGCGGCATCGCCGATCGGGTTCGGCTCGTCCCGCTGATCCTCCTGCCTGACCGCGCGTGGCTCATGCAGCGCTGCGACGCGCGGTTCGACGCGATGCTGGCCGAAGGTGCGATCGACGAGGTCCGCGCGCTTGCGGCCCGCTCGGACATTCCGGCCAGCGCGCCGGTCCGCCGAGCGATCGGTGTGCCGGAACTTACCGGAATGATCGGCGGCACGATGGATCGCGCTGAAGCGGTCGCGCGCGCAAAGGCTGCGACGCGGCACTATGCCAAGCGGCAATATACCTGGTTCCGCAATCAGCCGCCGTTCGATTGGCCGAGGCTACACGCACATGATCCCACAGAACGCACCGTCATTTTGGAATCTTGTTACAATAGTTGTCGTTGACACGTAGTTTTGTAATCGGTAGCAGCCCCGCTCGCACGATGCTATTGCAGTGCGGCGTAATATCGAGGAGCAGGTTCGTGACCGAGAAGAGTGGAGCCGACATCCTGATCGAGGCGCTGGTCGATCTCGGCGTGGAAGTCGTGTTCGGATATCCCGGCGGCGCGGTGCTGCCGATCTACGACGCGCTGTTCCAGGACGGCGCCGGCCGCGATCGCCCACGCATCCGCCACATCCTCGTCCGCCACGAACAGGCCGCGACGCACGCGGCCGAGGGCTATGCCCGCTCGACCGGCAAGCCCGGCGTCGTGCTGGTGACGTCCGGCCCCGGCGCGACCAACGCGGTCACCGGCATCACCGACGCGCTGATGGACTCGATCCCGATGGTGGTCATCACCGGCCAGGTGCCGACCGCGCTGATCGGCACCGACGCGTTCCAGGAAGCCGATACCGTCGGCATCACCCGCCACTGCACCAAGCATAATTATCTGGTGAAGGATCCCGCCCGGCTCGGTGCGATCGTCCACGAGGCGTTCCACATCGCCACGTCGGGCCGCCCCGGCCCGGTGGTGATCGACATCCCCAAGGACGTCCAGGTTGCGACCGCGCGCTATCAAAAGCCCGGCCCGATCCAGCACAAGACCTATCGCCCCGCGCTGAAGGCCGACAAGACGCTGGTGGAGGCGGCGGTCGACATGCTCGCCGCGGCCGAGCGCCCGATCTTCTACACCGGCGGCGGGATCATCAACGCCGGACCGCAGGCAAGCCAGTTGCTGCGTGAACTGGCCCGCATCACCGGTGCGCCGGTCACCTCGACGCTGATGGGTCTCGGCGCGTTGCCCGCTTCGTCCGACCAATGGCTCGGCATGCTGGGCATGCATGGCACCTACGAAGCCAATATGGCGATGAATCGCGCCGACCTCGTCATCGCGCTGGGCAGCCGCTTCGACGATCGCGTTACCGGGCGGCTCGATGCGTTCAGCCCGCACAGCAAGAAGATCCACGTCGATATCGACCGCTCGTCGATCAACAAGACGGTGCGCGTCGATCTCCCGATCGTCGCCGATGTCGGGCATGTGCTTGAGGACATGATCCGCATCTGGAAGGCGCGGCAGCATCCCAAACCCGACCTCGACGAATGGTGGCGGCGCATTTCCGGTTGGCGCGCCAAGCGCTGCCTAGACTTCGACGACCAGCCCGATGCGATCATGCCGCAGCGCGCGATCCGCAATCTCTACGACGCGACGAAGCATCTCGCGCCGATCATCACCACCGAAGTCGGCCAGCACCAGATGTGGGCAGCACAGCATTTCGGCTTCGAGGCGCCGAACAAGTGGCTGACGAGCGGAGGGCTCGGCACCATGGGCTATGGCCTGCCTGCGGCGATCGGTGCGCAGCTCGGCAATCCGAACGCGCTGGTGATCGACATTGCCGGCGAAGCGTCGATCCAGATGAATATCCAGGAACTGGCGACCGCGACCCAGTACCGGCTTCCGGTCAAGATCTTCATCGTCAACAACCAGTATATGGGCATGGTCCGCCAGTGGCAGGAACTGACCTATTCCAGCCGCTATTCGGAGAGCTACAGCGACAGCCTGCCGGACTTCGTCAAGCTGGCGGAGGCATATGGCTGGAAAGGCATCCGCATCGAGCGGCCCGACCAACTGGATGACGGCATCGCGGCGATGCTCGCGCACGATGGCCCGGTGATCGTCGATTGCCTGGTAACGCAGCTTGCCAACTGCTTCCCGATGATTCCTTCGGGGGCGGCACATACCGAGATGATCCTGCAGGCCAACGAGGTTTCGGGCACGATGGACGACGAAGCCAGGGCGCTGGTCTGACGATGCACATCACCCAGGAAACGTCCGAGCGCCACACGCTGGCGGTCATCGTCGACAACGAGCCCGGTATCCTCGCGCGGATCGCCGGAATGTTCACCGCGCGCGGCTATAATATCGAGAGTCTGACCGTCACCGACATCTCGGAAGACGAGAGCGTCAGCCGGATCACCATCGTCACCAGCGCGTCGGCGCATGTGATGGAGCAGATCATCGCCCAGCTCGACCGGCTGGTGCCGGTCCACCGCGTCATCGACCTCACCGTGCTCGGCCAGCATGTCGAGCGCGAGCTCGCGCTGGTCAAGGTCGCCGGGGTCGGCGATCACCGCATCGAGGCGCTGCGCCTCGCCGACGTCTATCGTGCGCGCGTGGTAGACGCGACCACCACCAGCTTCGTGTTCGAAGTGACCGGCGGGTCCGAGAAGATCGACAAGTTCGTCGAGCTGATGCGCGAAGTCGGCCTGGTCGAAGTCGCCCGCACCGGAATCGTCGCGATCTCGCGAGGGAAAGAGGCGGCGTAAAACCTCAGCGTGCTCCTGTGCAGGCAGGAACCCTGGCAACCAGCGGCAGCACCCGCCACCCAGCGCTCCTGCCTCCGCAGGAGCACGTACGACCAAAAGGACCAACAGAATGCGTGTCTATTACGATCGTGACGCCGATCTCAACCTCATCACCAACAAGAAGATCGCGATTCTCGGCTATGGTTCGCAGGGCCACGCCCATGCCCAGAATCTACGCGACTCCGGGGTCAAGGACGTCGCGATCGCGCTGCGCGAAGGCTCTGCCACCCGCGCAAAGGCCGAAGCCGCCGGTTTCAAGGTCATGTCGAACCGCGAAGCCGCGGAGTGGGCCGACCTCATCATGCTCGTCGCGCCCGACGAGCATCAGGCGGCGATCTGGGACGCAGACATCAAGGGCAATATGAAGCCGGGCAGCGCCATCGCCTTTGCCCACGGCCTCAACGTCCATTTCGGGCTGATCGAGCCGCCAGCCGACATCGACGTCATCATGGTCGCGCCCAAGGGGCCGGGCCACACCGTGCGCAGCGAATATGTGAAGGGCGGCGGCGTGCCGTGCCTGATCGCGATCCACCAGGACGCATCGGGCAACGCCCACGACATCGCGCTTGCCTATGCCTCGGGCGTCGGCGGTGGTCGATCAGGCATCATCGAGACCAATTTCCGCGAGGAGTGCGAAACCGACCTGTTCGGCGAGCAGGCGGTGCTGTGCGGCGGCATCACCCACCTGATCCAGGCCGGGTTCGAAACGCTTGTCGAAGCCGGCTATGCGCCGGAGATGGCGTATTTCGAATGCCTCCACGAAACCAAGCTGATCGTCGACCTGCTGTACGAGGGCGGCATCGCCAACATGCGCTATTCGATCAGCAATACCGCCGAATATGGCGACATCACCACCGGCCCGCGCATCATCACCGATGAGACCAAGGCGGAGATGAAGCGCGTGCTCGACGACATTCAGTCGGGCCGCTTCGTCAAGAACTTCGTCCTCGACAACCGCGCCGGACAGCCGGAACTGAAAGCCGCGCGCAAGCGGGCGCAGGCGCATCCGATCGAACAGGTCGGCAGCGAACTGCGCGCGATGATGCCGTGGATCGGGGCGAACAAGCTGGTCGACAAGGACAAGAACTGAGCGACGTGACGGATGGGGGTGGCGAGGTCCGCCCCCCATCCGTCCGCGCGTGATTGCGGCCCCTGCCCCGCTGCAGTAACGGCGTGGCATGCGTCCGGCCACCTATCGAGTTGCAGCGTACGGATCGCACGCGCCGCTGAAACAGCGAATCGTGTCCGCCGGCCTCGCGCTCGCGCTCGGGCTGCTGATGTTCCTGGGGCTGCTGACGCTCGGCATCATGCCCGAACTGCGCACCGATGCCGAGGCCGTGCTGACCGCGTTCGACGTCGATCTCCCGGCGCCCAAGGCCGAGCGGGCGCCCGCCGCGGCCCGCCCGAAATCGGCGCCGCCCCCCGCCGCCGAACGACCCGAGCGGCCACCTGAACCTCCGCCACCGCCACGCCCGCCGACCGAATACACGCTGCCCGGCGTCATCCCGATGGCGCGCGCCGACTTCGCCGCAGCCGATATAGGCAAGATCGCCTCGGCTCCCGCCGATGCCCCTTCGGCCGGGCGCGGACTGGCGGACGAGTCCGGTGCACGCGGCGTCGGCACCGCGCCCGATGGATCGACCTTGTTCGCGGCCGACTGGCAACGTGAACCGACCGATGCCGAACTGGCAATGTACATGCCCAAACGGTCGCGCGCCGGCTGGGGCCTGATCGCGTGCCGCACGGCGCCGCGCAACCGCGTCACCGACTGCCGCATCCTCGACGAGACGCCGGGCTCGGGCATCGCGCGCGGGATGCGAGAGGCGGCGTGGCAATTCCTCGTGCTCCCTCCGCGGATCGACGGACAGCCGGTGATGGGGGCATGGGTGCGCATCCGCTTCGACCTGAATCGTGGAATTGCGCGCTGATGACACTGGAGGCGCTCGATCGCGAAACGCTGCTTTCGCATTTGCGGGGTTTGACTCGGCTAGCGGCGGTCTACACGTTGGCTGCGTTCCACCGCTTCAGGAGAGTCCCATGCGCGCCGCCCTCGTCACGCTTGCCCTCGTCGCCGCCACGCCGCTGTTCGCGCAGTCCACGCCGCAACTGCCCGGCGCCCGCGATGCCAGCCGCATCACCGGCGGCACCTATACCGTCGATCCTGGCCACACGCTCGTTGAATGGAGCGTCAACCATTTCGGCTTCACCCCCTATTTCGGACTGTTCGGCGAAGCCACCGGCACGCTGACGCTCGATCCGAAGAACCCCGGCGCCGCCAAGGTCGATATCACCATTCCCGTCGCAAAGGTCACGACCGCCAGCGCCGGGCTGACCGACCATCTGCTGCGCGCAGGCAAGGACGGCGGCAAGCCGGACTTCTTCGGGCCCTCCCCTGCCGATGCCCGGTTCGTATCGACCTCGGTCACCGTCGATGGCGACGAAGCAAAGATCGCCGGCAATCTGACACTCAACGGCGTGACCAGGCCGGTGACGCTGGAGGCCGAATTGTTCGGCGCGGGTGCCAATCCGATGTCCAAGAAGGAAACCGTCGGCTTCACGGCTGATGCTACGATCAAGCGCAGCGAGTTCGGCATCCTTACCGCGATTCCGGTGGTGTCCGATGAGGTCGAGCTTGATATCGTCGCCGCATTCGAAAAATAAGGGGGTGGCGCCGCCGTTTAGGCGGCGGCGTTACGAACCAGCGCGAAGCTCTCGAAAGTGGCACGCACGCGCGGTGCGGCGTTCTCGACCATCGTGGAAATGCGCAGGATAAAGGTTTCGGCGTCGATATCGGCCGAGCGGTGTGCCATCTCCCAGCTACCGAATTCGCGGGTCTCGATCTGGCGTCGGGACAGGATAACCGCCGCACGGTGGCGATCATCCTGGCGGATGCGTTCATACGCCGTCTCGACCGCGCGGTCCGGCCCTTCCAGCACCTGCAGGAAGCGCGCCGTGTCGCAATAGAGCAATCCGGTAATTGCATCGCGTCGATTGTTGCGGCGCGAAACGGTCAGGATGCTATCGATGTCGGGCTTGGAGCCGACCGGATGCACGCTGCTGACGTAGACGAGTTGGAGCATCGGGCTCTCCTTTGATCATTCAGAAAAGAGCCTAATTGCAAAAGCCTAACGCTTCATTGTTGGCCGGGAAAAATTCGTCGCTGGACAGGAATGCAAAGTCCGGCCTATGCAAATCGCGTGTTTGTTGCGCGCCACCTCGCCCTACGACTTATCCGCCCTTAAGGGCGTCGATGCGGCATTGGCTGCCGCCTGTCCCTTAAGGGTGATCCTCTCGCAATCTTCTGGCCCCTGAGGCCTTGGCACCACCGCCGTGCCGGTGCCGATCGGAAAGTGACGACACGTGATGCTGCGCAACCCCGCCGCCAAATACCGGCCGTTCCCCCAAGTCGATTTGCCCGACCGGCAATGGCCGTCGCGTGCCATCACGGCGCCGCCGCGCTGGCTATCGACCGATCTTCGCGACGGCAACCAGGCGCTGATCGATCCAATGGGCGCGGAAAAGAAGACGCGGTTCTTCGACCTGCTCGTCGAAATCGGACTCAAGGAAATCGAGGTTGGTTTCCCCAGCGCCGGCGCGACTGAGTTCGAGTTCATCTCCGGCCTCGTCCAATCGAACCGCGTGCCCGATGACGTTGCGATCCAGGTGCTGACCCAGTCTCGAGCCGACCTGATCGCGACGAGCTTCGACAGCCTTCGCGGTGCCCGGCAGGCGATCGTCCACCTCTACAACGCGGTCTCGCCCGCCTGGCGCGAGATCGTGTTCGGCATGACCCGCGCGGAAGTCCGCGACATCGCCGTGATGGGCGCAAAGCTGCTGCGCGACGGCGCTGCGGCCCAGCCCGACACCGACTGGCATTTCGAATACAGTCCCGAAACCTTCTCGACCGCCGAGCTCGATTTCTCGGTAGAGGTGTGCGCGGCGGTGATGGACGTGCTGCGGCCCACCCCGGAACGCCCACTGATCCTCAACCTCCCCGCAACGGTCGAGGCTGCCAGCCCCAACATCTATGCCGACCAGATCGAATGGTTCTGCCGCAACGTGCCGAACCGCGATAGCGTCGTCATCAGCCTGCATCCGCACAATGATCGCGGCACCGGCGTCGCCGCCGCCGAGCTTGGGTTGATGGCCGGAGCCGACCGGATCGAAGGTTGCCTGTTCGGAAACGGCGAGCGGACCGGCAATGTCGATCTGGTGACACTCGCGCTCAACATGTACACGCAAGGCATTGATCCCGAACTCGATCTTTCGGATATCGACCGGATCATCGGCACCGTCGAATATTGCAACCAGCTGCCGGTCCACCCCCGCCATCCCTATGCGGGGGAGCTGGTGTTCACGGCGTTCTCCGGCTCGCATCAGGACGCGATCAAGAAGGGTTTCGCGGCGCAGGCACAGCGCAACGACGAACTGTGGCGGGTCCCTTACCTTCCGATCGATCCCGCCGACCTGGGCCGCAGCTACGAAGCGGTGATCCGCGTCAATTCGCAAAGCGGCAAGGGCGGCGTCGCCTGGGTGCTCGAACAGGACAAGGGATTGAAGTTGCCCAAGCGGCTTCAGGCCGACTTTAGTCGCCATGTCCAGGCGCTCGCCGACACTGCTGGCCGGGAACTCGACGCCAACGATATCTGGCAGGCGTTCCAGCGCGCCTATCGCCTCGACGATGCGCAATTCTTCACGCTGGAGGCCTATGAGGAAACCCGCGCGCCCAATGGCGACCGCATCTTTGCCGGGCATGTCGATGCCGGCGGCGCGTCGCAATCGGTCAGCGGGCGTGGCAACGGCCTGATCTCGAGCGTGCTGGCCGCGCTGGCCGACGGCTGCGGCATCGCGCTCGACGTCGTCGATTATGCCGAACATGCCATCGGCCACGGCTCAGACGCGCGCGCCGCGGCCTATGTCGAGACCACCGATGCACAGGGCCGCACCCATTGGGGCGTCGGGATCGACGAGGACGTCGCCACCGCCAGCGTTCGCGCGGTGCTATCGGCTGCCAACGCCGCGCGCTGACGGTCGTCTAAGGGGTGCGAAGCCTCAGCCGCACCCCATCAGCGCCAGCACTTCCTTGCGGCTGCGTTCGTCGTCGCGAAACACGCCCATCATCCGGCTGGTGACCATCGCGACGCCGGGCGTCCGCACGCCGCGCGCCGCCATGCACGCGTGCGTCGCCTCGATCACCACGGCGACGCCGCGCGGCTTCAAATGGGTCCAGATGCAATCGGCGACCTCCGCGGTCAGCCGTTCCTGCACCTGCAACCGCCGGGCGTAGCCGTGCAGCACGCGCGCGAGCTTGGAGATGCCGACCACCCAATTGGCGGGCAGATAGGCGATGTGCGCCTTGCCGATGATCGGCGCGAGATGGTGCTCGCAATGTGACTGGAACGGGATATCCTTGAGCAGCACGATCTCGTCATAGCCGCCGACTTCCTCGAACACGCGCGACAAATGGCGCGCCGGGTCCTCGCCATAGCCCTGGCAATATTCCTTCCACGCGCGCGCCACTCGCTTGGGCGTATCGACCAGCCCCTCGCGCGCGGGGTCGTCCCCGGCCCAGCGGATCAGCGTCGCGACCGCGGCAGCGACGTCTTCGGGCACCGCGATCTTTGGCGGGCCTGCCACCAGGTCGCCGTCGCCCGGCGCGGCATCGTCATCCTTGTGCATTGCAACCCCTTTCGGCCTGCCGCGCGGCATGGACGCTACGGCAACGCGCCTTTTCCTGGAACGAGCTTGGGAAGCCGCGTTGCCGCAATGCCATAGTGCATCGCAAACCCGCACAAACCCGCGCTTTAATCCGTTGACGCCGGTCGAAATGGGGCGTTAGCTCGGCGATAACAAGAATAATCCATATCGCGGCGACAACGATCGCAGCCGAACACAGGGGATGATGCCATGACGAAGTTCGAACTGCTCGCAGCGAGCGCCTTGGCGATCACCATCGCCGCTCCCGCCGCCGCCCAGACCACCACCAGCGCCGACCAGACGGCCAGCGATCAGGTCGCATCGGGATCGGTCGATCAGGACAGCGATTACACGTCGGCCAACGACATCGTCGTCACGGCCACGCGGCGCAACGAAACGGTCCAGGAAATCCCGGTCGCGGTCACCGCGGTCGGTGCCGAGCTGCTCGACAATGCCGGCGTCGTCGATATCCGCGGGCTCGAGCAGCTCGCTCCGTCGCTTCAGACCACCACCGGCCAGTCTGCCGCGACCGGTTCCTCGCTGTCGATTCGCGGCATCGGCACTGCCGGCGACAATCCCGGCTTCGAACCGGCCGTAGGCGTGTTCATCGACGGCGTGTTCCGCTCGCGCGCGGGCGTCGCGCTGGCCGAACTGCCCGAACTGGAGCGCGTCGAAATCCTGCGCGGGCCGCAGGGGACGCTGTTCGGCCGCAACACGTCTGCCGGCGCGCTGTCGATCTTCACCGCGCAGCCACAATTCGACCTGGGCGGCTATGTCGAGGGCAGCTACGGCAATTACGACGCCTATGAAATCAAGGGTGCGCTCACCGGTCCCGTCACCGAAGCGCTCGCGCTGCGCGTCGACGGCGGCTATCGCAAGCGCGACGGCTATATCAAGGACGCCAATAGCGACCGCGCGGTCAACAATATCGACCGATATTACGCCCGCGGCCAGGCGCTGTACGATACCGCCGGGTTCAGCTTTCGCCTGATCGGCGACTATTCCGAAACGGATGAGCAATGCTGCGGCGCGATCAATTTCGTGCGTGGGCCGACGGCTGACGCGATCGATCTGGTTGCCAGCTTCTCGGGCAATGACGGCGTCTATTCCGGCCCGCCATCGGATCGCATCCAGGCAATCTCCCCCAATCGAGACCTGGCGGAAAAGGTTCGCGACTGGGGCGTGTCTGGTGAATTCAACGTAGAACTCGGCGAGTTCAACTTGACCTCGATTACCGCCTATCGCGACTGGCGCGCGCTGCGGAACCAGGACATCGACTTCTCCGGCATCGATCGCGCCTATCGCGAGGGCTATCGCAACGAGCTCAAGGATTTCACGCAGGAACTACGCTTCCAGGGCTCGGCGTTCGACGGCGCGGTCGATTTCCTGATCGGCGGCTTCTACCTCAACGAAACCAACCGGCTGCGCGACACCGTGCGGGTCGGCGACGACGCCACCGCCTATGTCGATGCTGTGCTGTCCGGCGCCATCGCGCAGGCAAGCGGCGGCGCATTGCCGACCGGCGCCCAGTTCTACGGCAGCCTCGGGCCGACCGTGCCGCTGTTCAGCCAGGTCTTGCTGGCGCAGTCGCCGCAGCTCCAGGCCGCCGCCGCGGCCAATCCGGCGCTGTTCGCCTATCTCAACACGCCGCTGCCCGGCTTCGTGTCGGGCGAAGGCAACAACAATGACGATTTCGAGGTAAAGACCAACGCATTTGCGGCCTTCACCCACAACATCATCAACTTCACCGACGATCTCTCGCTGACCCTGGGCCTTCGCTACAATTACGAAAAGAAGGACCTGACCGCCTCGATCAACAGCAATACCAGCACCTGCGGCTTCTTCTTCAGCCAGGACCCGCGCGCCCAAATCCTGCGTGGCGCGATCCAGCAGGCAAACCCCGAGCTCTACGCCAATTTCACGTTGCTCAGCTGCAACCCGGCGGTCAGCAGCGAATTCAACGGCAACTACGCGGACGATCGCGACGAGAGCGAATTCACCGGCACCGCAAAGCTCGCCTACAAGCTGTCGGACGAGGTGCTGAGCTACATCAGCTACGACCGCGGCTTCAAATCGGGCGGTTACAACCTTGATCAGGCGTCGTTCGATACCGTCCTGCTCGGCGGCGACGGCGCACAGGCGACCGACCTCGCCTTCGACAAGGAAACCGTCGATGCCTTCGAACTCGGCGTCAAGATGCAGCCGTCGAACGAATTCACCTTCAACGCGGCGGTGTTCTATTCGCAGTTCAAGGGCCTGCAATCGCTGATCTTCGCCGGCTCCAGCTTCGTCGTTCAGAACGTCCCCGACGCGACCAGCAAGGGCGTCGAGGCCGAAGCCATCCTGCAACCGGTCCGCGAATTGATCTTCCGCCTCGGCTACACCTATCTCGATGGCAGCTATGACAGCTCGAACGATTTCACCGGCACGCCGCTAGCCGGACAGGAAGGCGAGCAGTTCCTCAACCAGCCCCGCCACGTCGTCAGCATGGCCGGCACCTGGACGCCGCCGATCACCAACACGCTCAACGGGCTGCTGCATGTCGACATGCGCTTCAACAGCGGCGTCAACATCGCCTGCCCCAACGTATCGACGACGCGTCCCGCCGGCTGTGATCCGCGCATCCTCGGCGGCATGCCTGCGATCGTCTATAACGAACCCTATCCGCTGATCGCCGCGCGCATCGGTGTGCAGACCGACGATCGCACCAAGAGCCTCGAATTCTTCGTCGAGAACCTCACCAACCAATATTACAACATCACCGGCTTCGCGGTTCCGGAACAGACCGGCACCTTCGCCGGCTATCCCTCGACCCCGCGCTTCTATGGCGTAAAGGCGCGCATCGGCTTCTGATCGCGCTGTGCGCGCAACAAAAGGGCGTCCGACGGCCACCGGACGCCGCTTTCGTTACGCAAGCGTTTTAGCTCGACAAAGCGTTTGATTTGTAAGCATAATACCGGGACGGCAGCGATAACACTGTTCGGCTCGGGGGGCTTATGACGGACGGGTCGAACAAGGTTGGGATGGAGGCGAGCGAGGGCACTGTTACTCCTTCGCCCGCGCTCGCCCTCATCCTCGGCAGCGCCGACCCTTTGCCGCACAGCGCGGTGGCCGGCCGCGTCTGGGCCTATATCAAGGCGAACAATCTCCAGGACCCCAACGACAAGCGCGAGATCATCGCCGATCCCGCGCTGGAGGCCGCACTCGGCAAGTCGCGCGTGACGATGTTCGAACTGCCCGGGCTGCTCGACGCGCAACTGCGCTGACGGCATGCGGATCGAGCGAGCCGCGTTGCAGATGGACGGCTCCATCCAGCCGACCTTCCCGGGCCCGCATAGCCGCGAGGTCCGACGCACCGCCGGGAAACCGCACATCCAGCGCTGGCGCCCCCGGAGAGACTCGAACTCCCGACCTGCGGTTTAGGAAACCGTTGCTCTGTCCTGCTGAGCTACGGGGGCGGCGCCGGCGGTGGTATAAGACGCCCCCGCCCCGGTCAATTGCGCGCCGACGGTGGCACCACCGGCAATGGCAGTGGCGCGATCGCGACTCCTTCATCGACCAGCGCCCGCGCCTGTTCGAGCGATGCCTGGCCGTGGATCGGCGCGGTGGGGCTCTCGCCTAGATGCATCGCACGCGCACGATCCGAAAACGCCGGCCCGACATATTCCGACCCCTCGAGCGCCTTGGCCTGCGCCTTGGCCAGCGCCGCCAGCATCGCCTTGCGCGGATCGATCGGCTGGCACGCGCGATTGCCCTTGGCGCCGATGGCCGGTGCCATCACCGCCTTGTCGACGTCGCACACGCCGCAGATCGGACAGGCGATCAGGCCGCGGTCGCGCTGGTCGGCATAGCTGGCGCTCGACCCGAACCAGCTTTCGAAGACATGGTCGTTGGCGCAGCGCAGATCGAACACGATCATTCGATCACCGTCACTGTCGGAATTGCGCGGCGATGGGCGAGCACCGGGATGCGCGAACGAACGTCGGCCACGCGCGCGACGTCGATTTTCGCGAATTGCACCCCGGGCGCCTCTCCGGCATCGCTCAGCACGGCCCCCCACGGATCGATCGCCAGCGCATGGCCGTGCGTCACTCGGCCGTCTTCATGCTGCCCGGTCTGCGCAGCGGCGATGACGAAGGCGGCATTCTCGATCGCGCGGGCGCATAGCAAGGTCTGCCAATGCGCCGCGCCGGTTGGCCTGGTAAAGGCCGACGGCACCGCCAGCACGGTGGCTCCGGCCGCGCTCAGCGCCGCATACAGCGCCGGAAAGCGAAGATCATAACAGACCGACAGCCCCAGCATGCCGATCGGCGTCGCCACCACCACGGCCGCCTCACCGTGGGCATAGACCGCCGATTCGCGCCAGCTTTCCCCCGATGCCAGATCGACGTCGAACAGATGCAGCTTGTCGTAGCGCGCCCGGATTTCACCGTCGGCGTCGATCACCAATGCACGGTTGGCAAAGCGCCCATCGTCCCGCCGCACGGCGATCGAGCCAAGCTGGACCCAGATGCCATGACGCGCCGCTGCCTCGCGCACCGCCGCGAGCGCGCGGTCGTCGGCTTCAGCGACGATGCTGGCCGCAGCGCGCGCGCGATCCCGATCGACCAGGTTGGACATTTCCGGTGTGAACACCATCGCCGCGCCGCCCTCCGCGGCCCGCGCGATCGCGCTGGAAAGGGTCGCGGCATTGTCGCGGGGATCGATCCCCGCGGTCATCTGCACCAGCGCGGCGGTCGGCACGGCGGTCACTGCGCCAGCAGCGGCTCCAGCCCGCCATCGCGGTCGAGCGCGGCCAGGTCGTCGCTGCCGCCGATATGACGGTCGCCCACGAAGATCTGCGGCACGGTGGTGCGTCCTCCCGCGCGCTGGACCATTTCGGTGCGCCTTGGCCCGCCCATGGTAATGTCATATTCGCTGACGACCGCGCCGCGCTCGGCGAGCAGCCGCTTGGCCCGGGTGCAATAGGGGCAGAACGCCTTGGTATAGATTTCTACGGTCACCATGGCGTTAGGAAGTGTGGGCCGCGGCGGGCGCTGTCAACCATCCTCGCTGCCGAGCACCCGCGCCCAGCACAATATGGTGACGCTCGCGGCGCCCGCCCTGCGCAGCGCGGCGGTACACGCGTCGGCGGTGGCGCCGGTGGTATAAACGTCGTCGATCAGCGCAACATGGCGTCCTGCCACTGTCTCGCGCCGAGTAATCGCGAAGGCTCCGGCAAGCGCCTTGCGCCGCCCCGACCGGCCGAGCCCGCGCAGCACCGGGGTCGCTTTGGTCCGCTTGATCGCGTGCAGATCGACGCGTCGCGCACCTGCCGACCCGAGCGCGGTGGCAATCAGCGCCGACTGGTTGTAGCCGCGTGTCCAGATTCGCCAGCGATGCAGCGGCACCGGCACAATCAGGTCGGCCTCTTCCGGCAGATGCCGCACCAGCAGCCGCGCGATCGTCGCGGCATGACCCAGCCTGCGTCCATATTTCAGCTTGAGCACGACATCGCGGGCGACGTCGCCATACGCCACCGCCGCACGAACGCCGCGATGTCGCGGCGGATCGGACAGGCATTGCGGGCACTGCGTATCTGCACCACGGTCATACTCAAACGGCAGCGCACAGCCGGCGCACCAGGGCGGCCCCAGGAAGCGCAGCGCTGCCCAGCAATCGACGCAAAAGCGGTGGTCCGCCCCGGTCACCGCGCCGCACGCCGGGCAGCGCGGCGGCAGCGCAAGCGCGACGATTCGCGCGGGGAGCGAGGTCAGCATCGATACCATCGCCCCCTTGTCGATCGAAGCACAGCGCGGCACAAGCGCGCCAGTGGACGCCGCCCCGCCCCCCGACCTGTTCGATCGCGCTCGCCGACGGCTGGCGCGTGATCGTGCCGCCCCCGGCTTCGCGCGGGCCGATTTTCTGCGGCAAGCGATGCTCGACGGCGTTCTCGACCGCTTGGCGATGGTCACGCGCACGTTCGGTGCCGTGCTCGATCTCGGCTGCACGGACGCCAGCCTCCCCGCGCCGACCGATACTTTGGCCGGGGCGCGCATCGTCCGCGCCGATCCCGGTTTTGCCTTCGCACGGGCGGCGGGCGGCATTCAATGCGACGAGGATCACCTGCCCTTCGCCGACGCTTCGTTCGACCTCGTCCTTGCGGTCGGGACGCTCGACACCGTCAGCGACCTGCCCGGCGCACTCACGCTGATCCGCCGCGCGCTCAGGCCCGACGGACTGTTTCTGGGCGCCTTTGCCGGAGCGGGATCGCTGGCCACATTGCGCTCGGTGCTGCGCGATGCCGAAGCCGACCGCCCCGCCGCGCGGCTCCATCCCCAGGTCGACGTACGCTCGGCGGGCGACCTGCTGATGCGCGCGGGCTTTACGCTGCCGGTCGCCGACCTCGAGCCGCTTCGTGTGCGCTATGCGAACCTGTTCGGACTGCTGGACGACCTGCGCGCGATGGCCGGGACCAACCTCCTCGCCGCACCCGCGCCGCTATCGCGCGCCACCCTTGCGCGCGCGGCAACCGCTTTCGCCGATCGCGCCGATCCCGATGGCAAGACCGCGGAGCAGTTCGACCTGCTGTTCCTCACCGGCTGGGCGCCCGATCCGTCGCAGCCCAAGCCCGCGCGGCGCGGATCGGGAAGCACGTCGCTTGCGGACGCGCTACGGGTGCCGAAAGCCTAGGCTCGCGCTCCGCCGACATCGGCGCTTTCGTTCCAGCGCAGCGCCTTGAGCACCGTACCGATGATCGCCTCGGCATCCAGCCCGGCTTCGGCATATTGCTTCTCGGGCTTGTCCTGGTCCTGAAACGCGTCGGGCAGACGCAGCGTGCGCAGCTTCAGCCCGTTGTCGATCAACCCCTGATCGCTCGCCAGCGTCAACACGTGCGCGCCGAGTCCACCGACAGAATTCTCCTCGATCGTCACCGCGACCTCATGGGTAGTCAGCAGCCGCCGGATCAGGTCCTCGTCGAGGGGTTTGGCGAAGCGCAGATCGGCGACCGAAGTCGACAGCCCCTTGGCGTCGAGCGCATCGGCAGCCTTCAATGCCTCGGCCAGCCGCGTGCCGAGCGACAGGATAGCGACCTTCTTGCCTTCGCGAACGATGCGACCCTTGCCGATTTCCAGCGCTTGCGGAACCTCCGGCAGCGCAACGCCGGTGCCGTTGCCGCGCGGATAGCGCAGCGCGATCGGCCCGCTGTCATGGAGCGCCGCGGTATAGGTCATGTGGACCAGCTCGGCCTCGTCGGCTGCTGCCATCACCACGAAATTGGGCAAGGTGGCCAGATAGGTGACGTCGAACGAGCCGGCATGCGTCGCGCCGTCCGCCCCTACCAGCCCGGCGCGGTCGATCGCGAAGCGGACGGGCAGGTTCTGGATCGCGACGTCATGCACGACCTGGTCGTACGCCCGCTGCAGGAACGTCGAATAGATCGCGCAGAATGGCCGCATCCCCTGTGCCGCCAACCCGGCTGCGAAAGTCACCGCATGCTGTTCGGCGATACCGACATCGAACGCGCGCGTCGGGTGCGCCTTGGCAAACTTGTCGACACCGGTACCCGATGGCATCGCCGCGGTGATCGCGCAGATGCGGTCGTCGGTCTCGGCGAGCTTGGCCAGCGTCTCGCCGAACACATTCTGATATTGCGGTGGTCCGGGCGGCGCCTTGGCCTGGGTGCCGGTGATCACGTCGAACTTCTGGACGCCGTGATATTTGTCCGCCGCCGCTTCGGCCGGGGCATAGCCCTTGCCCTTCTTGGTGACGACGTGGATCAGGATCGGGCCTTCCTCGGCGTCGCGGACATTCTCCAGCACCGGGATCAGGTGATCGAGATTATGGCCATCGATCGGCCCGACGTAATAAAAGCCCAGCTCCTCGAACAGCGTGCCGCCCATGGTCATGCCGCGCGCGAACTCGTCGGTTTTGCGCGCCGCGGAATGCAGTGGCCTCGGCAGCCGCCGGGCGAATTTCTTCATCAGATCGCGCAGCGACAGGAATTCGCGGCTCGACACCATCCGGCTGAGATAGGCCGACAGCCCGCCGACCGGCGGCGCGATCGACATGTCGTTGTCGTTGAGGATCACCACCAGCCGGTTGCCCGCCTGCGCAGCGTTGTTCATCGCCTCATACGCCATGCCGGCCGACATCGACCCGTCGCCGATCACCGCGATCGCCTTGCCCGACGCCTCGCCCAGCTTGTTGGCGATGGCAAAGCCCAGCGCGGCCGAGATCGAGGTCGAAGAATGCGCCGCGCCGAACGGGTCATATTCGCTTTCGCTGCGCTTGGTGAAGCCGCTCAGCCCGCCGCCCATGCGCAGCGTGCGGATGCGGTCGCGGCGCCCGGTCAGGATCTTGTGCGGATAGCATTGGTGGCCGACGTCCCACACCAGCCGGTCGCGCGGCGTGTCGAACACATAATGGATCGCAGTGGTCAGCTCGACCACACCCAGGCCGGAGCCGAGATGCCCCCCGGTCACGCCGACCGCGGAGATCATCTCGGCGCGAAGCTCATCGGCGAGCTGCCGCAATTGCGTGGGTTTCAGCGTACGCAGGTCGGCGGGGTTATGGACCGTGTCGAGCAACGGCGTCGAGGGCAAATCTACCATCGCACCAACCTAGCCGAAGCCCGCAATCGTGTCGATTGATACCGTAACGCGTTCAATCGCAGTCGCTGCAGGTCCCTCGTACCTCGATCACGGGGCGCTTGGGCGCGAATCCGGTCTGCTCCGCGGCACCGCGTACCGATCGCGTGATCGCGTCGTCGTCGATATGCGTGGTCTGACCGCACGTGTCGCACACCAGAAAGATGCAATCGTGCAGGCATCCCGGATGCGAATTGGCGACATAGGCGTTGGCGCTTTCGACGCGGCGCGCCAGGTTCGACGCCACAAAAAGGTCGAGGATACGATACACGCTGTTGGCGGCGACTCGGCGGCCTTCCGCCTTCGATACCGCTTCGGCGATGTCATAGGCCGATGCCGGCTTGTCGAACCCCGCCAGTGCGTCGAAAATGCGCGCGCGCATCGACGTCCACTGCTCGCCCGATTGCTCGAGCGTGGTGCGAGCGGCGAGCGTCAGTGCCTCTCCTGCCTTGTCGTGATGATGGTGCGCGGACATTGTTACAAGTTAGGCGCTCGCAAGGGGCGCGGCAAGCAGGTCGTCAGGCGGCGGCGCGGCGATTCAGGTCGTGGCCCAGAGCAAGCAACGCCACGCCGAACAAGGTCGAGAGCACCTCGCTGCCGTCATGCGGCAGCGTCAGCGCGCCCGCCATCACACCCAGCCCAAGCGATCCCACCGCGGACGGCATCATATAGCCATGCGTGACGATTCCGCGTCCAAGCGCCAGCACGCCGAACGCGATCGCCAGCACCAGTCCGACTTCGTGGATCGAATGATGGAGCAGCACGCCGCCCAGCGACGACACCAGCGCCAGCAGCACCGCACTGGCAATGCAATGCAGCATGCACAGCCCCGACAGGCCGATCGCCCAGCGGTCGATCGCTGCCATCGTCGCATTCAAGGAAAGGGCGCGCTGCATACTTGGCCATCTAGGACAAATCGTGGCAGGTTACAACATATCATTTGCGTGGTGCGGACGGTTTTGGAGCAGCCGATCACTGCAAGCGGCTTCGTGTGATTGGCGTGGCCTGGCGAAGCGGCTAAGGCGCGTGCGTGTTGCAACGAACCGCCCTTCAGCCTGCCACCGCACGACCGCAGGCGCTCGCGCGATGGCTTTTCGCCGTCGCCGCGTTGATCGTGCTGATGGTAGGCGTCGGCGGTATCACCCGGCTGACCGAGTCGGGTCTGTCGATTACCGAATGGAAACCGGTGTCGGGCACGATCCCGCCGCTGAACACTGCGCAGTGGCAGGCCGAGTTCGCCAAATACCAGGCCATCCCGGAGTATCAGTTGCTCAACCGCGGCATGACGCTCGCGCAGTTCCAGACGATCTTCTTCTGGGAATATCTGCATCGCCTGCTCGGGCGTCTGATCGGCCTCGCCTTCGCGCTGCCGCTGGCATGGTTTGCGATCCGGCGCGCGATCCCGCGCGGCTATGGCGTCCGGCTGACGGCGCTTTTGCTGCTCGGCGGGTTCCAGGGAGCGATCGGCTGGTGGATGGTCACCTCGGGCCTCAGCGAACGCACCGATGTCAGCCATTACCGGCTGGCGGCGCATCTGCTCACCGCATTGTTCATCCTGGCGGGCACCGTCTGGACGGCGCTCGACCTGCGCGCGCTCGCCGCCAATCCGCATGCGCGCCCCGCGCGCCTGACCCCGGTCGCAGCGATCGCGGGCGGCGTGCTGTTCGTCCAACTGCTGCTCGGCGCGTTTGTCGCAGGTCTCGATGCGGGCCATGTCACCCGCGAATGGCCGTTGATGAACGGTCATCTCTTCCCTGCGGGAGTCGATGCACCCGATGGCTGGGTGCTCGCCGCGCTCAATGATCCGTTCGTGCTGCACTGGCTGCACCGCTGGTGGGCGTTCGTCGCGGTCGCCGCGCTGATCTGGCTCGCGCGCAGCGTCAGGCGCGCCGGCGCACGCCGGGCATCGGTCGCGATCCACAGCCTGTTCGGTATCCAGATCCTGCTCGGCATCGCCACGGTGATGACCGGCGTATCGCTGCATCTCGCCGCATCGCATCAGGTCGTCGGTGCGCTGCTGGTCACAGCGACCGCCTGGGGCGCGCATGCGGTCGGCTCGAACGTGCGTGCGGCGGTGCCCGCATGAGCGACCTCGCGCTGCTCCAGGTCACCTTCGCCTCTGCCGAGGAAGCGGAGCAGGTGGCGCGCATCGTCATCGAAGAGCGATTGGCGGCGTGCGCCAACGTGATGGCGTCGTGCACGTCGATCTATCGCTGGGGCGATTCGATCGAGCAGGATGTCGAGGTGCCGGTGCTGTTCAAGACGGCGATGGTCCATGCGCTGCGGCTGCGCGACCGCATCGCCGAACTGCACAGCTATGAGTTGCCGGTGATCGAGTTGTGGCCCGCCGCTTCGACCGACGATGTGCTTGCATGGGTCGATGCTGCGACCGGCGCTTGAGCTTGCGGCACTCGTGGCGGGTGCGCAGCAACCCGACCCTGCGCCGGTCTTCGCCCCGCCGCTCGGCATCCCACTGACGCTGCGGATCGAGCGCATACAGCGCACCGATGCGGCGACGTTTCGCTTCTCGGCGGAGCGGCGCATCGTCTTCACGCGCACGGCGGACGGTTTCCGCGCCGAAATGACGCTCGAGCGGTCGAATAGCGACGCGGTCGGACCCGGTGCGCGGTTCGATGCGGCAATGGCTGCGCTTCGCGACGTGCCGATGCATGTCGCGCTTGATCGCGATGGTGCCATCGTGTCGATCGACGATCTCGACGCTCACTGGACACGTTTTGTTGCAGCATTGGCCGGACCTGTCGACGGGGTCGCTGCACCGCCCGCGATCATCGCGCAGCTGGGCACCCTGCCCGCGGAGCAACGACGGGCGATGCTGGCTTCGGCGCTGGAGACGGCAATCCTCGCCGAGCTGGCCGGGAAGGGAGTCCAGGCCGAGCACAGCATCCCGATGCGTCCGCGCCCGCCTTATACCAGCGCCAGGCCCGTGACCGCGCGCTATGCGGTCACCGCCGCTGATGACGCTCTGGTCGCGACGACATCCGCGGCGTTCCCGGTGGAATCGCCACAGGGCGAAGCGGAGATGACCATCGACGACCGCACCGAAATCGACCCTCAGACGGGACTGATACGCACCAGCCGCGAGACGCGGAGCGTCACGCTGACGAGCGGCCAGCGGGAAACCACAATCACATCACTCGATCTGAGCTATTAGGTATCCCGATACCCGTCGGCAATCGCGCACTCAGCTTGACTTTGCCGCGATAATCGAACAATAGGCAGCCGTTCGCGCCGCTCCATCAGGGGCGGCGCACTGCATTTACGAACGCATGTTCCCCAGATGAAGGTCCAAGCCCCATGAAGGCGCTCATGAAGACCACCAAGTCGGTCAAGCCGCACGAGGTGGAGAAGAAATGGCATATCGTAGATGCCGACGGCCTGGTGGTCGGTCGCGCGGCGACGATCATCGCCAATGTCCTGCGCGGCAAGCACAAGACCAGCTTCACTCCGCATGTCGATTGCGGTGACAATGTCGTCGTGATCAATGCCGAGAAGATCCGCTTCACCGGCGGCAAGGCTGCCAAGAAGGTCTATTACAAGCACACCGGCTATGCCGGCGGCATCAAGGAAGTGACGGCGGCGAAGCTGCTCGAAGGGCGCTTTCCCGAGCGCGTGCTGGAAAAGGCGATCGAACGCATGATCCCGCGCGGCCCGCTCGGTCGCCAGCAGATGCGCAACCTGCGCATCTTCAAGGGCGCCGAGCATCCGCACGAAGCGCAGAACCCCGAGGTCCTCGACATCGGCTCGATGAACCGCAAGAACAAGGTGGGCAACTGATGTCCGACAATCGCCAATCGCTTTCCGATCTCGGCGCGATCGCGTCGGGTCAGCCCGCTCCCGCCGCTGCCCCTGCGCCGGCACCGTCCGAAGGCACTGAGACGGTGATGGAGGCTTCTGCCCCCGTTCCCGCCGCGCCGACCATGCCGCTGCGCGAGCAGGAGATCGACGATCTCGGCCGCGCTTACGCCACCGGCCGCCGCAAGGACGCCGTCGCACGCGTCTGGCTCAAGCCGGGCTCGGGCAAGATCGTCATCAACGGCCGCGATCAGGAAGTCTATTTCGTGCGTCCGACGCTGCGTCTGGTGATCAACCAGCCGTTCGACGTCGCCGAGCGCAACGGCCAGTATGACGTGATGTGCACCGTCAAGGGCGGCGGCCTTTCGGGCCAGGCCGGCGCGGTTAAGCACGGCATCAGCCAGGCGCTGACCAAGTATGAGCCGGTGCTCCGCGCGCCCGTCAAGGCAGCCGGGTTCCTGACCCGCGACAGCCGCGCGGTCGAGCGCAAGAAGTACGGCAAGGCCAAGGCACGCCGCAGCTTCCAGTTCTCGAAGCGCTAAGCGCGCTTCGCCATCGGGTGAAAGGGGCGGTCCGCGTGCGGGCCGCCCTTTTTCCGTTCGGTTGCCCGCGCGGCCAACTCGTCGCAGCCGCATTGACGTGCCGCGCCGAAGCGTAGAGGCCGGCACTCTCGCAGTCCCCGGAAAGACGCTGCCATGACGACCCGCGAAACCACCCAGTTCATGCCGCTGGCCGATGCCGATCCCTGGCCCGCCGACGTGCCCAAGAAGCTGTCGGACAAGCTTTTCACGATCGCTTTCTTCGCCATCCAGTGGCCGTGGCTCGCGCGCAGTCTTTCGGGCGGATCGAAACGGGACAAGGCGGCGCTGATGCGCGTGCTCGATCTCCCCGCCGACGCGCTGCCCAATCTGGGCAGCTGGAAAGCCGACACAGGGTTCCTGTCGCTGATCGTCGATCATATCGAACGCAACCGGCCGCAGACCGTCGTGGAGCTGGGCGCCGGCGCGTCGAGCCTGGTGGTCGCGCGCGCGCTTCAGAAGTTCGGCGGCGGCAGCCTCACCAGCTGCGACCAGCATGCCGGCTTCATCCAGGCGACTCGCACGTGGCTGAACGAGCACGGTCTCGATGCCGATATGCGCGCAACGCCGTTCACGAAGGCACCGGGCGATTGGCCCGGCATCTGGTACGATCACGGCCAGCTGCCCGATCAGATCGATCTGCTGCTGATCGACGGACCGCCCTGGACCATCCATCCCTTCGTGCGCGGTTCGGCCGAAACCTTGTTCGACCGCCTGCCGGTGGGTGGCACGATCATGCTCGACGACGGTGCGCGTCCCGGCGAACGCGTCGTCGCGCGTCGCTGGCGTCAGCGTTGGCCCAACTTCGCGTTCGAGCTGGTGAATCGCGGCACCAAGGGCACGTTGATCGGGACCCGCCTGCGTTAAGGTTCAAACAGGATAGTCGGGCGCGCCCATCACCCGGGCAACGGTCTCGAATGCACCGCCATTTACGCGGATCTCATTGAACGACGGCCGCGATGCCCGGACACGTTCGGACAAGGTCCCGGCGCCGATCATCCGCACGCTGCGATCGCCGACCCGGTGTTCGACATCGAATGGGTCGTGGACATGCCCCGACAGTACGGCATGCGCTCCAGCGTTGGCCAAAGCGGTCAGGGCGTCCGATCCGCCGCGGGTCTTCGCCGTTGATTCGGTGCCGGTGTCGATCAGCGGGTGGTGCGCCGCCACCAGGATCAGTTCGTGACGAGGCACGGCCGCAATGCCCGCCAGCGTCTTGGCCAGCTCGCCGCGGCTGACATGGCCTTTCGACCAGTTGAGCCGCCATTGAAACCGGGCGGTGGTGCGCAGCGGTACGACCGCCACGCCCGCCACTTCGAGCGGCTGCTCGATCATCCGCTCGATCTTGCGGTATCTCCGATACGGGGTGAAGGCCCGCGCCAGCGGATTGAAATAGGGCAGATCGTGATTTCCCACCTCAACCGTTACCGGCCGGTCGAGCGATTCGAGCCAGTCGCCGGCCGCTTCGAATTCGCGGGCGCGTGCGCGCATGGTCAAGTCGCCGGTCACGATCAGCGCATCGGGCACCTCGTCGCGCACGATGCCCGCGAACCAGTCGAGCGCGGCACGGTCCTCGGCTCCGAAATGAATGTCGCTGACGTGGAACAGCCGGATCACATGTCCTCCTTCCGGGTGTCGATAAAAATCTGGGCGCTGATGCCGCAGCCGATTCGCGTGCCCGGATCGAGCGTAACCGGCTCTCCATCGAACAGCCCAAGTACGGGTTTCGATCCCCCCAGGGTAAATTGCGCAACGATTACCCGGGTGACGGGCGCCGCCGTCGCCCATTCGCCACTGGCAAAGGTCCAGCCCAGTTCGATGATCGACCGCCAGTCGCGCGCGTCGATGCCGGACAGCTCGATCCCGTGCGGATCGGGATGCGCAAACACTGCCTGATAGCCGCGTCGCAGCCCCGGAACGCCGACGATGCGCAGGCCGCGTCCGAAGGTCCGCGTCCAGGCATGCCGCGCCACGCGCCACAGCCGCGCGAAGCGCCGCTTGCGAACTTCCTCGCGTGCGCGAAACCAGTGCGCCGCCGGACCGAGGATCAGCCCGACATAGGCGCGGTTCGGTCCCGCCTCGACAAACGGCAGCGCAACCGTTGCCGAACGGCGATACGCGGCCGTGATGATCTCGCCCGGATCGAGGGTGTCGTGCAGTCCCTTGGCGAGCAGGTTCATCGTCCCGCCCGGAAGGATCAGGAATTTGCCCTGCCAATCGCGCAGGGCATCCAGGGTGGCGTTGATGGTCCCGTCGCCGGCAAACAATATGACGGTATCGACCCTATGCTCGTCCAGTTGCGTAGCAGTCGGCAACGCGTCTTCGGGAAAGCCGGTGCGTCCGACCAGGTCCACCCCGCGTTCGCGGAAGGCCGCCTCGATCGCGTCGCATTTCGCTTGGGTCGCAGTGCCCGATCCGGGGTTGGTAATGAACCACAGCCTGTGCATCATGTCCCCGCGCGGCACCGGGTGCGCCATCCGCTGCGACAATGCCGCACCGTCCTGCCGGTTCCTTACAGGATCATGCCGCCGTCGTCGGAGCGCTTGACGAGGATGCGGCCGATCGCGTCAAACAGCGCATCCATCGCCACGGGCTTGAACAGCACTTCATCGGCACCCAGCGCCATGCAGCGTTCGGTGAGATCGATCGCGGTGTCGGCGGTGACGACGATGATCGGCAGCCCTGCCTTAGCATCGTCGCGCGCGCGAATCCTTCGGATCGCTTCGAACCCGTCCATGCCGGGCATGCGCAGGTCCATCAGCACGACGTCGAAATCCTCCTGGTCGATCTTGGCCAGCCCGTCCTCGGCATTCTCACCATCGACCATCGTCGCACCGGCGACGTCGAGCATATCGCGCACGACCCGGCGATTCATCGGGTCGTCCTCGATGAACAGTATCTTCACGACCGGGTCGCCCGCGGCCGCGAACCTCGAAGGGGGAACGCGATCATATCAACCGGCCTATCGCGCTATGCCGCTTGCGAAACAAGCCGGTCTTTTATGGACGCGACGGGCTGAGCCAGCAGCCGATCCGCGAGCACGCTGCCCGCGATCGGCTTGACGAGAATCTGGCCGATGCCGGTTGCCTGGATCGCTGCCGACGTGGCTGCGTCGGGCTGGGTCCACAGCGCCGCGCTGACCACCTGCGCCCGCCGGGCACGGCCCGCGATATTGCCCAATATCGCAATGGGATCGTCGCCCAGCGCCTTCAACGTCGCCTCGTCGATCAGAATACGGTCCACGCTTCCATCCTCGATCATCGCGAGCAATTCGTCCTCGGTCGATACGAAGCGGACGGAGCCGCAGCGTGGTTCCAGTACCGCCTTGAGCATGCTGCGCGCGATCGGGTTGCGATCGAGCACCGCCAGGCCGCAGCGTTCGGCGAGAGATGCGGCAATGGGTTGTCCGACGGCAGGGCGATAGGGAATGGCAACGATGAAGGTCGAGCCCTGCCCGTGCACGCTTACGACGTGGATGTCCCCGCCCAGCGCGACCGCGAGATTGCGACAGATGGTGAGGCCAAGACCCGTGCCCCCGAACTGCCGCGTGGTTCCGGCATCGACCTGGCGAAACGATTCGAAGATGTCGGCCTGCCGATCTTCGGGAATGCCGATGCCGCTGTCCGACACAGCGATCGTCACCTCGTCGCCCGCGCGCCGCGCAACCACGGCGACCTCGCCTGCGCTGGTGAACTTGAGCGCGTTGGACAGCAGGTTGAACACGATCTGGCGCAGCCGACCGGCATCGCTTTCGATCCATACCGGCGCATCGTCGATATCGAGCGCAAAGCCGATGCCCTTGCCGCGCGCCTGCTCTTCCCAGATGCGGCACACGTCGCGAAGCGTCGCGGGAAGGTCCATCGCCGCCATCTCGACCGTAAGATTACCGGTCTCCATCTTCGCCACATCCAAAATGTCGTCGACCAGCGAGCGCATCGTCAGCCCCGCGCCATGCACCACGCCAATCCGCTCGCGCATCGCCGGTTCGATCCGCGCATCGGCGAGCATCACCTGCGTCATGCCAAGGATGCCGTTCAGCGGGGTGCGAATCTCGTGGCTGGTGGTCGCGAGGAACTCGGTCTTGGCGCGCAATGCCTTTTCGAGCGCGACGTTGGTATCGGCGAGGATGACATTGGCCTCACGCACCTGGTTGCGGCTGCGCCGAATGGTGACGAGCCCGAAGCTGAGCATCGCCAGCACGATCACCGTGGCGACCGCGAGGCCGCCGAAGATCAGCCGTTCGGTATGCGCCTGTTCGCGCTCATAGGCGATGCTGCGCCGCAACTCCTCGGCCTTGAGGTTGGCGATCCGCAATTCCTGATTGGCGTAATCGAACCGCGCGGCCATCAGCGCCGCGCTCGTCGAGATCGCAACCTTGCTCGCCTCCTCGTCCAGCCGTCGCTCGGCCGCCAGATGGCGCAGCGCCAGCGCGGTGTCGCCGAGCGCGGAATAGACCTTATAGGCGGTGTAGTGCGCGTCGCGAAGGGAGACGGGAGTTCGATCGAGATCGACGCCAGCGAAGATCTTTTGAATCAATTCAGCAGCATCGGCGAGTCTACCCCGCTTGAATGCCAGTTGCGCTGCCACAGTATCGAGCCTCGACATCTCCTGAACGGATTTTGCCGTTTCTGCCGCTCTTCTTCCTTGCTCGATTGACTCCTCTGCGTCCTCCAGGCGTTCCAGCCGTATCTGTGACCGGGCAAGGTTGGCGGCCGCGGTCGCTTCAAGAGCAGCACTGTTTACCTTTTGAGCGAGTCCGATCGCCTTTCTCGACTCCAGAATCGACGATCCGTACCGATCCATTTGATAATAGAGGACACCTCTATTCAAGGCATTAAACAGCTCCAGCCGCTCGTCCGAACGAAATGCTTCGTCGGCCATCGAATAATACCGAACCGCACGATCAAAGTCCTCAGCCGCGGTATAGAGTACGGCGATATTCTGAAGGGCCAGTGCCTGCCCACGAGCCTCCGACACTCCTTGAAAAACCCGGTAGGCCTCCTGAAAGGACTCTAGAGCCTCAGATGGCCGGGAACGCTCAATTTGCAGCGCGCCGCGCGTGAGCAAGAGGTCACCTTTGAGCTTAGTTGTTTCGGAAACGGTCTCAAGGGCGGCAATGGCACGCGCAACCAACTGATCCACGGTCTGGTCGCGTCCAATACGAAGCATCGCCTCGCTTTGAAGCCACAGCGCAGTTGCAAGAAGAACTGCTCGATCACGATCGTTGGCAATGGCTGCGGTATTTCGCTCCGCAGATCGGGCCTCGGCGAAGGCACGCTGCGGGTCGCCCACCATGGCGACCTTTGCGCGGTCGATAGCTGCCGTAACTTGCGCGTCGGCGGCTATGGGTCGGGCAAGTGCCGGTACGATCATCAGGTGAAGCAGCGCAACCACGAAACACGTCGCGCACAGCAGCGGCGTCCACTTCCACTTCAGCGCATCCGTTGCGGCAGCTATGGGAAAAAATCTAACCACTACGGCGCCAGAAACTCGCAGGGTTTCCGAACCCGGGTCGCGCAGCGCTAGCGATGTCGAGGTGACGCTCGTCGTCGCAGTAGACAATGAAAGCGGCGATTTCGATCGGCCGGCTGATCAGGTACCCCTGAGCCATGTCACAGCCCATCACGCTGAGCAGCGCCAGCGCCGCTGGCGATTCGACGCCTTCCGCGGTGACCTCCATGTCGAGCGCATGCGCCAGATCGATGGTCGAACGGACGATCAGCGGGTCGCGATTGCTGCTCGTCAACTGCGTCACGAAAAGCTTGTCGATCTTCAATTCGCGGGCAGGTAATTGCTTCAGATAGGACAGCGACGAGAGTCCGGCCCCATAATCGTCGATCGCAAGCGGAATACCGAGATCGGCGAATAGCCGAAGATGCGCGATCGCGCTGTCAGGGTCCCGAATCACCGATGTCTCGGTGATCTCGAAACCTATCGCCGCACCGCTACCCAAAAGGATTTCGCGGACGGTGTCGACAAATCCCCGATCGGCGAGCAACTGACCGGAAATATTGATAAAGATCGTGAAATCGTGGCCCCGCGCACGCAACAGGCGCTGGTCGGCGATCACCTGACGTAGCGTCCACACGGTCAGGGGGGCAATTCCGCCACTTTCCTCTGCGGCGCGGATGAAATCGTTCGGCAGGATCAGCCCGCGACTTGGATGGCGCCAGCGGATCAGCGCTTCGGCACTGGCGATGCACTGACGGCGTAGGTGTATTTTCGGCTGATAGGCCAGGAACAGCTGCCCCGCCTCGATCGCCGCAGGCAATTCGCGCATCAGCGCCCTGCGATCGATCGCCGCATCCGGCCGGGTCAGATCGATCAGTTCGGTCACCGTGGTGCCTCGCGCACGCTTGAGGGCCGTTTCGGCCGCTTCGACCAGCGCCATTTCGTCGCAGGCGTGCCGGGGGCAGGTCGCGCCGGCAGCGCACACCCGGACCGCAATTGGTTGTCCATCGACCAGAAGCGGGTCGCGAAAGCCGTTCTGCACAGCGTCGAGCACCTGCTGCGCCATCGCTGCGCTAGCCAAGTCGCCTTCAATCTCCAGCGTCGAGCGACCAGTCGCACTGATCGTCATTCCGGGCACCAGAGATTCGACGCGGTTTCGAACGACGGCAATGACCTGGTTGCTTCGGATGCGGCCCAGTTGCTGTCGAATCTCCCGAAAATTCCCGATCTCGCACATGGTGAGCAAGTACCAGCCTGACATTGAGTCGTCCGGAAGCCGAGCGCACGCAACGGAATCTTGGCGACCCTGTCCCCGGTTGGAACGATCGGCAACAGCGGCGTCGGCGGCGGGCGCGCTGGACCCGGCGGCGGCATCACCCGCATCGCGCCTGAGTTTCTCAGGGTTAGTACCGTCCGCCATTGCGCGCCCGTTTTGGCGGAGGACAGTTAAGAACCGTTAAATGACCAATTTCCTGGCTTGATGTTCGCCAGGAGCCTCGGACAAGCTGCCTTGTATGATGATTAATATTGCATTAAGGATAAGGGTGCGGCCGTTGGCCGCCAAATGGGAGAAAATCCATGATGAACGTGGTTTTTCGCGACGGTTGGGGCGACACGGTTCGTCCCTGGTAATCGCGAGGGTGGCCCGGCGCTGATTGGTCAGGTTTGTCCTCCGATCGCGTCCGGGCCGCTTTTTCTGCCTGATTATTTGACCGTGTGCCATACTGGCTTCCTGTTCCTGCTCCGCGTCTCCAGGCTTTTGCCGCCCCCGCCATTGCGACCTTCTCGCGTGAAGCTATAGCGGCACGCGACCGTCGATTGCCGTTGGCGATCGCGACAACTCTACCAGCGGAGACCGCGTAATGCGTATCGTGATGATCGGCTCGGGCTATGTCGGCCTCGTTTCGGGCGCGTGCTTTGCCGATTTCGGCCACGACGTGGTCTGTGTCGACAAGGACGCGAAAAAGATCGCCAAGCTCGAAGCGGGCGGCATTCCGATCTTCGAACCCGGGCTCGATCAGCTTGTCGCCAAGAATGTCGCAGCGGGGCGCCTGCGCTTCACCACCGACCTGTCGGGACCGGTCGGTGACGCCGACGTCGTCTTCATCGGTGTCGGCACGCCTACCCGCCGCGGCGATGGCCATGCCGATCTCTCCTACGTTCATGCCGCCGCGCGCGAGATCGGGGCGGCGCTCAAACGTTTCACCGTGGTCGTGACCAAATCGACCGTTCCGGTCGGAACCGGCGACGAAGTGGAGCGCATCATCCGCGAGGCCAATCCGAGCGCCGAGTTCGCGGTCGCCTCCAACCCCGAATTCCTCCGCGAAGGCGCCGCGATCGAGGATTTCAAGCGTCCCGACCGCATCGTCGTCGGGATCGAGGACGAGCGCGCGCGCGGCCCGATGACCGAGGTGTATCGCCCGCTGTTCCTCAACCATTCGCCGATCCTGTTCACCCGGCGCCGGACCAGCGAACTGATCAAATACGCCGCCAACGCGTTCCTCGCGATGAAGATCACCTTCATCAACGAGGTCGCAGACCTGTGCGAAAAGGTCGGTGCCGACGTCCAGGACGTGTCGCGCGGCATCGGCCTCGACAATCGCATCGGCTCCAAATTCCTCCACGCCGGTCCCGGTTATGGAGGTTCATGTTTTCCCAAGGACACGCTGGCGCTAGTCAAGACCGCGCAGGACCACGACGCGCCGCTACGGCTGATCGAGACGACCGTGGCGGTCAACGACACGCGCAAGCGGGCGATGGCGCGCAAGGTGATCGCTGCGGCTGGCGGCGACGTGCGCGGCAAGACCATCGGCATCCTCGGTCTCACCTTCAAACCCAATACCGACGACATGCGCGAGGCGCCCTCGCTGTCGATCATTCAGGCGCTGCAGGATGCCGGCGCGACGATCCGCGCCTATGATCCGGAGGGCATGGACGCGGCACGCGCACTGCTGCCCGACATCACCTATGTCGCATCGCCCTACGAAGCGGCCGAGGGCGCGGCGGCGCTGGCGCTGGTCACCGAATGGGATGCGTTCCGCGCGCTCGACCTTGGCCGGATCAAGGCAGTAATGGCCGCGCCGGTGCTGGTCGACCTGCGCAACATCTACAAGCCCGCCGAACTCGAGCGGCTGGGCTTTCGCTATGCGGGCATCGGACGCGCCGCCGATGCAGAAGCGGCCGATGTCGCCAGGGCTGCCGAGTGACCGCGCCGCTGGCGGCACGTTCGCTGCTGTTCGCGCCCGGCGACAGTGCGCGCAAGATCGCCAAGGCGTCGGCGAGCGCCGCCGATCTCGTCCTGCTCGACCTCGAGGATTCGGTTGCCGAGGCCAACAAGGCGGCAGCGCGCGATCTCGTCGCCGAGCATCTGCGCACGACCGAGCGCCGCAATGCGCAATGGGTGCGGATCAATCCGCTCGACGGCGCGCATGCGCTTGCCGACCTCGTCACGATCGTCCCCGCGCGGCCCGACGGGATCATGCTGCCCAAGGCGATGCGCGCGGATGCCGACCGGCTTGACCAGTATCTCACTGCGCTGGAAGCGGCCGCGGGCCTGCCGATCGGCGGTATCGCGACGATGGTCGTCGCCACCGAGACCGCGAAGGCGACGTTTGGGCTCGGCGACTATGCCGGAACTCCGCGGCTCGCTGCACTAACCTGGGGCGCGGAGGACAGCGCCGCCGCGTTCGGCGCTTCGAGCAACCGCGCGCCCGACGGCAGCTATGATTTCCCCTATCAGATGCTGCGCGCGCTGACCCTGGCGGGCGCATGCGCAGCGGGCGTCACCCCGATCGAGACGATCCACACCGATTTCCGCGACAGCGAAGGGCTCGCCGATGTGGCGGCCGCCGCGCGGCGCGCGGGTTATCGCGGGATGATGGCGATCCATCCTGACCAGGTAGCTATCATCAACGCCGCCTTTTCGCCGACCGCTGCCGAGATCGCACATGCCGAACGCGTGGTCGCGCTGTTCGCGGACAATCCCGGCGCGGGCACGATCGGCCTCGACGGTGCGATGATCGATCTTCCGCATCTCAAGCAGGCGCAGGCGCTGCTCGCCATCGCGCATGCTGCCGACGTGGCGGGCAACCGCGCCCCGCCTGCCTAAAGCATAGGCAGACGAGGCAGGTTTGCTGCGCGGACAACCGCGCGAAATCGCCGGTCGCGCGGCTGGCATGCTTGTTGTAAGGTCGTGATGCGGGAACGAGCCGCATGCCAAATTCGGGGGGACGCGTCGGCGTGAAGAAAATCGAGGCCATCATCAAGCCGTTCAAGCTCGATGAGGTGAAGGAGGCACTGCACGAAGTCGGCGTCTCCGGCATCACCGTCACCGAAGCGAAGGGGTTCGGACGCCAGAAAGGGCATACCGAACTGTATCGCGGCGCCGAATATGTCGTCGACTTCCTTCCCAAGGTTAAACTGGAAGTCGTCGTCGAGGATGGGCTGGCTTCGCGTGTGGTCGAGGCGATTGCCGCCGCCGCGCAGACCGGGCGCATCGGCGACGGCAAGATCTTCGTCACCCATATCGAGACTGCGCTGCGCATCCGCACTGGCGAGCGTGACGACGACGCTATTTGACGCAGCGCAGCAAATCAGAGACATCTGCTGCGTACGGGTAATTTGATTGCGCGATTCGCGCGCTTCACGTTTCGAACACGAAAGGACTGGTTTCCGATGGCCAATGACGCTGGCAAGATCCTGAAGATGATCGAAGAGCAGGAAATCGAGTGGGTCGATCTGCGCTTCACCGATCCCAAGGGCAAATGGCAGCATCTGACCATGGTGGCGTCGCTGATCGGCGAGGATGAGCTGACCGACGGCCTGATGTTCGATGGATCGTCGATCGCCGGGTGGAAGGTGATCAACGAGAGCGACATGGTGCTCAAGCCCGATCTCGATGCGGTCTATGTCGACCCGTTCTCGGCAACGCCGATGCTGATCGTGTTCTGCGATGTCGTCGAACCCTCGACTGGCGAACTCTATTCGCGCGATCCGCGCTCGACGGCCAAGCGCGCCGAGGCGTATCTTGTCAACACCGGCATCGGCGACACCGTCTATGTGGGGCCGGAAGCCGAGTTCTTCATGTTCGACGACGTCCGGTTCGAGAACAGCTATTCGACCAGCTACTACAAGATTGACGACGTCGAACTCCCCGGCAATTCGGGCCGCGAGTACGAAGGCGGCAACATGGGTCACCGCCCACGCGCCAAGGGCGGCTATTTTCCCGTGGCGCCGGTCGACAGCGCCGTCGACATCCGCGGCGAGATGGTCTCGACGATGATCGAGATGGGCCTTCCCTGCGACAAGCACCACCACGAGGTCGCCGCCGCGCAGCATGAGCTCGGCCTGACCTTCGGCACGCTGACGCAGACCGCCGACCGCATGCAGATCTACAAGTATGTCGTCCACCAGGTCGCGCATGCGTACGGCAAGACCGCGACGTTCATGCCCAAGCCGATCAAGGAGGATAACGGATCGGGGATGCACACGCATTTCTCGATCTGGGATGGCAAGACGCCGCTGTTCGCTGGCAACGGCTATGCCGGCCTTTCGGACATGTGCCTCTATTTCATCGGTGGCATCATCAAGCATGCCAAGGCGGTCAACGCCTTCACCAATCCCTCGACCAACAGCTACAAGCGGTTGGTGCCTGGCTATGAAGCGCCGGTGCTGCTCGCCTATTCCGCGCGCAACCGGTCGGCATCGTGCCGCATCCCCTATGGATCGGGGCCAAAGTCCAAGCGGGTCGAAGTGCGCTTCCCGGACGCGCTCGCCAATCCGTATCTTGCCTACGCAGCGCTGATGATGGCCGGGATGGACGGCATCCAGAACAAGATCCATCCCGGCGAGGCGATGGACAAGAACCTCTACGACCTGCCGCCTGCCGAACTCGCCGAAGTGCCGACCGTGTGCAGCTCGCTGCGCGAAGCGCTGGAGAGCCTCGCGGCGGATCACGATTTCCTGCTCAAGGGCGACGTGTTCACCAAGGATCAGATCGAGAGCTACATCGAACTCAAGTTCGAGGATGTCATGCGCTGGGAAATGACGCCGAGCCCGGTCGAGTATGATATGTACTACAGCAGCTGAGCCGCGGCCACGACCGCGGCGGTCGCACAAGCGCACCGCTGCGGTCGGCCGGCCTCGCTGAGCGAGGACCGACGGCGCGGCTTCGCCGCGACGGCCTGTGTGAAAAAGAAGGGCGCCCGGATTGTCCGGGCGCCCTTTTTCCGTTCGAACCGCCACCGCTCGGTTCGTCCCCAGCGAAGTCGAGGGACGTGTCGCGAGCGCTGCGCAGGGTGTCTCGACTTCGGCGCAGGCGCCGAAGTTTATCCCGAGCGAAGCCGAGGGGCTGGACACGAACGGGAAAGAGAGTTTGTAGAACTACCCCGCCCGCTTCAGCAGCACCCCCGCGCGCCAGTAATGCCAGATCGCCCATGGCGTCACCGCGGCGAACAGGAACATCGACCAGCGCAGCGACTCCGCGCCCAGCGTCGGTTCGAGCAGGTCGCTGATCACGCCGACCAGCGTCGGCCCTAGCCCCAGCCCGATCAGGTTGATCACCAACAGCGTGATCGCTGCCCACAAGGCGCGCAGCCGCAGCGGTGCCAGTCCCTGGATCAACGCGAAGGTCGGTCCGAGATAGCTGTTCGCGAACAGCACGTAAAGGAAATACGACACCACTGCCGCAACCGGCATGTCGAGGATGAAGAACCCCAGCGTGAACGGCAGCGCGATCAGCTTGAGCCACGCCACCATCCACGGCTGCGCATACAGCCCGCGAGTCCGCGCCAGCCGATCGGCGAGCCGCCCGCCCCCGACCGCGGAGATGGTCCCCACCACCGCCCCGATCGGTGCGACGTACAGAGATATCTCAAGGATCGAGATGCCGAGCGAGCGCTGCATATAGCTCGGCCCCCACGCGGTCAGGCCATAGCCGATCATCGACGTCAGCGTGACCGCGATGACCAGATGCAAGGCGGGGCCGCTGCGCAGCATCGTCGCGAACCCTGCGGCCAGCCCCGGCATCGGCCCCTTGTGCGTTTCCGGCACCGGATCGGACAGCCCACGCCGCGGCTCGACGACGAACAGATAGACGATCACCGCCAGCGCCACCCCCGGCAACCCCACCGCGAACATCGCCGCGCGCCAGCCATAGAAGCTCGCCACCGTGCCGCCGATGAAGGTGCCGATCGCCGCACCCAGCACGACGCCGAGCGAATAGACTCCCATCGCCCCGGCGCGGCGCTCGGGCGGATACAGGTCGGCGATGATCGAATGGCTCGGCGGCGACGACCCCGCCTCGCCGATACCGACGCCGATCCGCGCCGCGAGCAGCTGCCAGAAATTCATCGCCAGCCCGCCTGCCGCCGTCATCGCGCTCCAGACGGTCAGGCTGGCGACGATGATGTTCCTGCGGTTCGTCCGATCCGCCAGCCGCGCGACCGGAATGCCCAGCGTCGCATAGAAGATCGCGAACGCCAGCCCCGACAACAGACCCAACTGGGTATCCGACAGGCTGAGGTCCGCCTTTATCAGCTCCTGCAGGATCGCCAGGATCTGCCGGTCCATGTAGCTGAAGAAATAGGTTACGGTGAGCAAGGCAAGCGTCAGCGTCCGTCGCCGCATCGCCCGGTCGTCGCCCTGCGTCACTGGATCGGTCCAGGGTACCGCCTCAGCCATCGACACTATGCTCCATGGCGTGAGGAACCGGTGCGGCCGGCCTTACGCCGCCCGCCGCACCGGACGGCGCGATCAGAATTTACCGCGCAGCGTCACGCCATAGGTCCGCGGCTCCGCGAGGAATTGCGAGAAGAGCTGGCGTCCCCCCGGATATTGCGGGTCCTGGAACGCCGCGGTGTTGCCGCCTTCCTGGAACGGCGAGTTGAACGCGACCTGCGCATAATCCTTGTTGAGGACGTTCTGTCCCCAGAATTCGAGCGACCAGGCTTCGCTTGGCCCCCGAATGCCGACACGCGCGTTGAGGATGAAGAAGCTGTCCTGCTCCTTTTGCGGGAACAGGTCGGACCCGGTGTTGTAATCGTCGGCCAGGCGGCCATCGACATAGAACAGTCCCGACAGTCCCGAATTGCCGAGGTCGGGCGTCCAGCCGACCGAGGACGTCACCACGATCTCGGGCGCGTTCGACAGGTTGTCGCCGGGCAGCTTGCGAAGCGCCTGGTTGAGCGGCGCGCCGCTGGCATTGCCGACCAGATTGTCGCGGAACTTGGTGTCGGCATAGGTCAGCCCCATCGCGATGCGCAGGTCGCGGATCGGGACCAACTGCGCCTCGAGTTCGACGCCCTGCGACAGCACGCCATAGCCGAGATTGTCGGTGTCGCACGCCCCCGTGGTTGCCGCCGCGGCGTCGTAGTTCGGCGCACCCGGGAATTTGCTCTGGTCGCGGTCGCCACCGTTCAGGTCGTCGGTACAGCCATTGACGTTCTGGACGATGAATACCGTCCCGTCGAAGGTGTTGAGCTGGAAGTTCTCGAACTCCTGCCGGAACGCTGCGACCGACACGGTGAACGGCCCGGTGGCATATTTCGCACCGATCTCGAACGCATTGACGGTCTCGGGGTCGAACTGAAGGTTGCTGACCAGCGCCTGCGCCCCGCCCTGCGATGCGAACGAGAACACCGGGAGCTTGAGCGCCGAGCGATCGAGATTGAACCCGCCCGCCTTGTAGCCGCGTGAATAGCTGCCGTAGAGCAGCAGATCCTCGGTCGCCTTCCACGACAGGATGCCGGTGCCGGTGAACTCGCTCTCGTTGCGCTCGTCGTTGATGCTGACGCCGTTCAGTTCGGCGGTCGCATTGCCCTGACAGCCCAGCCCGAGCAGCGCCTGCGCGAGAGCGCGCTGCGTCGCGGTCGATGTCGGGCTGAACGCCTCGTCCGATACGGTCGATTGCAGCGTCGTGCAGACGGTATTGTCGTTGGTGAAGTTGGCCGAGAAGCGCTTGCGCTCATCGGTGTAGCGCAGCCCCAGCGTCAGATCGACGCTGTCGGTGATATGGATGATGTTGTGCGTGAAAGCGGCGAAGCTGCGCGTGTTCTGGCGATAGGTGTCGACGATCGACCCCCGGTCGTTGAGCGTGTCGAGCGTCGCAAAGCCCGCGGCGATGTCGGGGCTCCCCGCCGCCGCCAGCGTCGCCGGGCCGACGCCGGGAAACACGCAGCCCGGGCTGGTCGGATCGTACAGTCCCGAAAGCCCGCCGCCCGATACGATGCGGCAGGTAGCGAAGCGGCCGTAATCGTTGCCGAAGCGCAGATCGCTGTTCACGCGAATTTTCTCGTCGAGGTAGAACCCGCCGATCAGCCAGTCGAGCCGATCGTCAAACAGGCTGCCCTGCAGGCGCAGTTCCTGGGTGAACGTCTTGAACAGTCGCGAATTGCTGTCGCCGCCGCCATTATAGAGGATATCGACGGTGCTGTAGTCGGTGTCCGACGCCTGGGTGTTGTAATAATTGCGATAGGCGGTGATCGACGTCAGCGTCACATCGCCGAGCGTCCAGTCGATCTGTCCGGAAACCCCCCAATCCTCCGAACCGCTGGCGTAGCTGCGGCCGGGTGTCACCGACACGTCGCGGCTATAGCCCTGGTTGAACGCCGCCGGGTCCTGCCCCAGCGCGGTGAGGACATCGACCATGTTGTTGCCGTTGCCCAGATTGGTCGCGAACGGCGCACCGGACTCGTTGAGGTTGCCGATGAACGGGTTGACCGAGGAATCGACATAGGTAGCGGCGCAGCAATTCTCGTCGCGCTTGCTGTAATCGCCGATCAGCCGGACGTTGATGTCCGCGCTCGGCTGGAACAGCAATTGGCCGCGCACGAAATAACGGTCGCGATCGTTGATCCTGGTGTCGTTGGCTTCGTCGTTGTAGAAACCGTCGCGCTTCACATACACGCCGTCGATCCGCGCCGCGAGCACGTCGGAGATGATCGGTCCGGTCAGCCCCGCGGCGAACCGCCAGAAATCATAGTTGCCATAGGTCGCCTCGACATTGCCGCCGAGCGTGAACTCCGGCTGCTTGCTGACGATGCTGATCAGGCCCGCCGACGAGTTGCGCCCGCCCAGCGTCCCCTGCGGCCCGCGCAGCACTTCGATGCGGTCGATCTCGCCAAGCTCGTTGAGGCCGATGCCGGAGCGCGAGCGATAGACGCCGTCGATGAAGGTCACCACCGAGCTTTCCAGCCCGGGATTGTCGCCGACGGTGCCGATGCCGCGGATGCGCGCGGAGCCGTTTGCCTCCGACCCGGTCGACGACACCAGCAGCGACGGTGCGAGCTGGTTGAGTTGGCGAATGTCGTTGGCGCCCGATAGCGCCAGACTCTCCGAATTCACCGCCGACACCGCGATCGGCACGTCGGCGAGCAACTGCGAGCGGCCCTGAGCGGTGACGACGATGTCGGCGCCGATCTCCTCCTGCGGCACCTCCGCCACCGGTTCGTCCGATACCGTTCCGGCCGCGATATCCTGCGCATGCGCGGGCAACGCCAAGGCCAGCATCATCGCGGGCACCGCACACGCCGTCAAAAGCTGCAGCTTGACCATCATCCTCTCCCCACCTCGGTCATGCGGTCATTGCGCGCACATACCGTATCCTCGAATTGAAGCACTTACCGCAGCGGCGTCAAGCGACTTCGTCGTCGTCTCCGCCAGTTGACCGGCGGTGTTGCCAATTTGTCATAGTTGCGCCGCAGCATACTTTACCGACGAATCCTGCCGTCAATAGCCATTGAGCCGCGCGAAGCGCTCACGGTGATAGGCGGCATTGCCCCACATCGTCTCCAGCACCCGTGCGCGCTTCAGATAGAAGCCGGCATCATGGTCGTCGGTCATGCCGATGCCGCCATGCAACTGGACGATCTCGCGGCTCGACAGGTGCAGCGTGTCGGACGCGATCGCCTTGGCGAGGCTGACCGCCTGGTCAATGTCCGACCGCCCCGCGTCGATCGCCTCGAGCGCGCCTTCGACCGCCGATCGCATCAGCTGCAATTCGGTGAACCATGCCGCCATGCGGTGCTGCAGTGCCTGGAAGCTCGACAGTTTCTGCCCAAACTGGACGCGCGTCTTGAGGTAATCGTTGGTCATCTCGAACGCCGCCTCGGCAAGCCCCAGCATCTCCGCCGCGGTCGCCGCCGCCGCGCGATCGGCCACCTGTGCCAGCAGGCCGTCGCCGCCGCCTGCCAGCCTGTCGGCGGGCGCTGCCTCGAACACGATATCGGCATGGCTGCGATGATCGACCATCGCGCGGTGCATTCGGGCGACGCCCTCGTCGCCGCGGACGAGGTACAGCCCGTCGGCGGCCGCTACGATGAACAGCTGCGCCGTATCCCCTTCGGCAACGAACCGCTTGGTCCCGCTCAGCTTGCCGTCCGCCGCCCTCGTCGCAATCGCTTCGGGCGCGAATATCGGGCCCTCGTCGATCGCCAGCGTCGCGACGATCTCACCGCTGGCGATGCGCGGCAGCCATTCGGCCTGCTGCGCATCCGATCCGCCCAGTACCAGCGCGCTGGTCGCCGCCGCGGTCGCCGCGAGAGGCGACGCGCCGAGATTGCGACCCAACGCCTCCAGCACCAGCCCGAGCGAGAGATAGCCCATGCCCGCGCCGCCATGGGCCTCGGGCACTACGATCCCCGCCCAGCCCATCTCGGCCTGCGCCTGCCACTGCGCTGCGTCATAGCCGGCAGGCGACCCGGCGTTGCGCAACGTGCGAAACGCCGTCACCGGCGCCTCGTTATCGGCCCATTCTCGCGCCATGTCGCGCAGCATTACCTGGTCTTCGTTCAGTATCGCCATCTGCCTGCCCCTAAACCGCCGCCGCGTTCACTGGTGATCGAGCATCCCGAGGATGCGCTTGGCGATGACGTTGTTCTGGATCTCGCTCGACCCGCCATAGATCGACACGGCCTTGCCCCACAGCCAGGTCCGGGTCTGGTCGATCTCGGCTTCGCTGAACCCTTCGCCTTCCCAGCCGAGCCCTTGCATCCCCATCGTCTCGACCGCCAGTTCGGCGCGGGTCTGGGTGATGCGCGCGCCGACATTCTTCATGATCGACGCCGCTGCAGACGGCCCCTGGTTCGACTTCGCCTCGAGCGCCGAACGCCGCAGCGTCAGCGCGAATGCGCGCAGGTCCATCTCGTGCCGCACGATCCGCATGCGCAGGTCGCTGTCAGCGATCCGCCCGCGATCATCGGTGCCGCGATATTCCTTGGCCATCTGGCCCAGCGGCTTGCCCGCGAACAACCGGCTCGCGCCGCCGCCCGCGCCCGACAGGTTGGAGCGTTCATGCTCGAGCAGCCGCTTGCCGATCGTCCACCCCTGCCCTTCCGCGCCGACACGGTCCGCCTTGGGCACCTTCACGTCGGTGAAGAACGTCTCGCAAAACGGCGAACTGCCCGAGATCAGCTTGATCGGTCGCACCTCGACTCCCGGCGCATGCATGTCGATCAGGACGAAGCTGATCCCCTCGTGCTTCTTGGTCTTGTCGGTGCGGACGAGGCAGAAGCATTTGTCGGCCCACTGCCCGCCCGACGTCCAGGTCTTCTGCCCGTTGACGATATAATGGTCCCCTGCGTCGGCCGCGAACGCCTGGAGGTTGGCGAGGTCGGAGCCGGCATTCGGCTCGGAATAGCCCTGGCACCAGCGCACTTCGCCCTTGGCGATCGCCGGGATGTGCTCGCGCTTCTGCTCCTCGCTGCCATATTCGAGTAGTGTCGGCCCGAACATCATCACGCCCATCCCGCCGATCGGATTCCACGCGCCGATCCGCTGCATCTCCTCCTGCAGCACACGCGCCTCCGCCCGGCTCAGCCCGCCACCGCCATATTCGCGGGGCCAGGTCGGCACGCCCCAGCCCTTCTCGCCCATCGCGCGCTGCCACGCCGCTTCGTCGGGCGACTGCTCGGTCGGCCCCTCCAGCGCCGACAGCGCATTATCCTTACCCTTGAGCGCCGTGGGGAAATGCTCGGCAAGCCACGCGCGCGCTTCGGCACGGAACCTCTCCAGCGCGTCGATCTCGGGTTCGACCACGGTCGCCATCATCACTCTCCAGCTCTTTGTTTCGAAACTGCGGTACGGAGGCCGCTGCGTCAAGCCACGTTCGCGCGGTTGCGGGCACCGACCGCGCAACCCATGTTCTGCCACGACCAAGACAAGGGAGCGGCTCCGACATGATCGACCTGCATTACTGGCCCACGCCCAATGGCCACAAGATTACGCTGTTTCTCGAGGAATCCGGGCTCGACTACACCATCCACCCGGTCAACATCGGCAAGGGCGACCAGTTCGCGCCCGATTTCCTCAAGATCGCGCCGAACAATCGCATGCCCGCGATCGTCGATCACGACCCGGCCGATGGCGGCGATCCGATCAGCGTCTTCGAATCGGGCGCGATCCTGCTCTACCTTGCCGAAAAGACCGGACGCTTCCTGCCGGGCGATCCGCGCGGCAAGGCCGAGGTGACGCAGTGGCTGATGTGGCAAATGGGGGGGCTCGGTCCGATGGCCGGGCAGAACGGGCATTTCAACATCTACGCGCCGGAAAAGGTGCCGTATGCGATCGCCCGGTACGACAATGAAGTGAACCGCCTCTACGGCGTACTCGACCGCCGTCTCGACGGCCGCGATTTCGTCGCCGGCGACTATTCGATCGCCGACATGGCGATCTATCCGTGGATCGTTCCTTATGAGAGCCATCACCAGGATATCGCCGATTTCCCGAACTTGAAGCGCTGGTTCGATGCGATCAAGGACCGTCCCGCGGTGGTCGAGGCTTATCGCAAGGGCGACGAGATCCGCGGCGAGGCCAAGCCGCTGAGCGAAGAAGAAAAGGCGATCCTATTTGGCCAGTCTAGCAAGCGCTAGCCGCTCCCGTCCGACGAATTCGAACATCGCGTATGGTGCTGCCCGTATTTTGCGGGTAGCCAGCGAAAATGCCGATGCCCGACAGCGCGGCGATGCTCGCCGGCGATTTCGCCACCTTGCCCGACCTGATCGCCGCGCACGCTCGCGAGCGCGGCGACAAGCTGGCGCTCGTCGATGGCGAGCAATCGCTGTCCTATGCCAGCCTCGATGCAGAAATGACGCGTGCCGCCGCGGCCCTTCAGCAGGCCGGAGTGCGACCGCATCAGCCGGTGGCGATCCTCGCCGCCAATTCGGTGGCGAGCGCCGCCGCATTCCTTGCCATCCTGCGCGCCGGGGCGGTGCCGACGCCGCTGGCGGCATCGGCCACACCCGATCAGCTTGCGGCGATGATCGCGGATTGCGGCGCGCCGATCGCGTTTGCCGACGAAGCGGGCAGCGCGGCGCTGACCGGCGCGGCGGCAAGGATCGTCCGCCTCGGCGATCCGGCCTGGATGGGGCATGGCGGCACGGCACTCACCCCGATCCCGATCGGACCCGCCGACCCGTTCAACATCATCTATTCGTCGGGCACCACCGGCACGCCGAAAGGCATCGTCCAGCCGCACGCGATGCGCTGGGCGCATATCGCGCGCAACGCCGCCGCCGGTTTCGGCGACGCCGTGACGATGATCGCCACCCCGCTCTATTCGAACACCACACTGGTCAGCTTCCTGCCGACGATCGCGTGGGGCGGCACCGCCGTGTTGATGCCAAGGTTCGATGCGCGTGCGTTCTGCACGCTTGCCGAGCGCTACCGCGCCACCCACGCGATGCTGGTTCCGGTGCAATATCAGCGCATCATGGCGCTTCCCGATTTCAATGCTTTCGACCTCACCAGCTTCCGTCTCAAGACCTGCACCAGCGCTCCGTTCGCCGCGTCACTCAAGGCCGACATCGTCGCGCGCTGTCCGGGACTGCTGGTCGAATATTACGGCATGACCGAAGGCGGCGGCACGACCATGCTCGTCGCCAATGCCCATCCCGACAAGCTGCACAGCGTCGGCCAGCCGATCGAGGGGCATGACATCCGCCTGATCGACGATGACGGCCGCGAGGTCGCACAAGGCGACACCGGCGAGGTCGTCGGCCGATCGCCGGCGATGATGACCGGCTATCACGGCCGCAGCGATGCCACGGCACAGGCCGAATGGTTCGACGCCGACGGCAGGCGCTACATCCGCCACGGCGATATCGGCCGCTTCGACGAGGACGGGTTCCTGACCCTGCTCGACCGCAAGAAGGACCTGATCATTTCGGGCGGCTTCAACCTCTATCCCTCTGATCTCGAAGCGATCCTTGCCGGGCATCCGCAGGTCGCCGACTGTACCGTCATCGGCGTCCCGTCGCCGCTATGGGGCGAAACCCCGGTGGGCTTCTATGTGGCGCGCGGGCAAAGCGATCCGGCGGAGATCCTCGCATGGTTCAACGCCCGCGTCGGCAAGACGCAGCGGCTGTCCGCGCTCGAGCCGATCGACGAACTTCCCCGCAGCGCGATCGGCAAGGTGCTGAAACGCGAATTGCGTGACCGCTGGCCGGAACGCCCGGCCGCATGACCCCGATCGCGGAAATCCTCGCCGCCGCTACCGCGACCGATACCGGCATGCGCGTCGCCATCCCCGGCGACTGGATGCAGGGGCGGACCACCTATGGCGGGCTGTCCGCGGCGCTCGCGCTGCATGCCGCGCAGCAGTCCGAGCCCGACCTGCCGCCGCTGCGCTCGGCGCAGATCGCGTTCATCGGTCCGCTCGCGGGTGACGTGACGGTCACGGCGACCCGCCTGCGCCGCGGCCGCAACGCCGCGTTCGTCCAGGCCGACGTGACGAGCGAGGCGGGGCTGGGCCTGCGCGCCAGCTTCGTGTTCATGGCGCCACTCGCCTCCAAGATCGCGCACGACGCCGCCCCGCCCGCCCCGCGACAGCCGCCGCCGCCGGACGCGCCGCTCTATGTCGGCGATCCCGGTTTCTTCACGAACAACTTCGAATTCTTCGACGACAAGTCGCCGCTTTCGCCCGCCGAATGGCTGCGCTGGACCCGGCTACGCGCGCGGGACGGGCTGGACGCTATGGTCGAGCTGCTCGCGATCGGCGACGCACTGCCGCCCGCCGCGCTGCGCCTGATCGGCGGCTTCGCACCGCTTTCCAGCCTTACCTGGACGATCAATCTGGTCGATCCGGCGCCGACCACGACCGATGGCTGGTGGCTGCTTTCGGCGCGTGCCGACCGCGCCGCCGACGGCTACTCCAGCCAGCGCATGGCGGTCTGGAATGCGCGCGGCGGCCTCGTCGCCGATGCGATGCAGGGCGTCGCCATCTTCGCGTGAGACCGCGACATTTTGCGACAAGTTTAACCTTGGCTGACAAATCGCCGCGACAGCTGGCGCTCATATTGCTGCCAACGACGGGATCATCCCGACGTCCTGAATGCGAGGAATGACGATGAAACGCATGTTGATGGCCGCCGCGCTGGGCGCGACCGCGCTGACCGGCGTCGCACTGGCGCAGCAGAACCCGGCCCCGGTGCCGCAGACGATGACGCCGCCCCCGGCCGGGAAGATGGCGCGGCTCGACCCCAATGGCGACGGCGTGCAGACCCGCGCCGAGGCGATCGCCCAGGCCGACCGCATGTTTCAGCGGCTCGACGCCGACGGCAACGGCCAGATCACCGCGGCGGAGCGCGAGGCGATGCACGACAAGCGCGCCGAACGCCGCGAAGCGCGCGGCAAGCCGGCGGGCAAGCACGGCGGCATGCGCACACGCATGCTCGCCCGGATCGACGCCAACAAGGACGGCCAGATCAGCCTCGACGAGCATCGCGCGATGGCGACGCTGCGCTTCGACCGGGTCGATGCCAATCGCGACGGCCGCATCGATACCGCCGAGCGTGCCGAGAAGCGGGAACAGCGCATGGCCCGCCGCGGCGACATGGCTCCCCCGCCGGAAGCATTCGACCAGTAATCGATCGCATCCAGCGTTGCCGGGCGGGCTTGCCCTCCTCGCCCGCCCGGCTTTTTCCGCACCAACGAACCTCTTGGACCGCTCATGGATTATGCTACCGGCATGGACATGTCCGAACAGCCCCACCTGCTGCTGGTCGATGACGAGCGCTCGATCCGCGAGCCGCTCGCGCAATATCTCACCAAGCAGGGTTTTCGAGTCACTCAGGCCGGCGATGCGGAGGGTGCGCGCGCGCGGCTCTCGGCCTACGCCATCGACCTCGCCATCCTCGACATCATGATGCCGGGCGAGGATGGGCTCAGCCTGTGCCGCCACATCCGCGCGCATGGCGAGACGCCGGTGATCCTGCTGACCGCCAAGTCGGAGGAGACCGATCGCATCGTGGGTCTGGAAATGGGCGCCGACGATTATGTCGTGAAGCCGTTTTCCCCGCGCGAACTCGCCGCCCGCATCAAGGTGGTGCTGCGCCGCACCGCAGCGGGCGGCGCGCGCCAGAACGCGCCCGAAACCGGATCGTACAGCTTCGCCGGCTGGGTGCTGAAGACCGGCGAGCGCGCGCTGGTCGATCGCGAAGGCGTGTCGGTGCCGCTATCGACCGGGGAATATAATCTGTTGCTCGCGCTGGTTACCCGCCCGCGCCAGGTGCTCACCCGCGACCAGCTGCTCGACCTGACGCAGGGCCGCGAAGCCGCTGCATTCGATCGCGCGATCGACAATCAGGTCAGCCGCCTGCGCAAGAAGATCGAGCCCGATCCCAAGAACCCGTCGCTGATCAAGACCGTCTGGGGCGGCGGCTATACCTTGTCGGCGGAGGTGACCCGTCTGTGAGCGTGAACGCGTCGTGACGGCACGCTCGCTATGGCCGCGCAGTCTGCCCGGCCAGATCGCGCTGCTCGTCGCAGTCGCGCTGTTCGTGGCGCAGGCGATCAATTTTGCGATGCTCTACCGCGAGCGGCAGGCGCTGCGCTTCGCCCAGGTCACCGTGCCCGCGATCACCCGCGTCGTCGATGCAGCGGAGCGCATGGCCAGTGGCCGCCTGCCGCCCGAACGCCCGCGCGCCCGCACCCGGCTGGTCGCCGCCAATCCCGTGCCGGCACAGCTGCACCCGGCCCGCGATGTCGAAGAGGGGATCCGCGCCGGGCTGTCCGAATCGGGTATCCGCTTCGGCCGGATCGTCACCGGCATCCGCGACATCGACCCCAAATCGCTGCAATTGCGCAAGCTCGGCCCGCGCCGCGCCGATCGCCTGGCGCGCTTCGGCGGCGAGCTGCTGGTCGGCGTCGAGATGCCCGGGCGCGGCTGGCTCGCGCTCGACAGCCCCTGGCCGCGCACCGAACGCAGCCTGATCTGGCAATTGATCGCGCAGACGCTGATCCTCTACGTCGTCACGCTGATCCCGATCCTGTGGCTCGGCCGCCGCATCGCCGAGCCGCTGCAATCTCTCGCTACCGCTGCGCGCGGCTTCCGTCCCGGCGAGGACGCCGCGCCGGTCGCGGAACGTGGCCCCGGCGACGTCCGCGCGGTGATCGCCGCGTACAACACGCTGCGCGACCGTGTCACCGTCATGCTCGACGAGAAGGACCGGATGCTCGGTGCGATCGGCCATGATCTGCGCACGCCGTTGGCCGCGCTGCGCGTCCGCATCGAATCGGTCGACGATGATACCGATCGGCAGCGCATGGCCGACATCATCGACGAGATGAACGGCACACTTGAGGATATCCTGTCGCTCGCTCGCCTCGGGCGTCCCAGCGAAGCGATGACCGACACCGACCTCGCGGCCCTGGTCGATGCGGTGGTCGACGACTTTCGCGACCTCGACCATGACGTTGTGCTGGAGGAAGCACCGCGTACCCCGGTGCGTCTGCGCCCGTCGCTGATGCGGCGCGCGGTCCGCAACCTGATAGAGAACGCCGTCAAATATGGCGGCGGCAGCGTCGAGGTGCGGCTGGTTCCCCTGGGATCGTCGGTCCGCATCGAAATCGCCGATCGCGGCCCCGGCATCCCTGCCGACAAGCTCGCCGCGGTATTCGACCCCTTCACCCGCCTCGAAACCTCGCGCAATCGTGAGACCGGCGGCGTCGGCCTCGGCCTTGCGCTCGCCCAGGCGATCGTTCGCGACGCCGGCGGATCCATCCACCTCGCCAATCGCGACGGCGGCGGGCTGCTCGCCTGTATCGAGCTGCCGCGATGATCCGCGTCGCCAGCTACAATATGCGCAAGGGCATCGGCACCGACCGCCGTCGCAGCCCGGAGCGCACGCTCGACGTCCTGCGCGAGATCGACGCCGACGTCATCGCGCTGCAGGAAGCCGATCGTCGTTTCGGTGCCCGCGCCGCCGTCATCACCGCGCATCTGCTCGACGAGCATAGCCCGTGGAAGGCGGTGCCCGCCGCCAAGCGCGCGCGCTCAATGGGCTGGCACGGCAATGTCGTGCTGGTGCGCAAGGAGGCCGAGATCACGGCGTGCGAAGCGTTGCATCTGCCCGCGCTCGAACCGCGCGGCGCGGTCGCGTGCGAACTGCGCATCAATGGGGCGATGCTGCGCGTCGTCGGCATGCATCTCGACCTTTCCGGCCTGTGGCGGCGCAAGCAGGCGGCGGCGGTGCTCGCGCATCTCGATGGCTGCGACGAAGCGATGCCGTCGGTGATGATGGGCGATCTCAACGAATGGGGCCGTCGCGGCTGCCTGCTCGATTTCGGTCGTACCCATGATTTTGCGGACACCGGGCCCAGTTTCCATGCCCGCCATCCGGTCGGGCGGCTTGACCGCATCATGGTGTCGCGTGGGCTGCGCATCGCCGCCTGCGGGGTGCACGACAGCCATGCCGCGCGCACCGGGTCCGATCACCTGCCGATCTGGGCGGATATCGAGTTTGGCTGAGGGGACGCAACGCGGCATGCGCGACAAGGAATTGCGGCTTGCGCTGGTCTGCTATGGCGGCATCAGCCTTGCCGTCTACATGCACGGCATCACCAAGGAGATCTGGCGTCTCGCCCGCGCCAGTCAGGCATTCTGCGACGGCACACCGGCCGCCACCGGAAGCCAGGGCGTGTACCGCGCCATGCTCGAGGAGATCGCCGAGCAGACCGGGCTGCGCGTGCGCGTGCTGGTCGATATCGTCGCCGGAGCCAGCGCGGGGGGTATCAACGGCGTGTTCCTGGCACAGGCGATCAGCAGCGGGCAGAGCCTCGAACCGCTTACCGATCTGTGGCTCGACCTCGCCGATGTCGAGAAGCTGACCGATCCCGACCATGCTCCCAATTCGGCGCTGACCAAATTCTGGGCCCGGCCGATCGCGTGGATGGCGATGGGACACCGGGTGGTCGATGAGACGGTCGAAGCGGCGGCGCGCGACGAGGTGCGCGCCAAGCTCGACCATTTCGTCCGCTCGCGCTGGTTCGAACCGCCGTTCGGCGGCGAGCGGCTGCTGGGCATGCTGCTCGACGCATTCGATGCGATGGCGGCGGCGCCGGCAGGCCCCAGACTGCTCCCCGACGGCCAGCCGCTAGACCTGTTCGTCACCGTTACCGACTTTTCCGGCCACCCCGAGCGGCTGCGGCTCAACTCGCCCGAGGAGGTCGTCGAAACCGAGCATCGCCTCGTCATCGACTTCATCGACAGCGGCAATCGCGGCGATGTGCTCGCCGACCGCGCCGAGCTCGCTTTCGCCGCGCGCGCGACCTCGAGCTTTCCTGGCGCATTTCCCCCGTTCACCGTTGCCGAGCTCGACAGCGTGATCGCCGACCGCGAGATCGCCTGGCCCGGCCGCGACGCGTTCCTCGAACAGGTGCTGCCGCGGCATGTCGCGACCAATTCGGTCGACAAGGCGGCGCTGATCGACGGCTCGGTGCTCGCAAATGCGCCGTTCCGTCCGGCGATCGACGCGCTGCGCCAGCGCCCCGCCCGCCGCCAGATCGACCGCCGCTTCGTGTTCATCGACCCCTGGCCCGGCCTCAAATTCGCGTTCGGCGGCAAGGTCGACGGCCGCCCCGGTTTCTTCCAGACGCTGATCGGGGCATTGTCCGAAATCCCCCGCCAGCAGCCGATCCGCGACAATCTCGAGGCGATCTCCGACCGGTCCGACCAGATCGAGCGCATGCTCGTGATCCTCGAGCGCTTGCGCGGCGAGG